>CAYRKB010000049.1:0-23630 GCA_964424705.1 uncultured Victivallales bacterium
GTGGACTGTTTCAAGCGGCCATCATGCGAACTGCTGCATTCCGGTATCGCTTCAGCTATGCAGGAGGCCTCCCCGTGGCCTTGCGCCACGGGAGGCGGAATTCTGGCCCCTGCCGCACGAGGCGGCAGGGAGCCTTCCCCCTACATCACCGAAGCGTTGCGCATTCGATGGCTGTGCAGCCCGCGTAAAGCGGGCTCTACTGTGACAGGTAGAGCCCGCTTTACGCGGGCCGTGGACTGTTTCAAGCGGCCATCATGCGAACTGCTGCATTCCGGTATCGCTTCAGTTATGCAGGAGGCCTCCCCGTGGCCTTGCGCCACGGGAGGCGGAATTCTGGCCCCTGCCGCACGAGGCGGCAGGGAGCCTTCCCCTGCGGTAACCGCGGCGTTACGCGGATCGCCAGAACCACATTGAGCGGCGGCAGCTTTTCCCGTACTATGTCTCTCTGTAGGCGAGTCGGCCCGCGAAATCGAGGAGCGATCGATGGAACTGATAGAAGACATGGCGGTGGTGGGAGAGCGGGCGCTGGCGGCTTCGCGGCAGATGGTGCTGCTCGCTGCTCGCAAGAAGAACATCATCCTCCAGTCCATGGCGGACGAACTGGACGCCCGGAAGGCGTCGATCCTTGCGGCGAACGCCGAGGATATGGAGGCCGCGCGCAAGGCGGGAATGTCCGCGGCGATGCTCGACCGGCTCCTGCTTACCGAGTCCCGCGTGGACGGCATGGTCAGCGGGATGAGGACCGTCATTGACCTGAAGGACCCGATTGGCGCCAGAATCAGCCGCTGGATCCGGCCCAACGGGCTCGAGATTGTGAAGAAGCGCGTGCCGATCGGCGTCATCGTCATCATCTACGAGTCGCGTCCGAATGTAACCGCCGACAGCGCGGCGCTTTGTCTCAAGACGTCCAATGTGGTCGTGCTGCGGGGGGGGAGCGAAGCGCTGCGCTCCAACGCCGCCATCGCCGATGCCATGATCGCCGGCGGGATGCGAAAGGGGCTGCCCCCGCACGCAATTCAGTTTATCCGCACAACCCGCCATGAAGCCGTGCGGGACCTTGTGCAGCTTGTGGGCAAGGTGGACCTGGTCATTCCGCGCGGAGGGGAAGCGCTCATCAGCGCGGTTACGGCGCAGGCGCGCGTGCCGGTGATCAAGCACTACAAGGGCGTTTGCCATGTCTACGTTGACGAGTCCGCGGATCTGGACATGGCGCTGCGAATCGTAGAGAACGCCAAGTGCCAGCGCCCGGCGGTCTGCAACGCGATGGAATGCCTTCTGGTCCACGCCAAGGTGTCCGAGCCCTTTCTGCGAAGGCTGGGGGCGCGGTTTACGGAGCTCGGGGTCAAGCTGAAGGGCGATGCGGCGACGCGCGCGATCCTGCCCCAGGCGGAAGAGGCCTCGGAACAGGACTGGCACACCGAATACGCGGAGCTGAAGATGAATGTCCGGGTCGTGGGGTCGGTGGACGAGGCGATCGATCACGTCAACAAGTATGGCACGCGGCATTCCGATGCCATTGTTGCGCAGTCCGAGCCCGCGCAGAATGCGTTCACGCAGAGAGTCGATTCAGCGTGCGTATATATCAATGCGTCCACCCGTTTTACGGACGGCGGCGAGTTCGGCATGGGCGCTGAGATCGGGATCAGCACGGACAAGCTGCACGCCCGCGGGCCCATGGGCCTGGATGAGCTGACCACCTACAAGTACGTCATCCAGGGAAGAGGCCAGGTCAGGGCGTAAGCCCTTACTTGTCTTCCGGCTTCTTCTTGTCCGGGGAGTCGGCTTGCGCGGCGGGCTTGGATTCCTTGACCTGCGGGGTCGGCTTGGGCGCGGGCATCACATCAAACTTGGGCGCTTCCGGCTCCAGGGCAGCGGGCTCATTCTTCAGCACATCCCCCGCGGTCGGCACCGGGGCCGGGGCTTCCGTCTGTTCCGGCCGGGCTTTGCTGCCGGGAGGCCCGTACTTGCCGTAGCGGCGCCGCTCGGAATTCAGGTCGGTGAGAGTAATGTCATAGCGCCTGGCGAGCCAGCGCCATTCGGTGGGCGTGAAATGCATGCTGCGGTCCAGGGCGTTGGCCATTTCGGCGGCATTCAACGATTCGATCCGCACGCTTTTCGTGGCCCATTCCGGCTGCTGTAAGAGCTCGGAGGGAACATCCTTCTTGCTTCCCACCAGGGCCAGGGACTGGGCCGATGCATCAAGGACCGACCCGTTTCCGTATTCTTCGGTGCTGATGTCTTTCCACTCCTGGGCTTTGTCGCTCCAGAGATAGAGGGCGACATCGGTAGGGCTGCTACGGGTTCCGTAGGCGACGACATAGGTGGGGCGCAGCCGCGCGATATCCATCGCAAACTGCACCATCCGCGTGCGGGACGGAACGACCAGCACAGTCTTTGCGGTGCCCTGTTCGGCCAGGACGGCTTCACTGGCGAACGCTGTGATCAGCAGTGCGGCGCTCAAGATGCGTTTCATGCGCATAGTTCCAACTCCTTGCAACAAGAATGAATATCCTTACCCGAAGCAACTTCGTGCAATCATCATGCGGAAGGCATCTCATGTCAAGTTGCTGTTTCATCATTAAATTGCGGATCGCGCAGCGCTTCGCTACTCTCGCCACATGCCCGACATACTCCCAGTCACTTTGGCCATGAGCGCGGGGGCCGCGGATTTTTGGGCGGCTTTGCTGTCGGAGCCTTTCTGGATCGCGCACTTCGCGGGGTTCCTGCTGGTGGCGCTGCATTGCCTGCGCTATCCGCGCGAGCCAAGCGCCACGGTGCTGTGGGTCTTTGCGGCCTGGTCCTTTCCGTTCTTCGGGCCGCTGCTGTACCTGTTTTTCGGGGTGAACCGCGTGCCGCTGAAGGGCTGGCGGAAGCAGCGGTCGGACCAGGAGTTCCTGAACGAGCGGCGCCTGAGCGAAGAGAGCGAAATGCCGCTGAATTACTGGCGGGCCGTCCATGAATTCGGGACCGTGGAGCCGTCGAATGCCTTTGAGCGGGACCACAACCGGGCCATGGAATCCATCCTTCCCGACTACCCGCTGCTCGGCGGCAATTCGATCCGCCCCCTGGTGACGGGGGACGAGGCGTATCCCGCCATGGCGGACGCCATCCGCGGGGCGCAGCAGCACATTCACATGCAGACCTTCATCCTCGGGAACGACGCGACGGGCGTGATGTTTCTGGACCTGCTGGCCGAGCGCGCGCGCGCCGGCGTGTGCGTGCGCCTGCTGTACGACCACTTCGGCTCGACGCGCGCCTGGCTGCGCGGCCTGTTCCGGCGCTACCGGGGCGTGCCCAACCTGCAGATTGAAGGGTGGACGCAAGCCAACCCGATCAAGCGCCAGTTCCAGGTGAACTTGCGCAACCACCGCAAGGTGCTGATTCTCGACGGACACGCGGCGTTTATGGGCGGGCTCAACCTGGACGACGTCAACGTCAGCCGGCCGGGGCGGCCGGCGGATCGCGACTATCATTTCTCGGTCCGCGGGCCGATCGTGCAGGAGCTCCAGTATTCCTTCCTGCGCGACTGGTACTTCATGACCGACGAGGACCCGCAGACGCTGCTGCGGAAGGAATGCTTTCCGCACATTGAGCCCGCCGGGCGGGCCCTGGTGCGAGTCGTCAACGGCGGGCCCACCTCGGAAGTGGAGAACATCACGGACGTCTTTTTTTCTACAATCGGCGCGGCGCGGCGGCAGCTCCTGGTGGTGACGCCCTATCTCGTGCCGACGCCGGACCTCGTGCGCGCCTTGCGCGCCGCGGCCTTGCGCGGCGTGGATGTGCGGGCGGTGGTGCCGGGGCGGAACAACCACGTGTACGCGGGCATGGCGAGCCGCGCGATCTACGAGGACCTGATGGGGGCGGGCGTGCGGATCTTCGAGCGCCATGGGCCGTTCCTGCACGGGAAGGCCCTGCTGGCGGACGATGCCGTGGCCGTCGTCGGGACCGCCAACCTCGACGTGCGAAGCTTGCGCTTGAACTATGAGACAAACCTCGTAGTGTACGACGAGTCGTTCATCGGCGAGCTGAAGCGCGTCGTGCTCGAGGATCAGTCGCTGAGCGAGGAGATTTCGCTGGTTCAGTGGCGGAAGCGTCCGATCCGGCAGCGGATGCTGGAGAACTTCTGCCACCTGATGGCGCCGATGTTATGAGCCATTCATGAAAGTAGACGCGGCAAAGAATCCGCTGCGCGTGGGAGTGTGCGGCGTGGGCAGCCTCGGGCAGCACCACGCCCGCATCTATGCGCAGCTGGAAGGCGTGAAGCTGGCGGGGGTGTACGATATCGACGCCGCGCGCGCGGCGGAGGTGGCGCAGCGCCACGGCACGCGCGCCTGGCCGGATCTCGCCAGCTTTTCCGCCGCGGTCGAGGCGGCGAGCCTTGCGGTGCCGACCGACCGGCACCACGCGGTGGCCACGCGCCTGCTGGAGCAGGGCGTCCATCTGCTCGTGGAAAAGCCGATTGCGTTCACGATGGGCGAGGCCGAAGACATGGTGCGCGGGGCGCGCGAGAAGGGGCTTGTTCTCCAGGTGGGGCACATCGAGCGCTTCAACCCCGTGATGAAGTTTCTGGAGGAGCACATCGTGCGGCCGCGCTTCATTGAAGCCATCCGGCTGGCTCCTTACCCGCCGCCCCGCGAGGCGGCCGTGCCGCGCGGCACGGAGGTGAGCGTCGTGCTGGACCTGATGATTCACGACCTGGAGATCATCCTGCACCTGGTGCGGGCGCCGATCCTGGAAATCCACGCCGCCGGCGTCCCGGTGCTGAGCCCGGCGGAAGACATCGCCAACTGCCGCCTTGTCTTTGAGGGCGGGTGCGTGGCAAATGTGACGGCGAGCCGGATCAGCCGGGAGAAAAAGCGCAAGATCCGCGTGTTCCAGGAGGACTCGTATGTCTCGCTGGACTATATGAACCAGACGGGCCAGCTCATGCGCAAGTCGGCGCAGGGCCTGTCCGTCGAGGACGTTCCCGTCGAGCGCAGCGATGCCCTCACGGAGGAGCTGCGGTCCTTCGTGCGGTGCGTCACGCAGCGGCATGAGCCCGCGGTCTCGGGCCAGCACGGGTCCGAGGCGCTGCGCCTGGCGATCGAGATATGCCGCTGCATCCGGGAGAATCCTTCATGAGCCCGCCCTCCATCCTTATCATTGCCGGCGAAGTGTCGGGGGACATGCAGGCGGCGCGCCTGGTGAAGGCCGTCCACGCGCGGGCGCCGGACGTGGTCTTCTACGGCATTGGGGGGGACGAAATGCAGCGCGCCGGCGTGGAGCTCTTCCAGCACGTCAAGGACATGGCGGTGATGGGGTTCTCCGAGGTGCTGTGCCGGTTCGCGTTCTTCCGGAAGGTGTACTACCAGATGGTTGCGCTGGCCTCCGCGCGCCGGCCGGACGCCGTGCTTCTCGTGGACTACCCGGGTTTCAACCTGCGGTTCGCGGGGGAGGCGCATCGCCTGGGGCTGAAAACCATCTACTTCATCTGCCCGCAGGTGTGGGCGTGGAACCGGGCGCGCATACCTGCGATGGCGCGCGATGTGAATCGTCTGCTCGCGATCTTTCCCTTCGAGGCCCAGCACTTTGAGGGAACGGGGATGAAAGTGGATTTTGTGGGAAATCCGCTCGTGGACGACGCGCGGCTGGCGCACGCCGCGCCGGCTGTGCAGTTGCCGTGGGACGGCGAGCCGCGCGTGGCCCTGCTGCCGGGCAGCCGCATCCACGAGATCCAGCGGATTTTGCCCTCCCTGTGGCAGGCGGCGCGCCTCCTCGAGCAGGAGTTCCCGGGGGCTTCGTTCATCCTTCCGGCGCCGTCGCCGGAGATTGCCGACGTGGTGCGCGGCGTGGCCGCCGGCGCGGGCCCCGGGCCTGCGCGCTGGAAGATCGTGGCCGGCCAGACGCGGGAGGTGCTGCGGCAGGCGCGGGCGGCGATCGTGGCGTCCGGCACGGCGACCGTCGAGACGGCGCTGATGCGCTGCCCGATGGTCATCACGTACCGCGTATCGGGATTCACCTACCTGATGGGGCGCCTGCTCGTGCGGCTGCCCTACATCGGCATGGTCAACATCGTGGCCGGCCGGGCGGTGTGTCCGGAATTCATCCAGCACGCGGCTACGCCGGAGGCCCTGGCCGCCGCCGTGGCGCCGCTGCTGCGCGACGGGCCGGAGCGAACCAGGATGCTGGCCGACCTGGACGGCGTGGTGCAGGCGCTGGGCGCGGGCGGCGCCGCCGACCGCGCCGCCGCCGCCGTGCTGGAGGAGCTTGCTATCCCAGCCGCAGCACGTCGCTGACGCGGTCCGCATGGCTCGGCTTGAGCTCCACGTGCCCGTGCCCGCGCTTTTCCAGCTCCTTGCGAATCGTGCGCACCGCAAGCTCGGGGGTGTTGCACTCCGCGCTCAGGTGGACGAGGAAGGCCGCGCGCAGCTGCGGGCCGGCGACCTCGGCGAGCAGTTCGGCGGCCTGCGCATTCGAGAGGTGGCCCTGGCCGCTCAGAATGCGCTGCTTGATCGACCAGGGGCGCTTGGAGTCCTTGAGCAGCCCTTCGTCGTGGTTTGCCTCCAGCACCAGCGCGTGGCAGTTCGCGAGGCGCTGCCGGATGAGGGTCGTGGACATGCCCAGGTCCGTGGCGATGCCGATGCGCTGCCCTCCGCCGCTTACGACGAAGCCGACGGGGTCATACGAGTCGTGCGGCACGGAGAAGGGCTCGATGTGCAGATCCCCGATCTCAAAGGGAGAGCCCGTGGCGAAGACCTGCCAGCTCACGTCGGCCAGGGGGCCCTCGGCCTCGATCGCCTTAATCGTCCCGGCGTTGGCGTAGAGGGGCGTCTTGAACCGGCGGTGCAGGACTCGGAGCCCGGAGCAGTGGTCGTCGTGCTCGTGCGTGACGCAGAGGGCGTGGATGCCGGCGATGTCGGCGCCGACCTGTTCCAGGCGGCGCGCCGTCTCTTTGCCGCTGAGCCCCGCGTCAATCAGGATGCGGGTCGTTTCGGAGGCGATGTAGATGCAGTTGGCCGAACTGCCGCTGGCCAATACGCACACGTGCAGGCTCATGATCAATATCCGGTGACGGGTCCAAATTTTGCTTGAGAAACTAGTCCCTACGTTTACACTACGCTTATAGAGAGTAAGGCCTATGGCAAGTCAAACACTTTCCTTATCGCAGAGCCAGAGGCAGCTGCAAATTCTTGCGCCGCAGCTGCGTCAGTCGCTTGAGATGCTGCAGCTCCCCATGCTGGAGCTGCGCGCCATGATCCAGCAGGAGATCGAGCAGAACCCTACGATCGAGGAGGCGCTGGCCCCCGAGGAGCTCACGATCGAGGAACTGGCCGCCGATGTCTTGACCCCCGAGGAGCTGAAGGTCGAGGCGCGGCCCGACGTCGAGCCGGACCCGGTGAAGGAGCCGGACGCGAATCTCGTAAAGCCCGATTTTGACAAGGAGTACGAAGTTCTTGCCAAGCTGGATGACGAATGGCGCGACTACTTCTTTCAGGACGCGCAGGCGGCGCGCGGCAGCAGCGAAGACGACGAGGATCGCCGCAGCTATTTCATGGATTCGCAGTCGCAGCGGGAATCGCTGCAGGAGCACCTCGTCGCGCAGATGAGCCTCGCGGGGCTCTCGGAGACGGACCGGCAGCTGGGCGAGCTGCTGATCGGGAGCATCAACGACGACGGGTACCTCACGGCGCCGCTGGCCGATCTGGCCGCCTCGTCAGGCGCCGATGTGCGGCACCTGGAAGACGTGCTGACCGTGATCCAGGAGTTTCATCCCATCGGCGTCGGCGCACGGGACCTGAAGGAATGCCTTATGCTGCAGATTGAGCGCGGCGGCCGGGAGCACGGCGTCGCGGTCAGCATCATCCTGCACCATCTGGGCGACCTTGCGGCTCGAAAATACAAGGAGATCGCCAAGGCGTTGAAGGTGACGGTGGACGATGTGATTCAGGGCGTGCACATTATCAGCAACCTGAACCCCAAGCCGGGGCAGGCGGTCGTGGCGGAGAATGCCGCCATCGTCGTCCCCGAGGTTGAGGTGCAGAGGGTGGACGGCAAGTATGTGGTGGTCATGGATGAGGACCAGCTGCCGCATGTGCGCATCAGCACGCATTACCGCAAGCTGATGGAGGACCCCGCAACGGCTCCTGACGTGCGTGCGTATGTGCAGGAGAAGATTCGCGCCGGCGCATTTCTAATCAAGAGCATCTACCAGCGCCAGAAGACGATTCAGCGAATCGCCGCCGAAGTGGTCTCCACGCAGACGGAGTTTCTGGACCACGGCGTTTCGCACCTCAAGCCGCTGACCATGTCCCAGATTGCCCAGGTCGTTGGCGTGCATGAGACCACGGTGAGCCGCGCGGTGTCGGGCAAGTACATGCAAACCCCGATCGGCATCTTTGAGCTGAAGTATTTCTTTACGCCGGGCATTAAGATGGCGGACGGGTCGGAAGTCTCAAACAAGACCGTGCGCGACATGATTTCGACGATGGTCAGCGCGGAGAACGCGGCGAGCCCCCTGGCCGACCAGGAGATCGTCGCCCGGCTGGCGGAGCAGGGCATCAACATCGCCCGCCGCACGGCCGCCAAGTACCGGCTCATCCTTCACATCCCGCCCTCGCACCTGCGCAAGGTGGACTAGCGCCTCAGCAGCCCTTGAGCTGGTAGACGCTCCCCGGTTCCAGATCGAAGGCGAGGCGGTGGCCCGTGCGGCGGACGGTCACGTGCCGGCCGGCCTGGTCTGTGACCCGGAAATGCTCCGGCGCATGGACTATCACGCAGGGCCCGGCAGCGCAGCCTTTGACCGAAGCGCACGCCAGCCTGCCCGCCGCCCATTCCAGCCCCACCGTGAAGCCGCCGCGCGCCCGCAGGCCCGCCGCGCGCCCGCTCGGCCAGGCAGCCGGCAAGGCCGGCAGGAAGTGCAGCTCTCCGCCCTCGCTCTGCAGCAGCATTTCGAGCACCGCCGCCGCGCCGCCCAGGTTCCCGTCGATCTGGAAGATGCGGGGCGGATGGAGGTCGAGGAGCGTGTCGGTCGCGAAGTCCGTAAGCAGGTGGGTGAGGTGGTCCCAGGCCTCCGCGGGGCGGCCCAGCCGCGCAAAGAGGCAGGCGGTCCACGCGCGGCTCCAGCCGGTATGCCCGCCGCCCGCCGCCAGCCGGCGTTGGAGGGAGACTTCCGCCGCGCGCCACAGCTCCGGGGTCTTGTCCCGGCTCAGCAGGTCGCCCGGAAAGAGCCCGATCAGATGGGAGACGTGGCGATGCGAGGGCTCGACTTCCTCGAAATCCTCGTTCCATTCCTGGAGCTGGCCGTGGCGGCCGATGCGCAGCGGCGGCAGCCGGTCCGCCATGGCCTGCCACTGCCGCCGCTTCTCCGGGTCAACCCCCAGGATTTCGGCCGAACGAATGGCGTAGCGCAGCGCCTCCCGGACGAGGACGACGTCCATGGTTGCGGAGACGCCCAGGCTCACCGGCAGCTCGCCGCCGCCGACAAAGCGGTTCTCCGGGGACTGCGAGGGAACGATCTGCAGCACGCCTTTTTCATCCGCGACGAGGTAGTCCTCGAAGAACGCCGCCACTTCCTTGAAGAACGGGTACGCGCGGCGGCGCAGGAAGTCGGCGTCGGGCGCGAACTCGTAGTGCCACCAGACGTGCTGTGCCAGCCAGGGCGCGGCGCCGACCCAGACGGCCCAGCCGCAGGACTCCGGCGTGGCGAGGCCCCACGCGTCGGTCTGGATGGGGAACCAGACGCCCCGGCAGCCGTAGAGATCCATGGCGGCCTTGCGGGCGTGCGGCACGAACCGCTCAATGTGCTGCAGGAGCGCCTCGGCGTAGCGGTGCATGCCCGCCGGCTCGGCGATCCAGTAGCACATCTGCAGGTTGATATCGTGGTGGTAGTCGCTCTCCCAGGGCGGGAACATGTCCTCGTTCCACTTGCCCTGCAGGTTCGCCGGAAGGGTCCCGAGGGCGGAGGACGCGCACAGAAGGTAGCGGCCGTAGTGAAAATACAGCAGCGCCAGATGCGGATCCGGCTCTCCCGCGCGCAGGCGCCGGAGGCGCTCGTCCGTCGGCGCCGCCGGTTCCTCGATCTGCATGTCAAGGCTCATGCTCCCGAAGTGCCTGCGGTGTTCCGCGACGTGCGATGTGACGAGGGCATCCCAGTCAACCGAGGCCCCCAGCTTTCTCGCCTTGCACTCCTCTTTCGCCTTCTTGCCATTGGCCGAAACGCCGATGTCGATGGCAAAGACCACCTCAGTGACGGCATGCAGCAGCAGCTTCCGGCCCTCGATGACCGTTGCCTCTCCGCCTTTGTGCCAAAGGCCGGCCTGCACGCGGAAGTCTACGCCGCCGCGGATGCTGCCATCCATCGTGATCAGGTCCGCGCCGGTTTCAAAGGTCAGCTCGCAGTCCGGTGTGTGATTCCTGTCAAGCCAGGCCACGCAGTCAAAGGGCGTCCCGCCCAGTTCCACGCGCACGAGAATCTGGTCTTCGACAAGGTGGGCCATGTAGGTGCGCGTGTTCTTCGGGCCGGCCTCGTAGGACACGGTCGCGACGGCCGTATCCAGGTCCAGCGCGCGCGTGTAGTGGTATGCGGGGCCATGGCAGAACTCGATGTACAGGTCGCCCGCGGGCTGATACGGGTCCACGCGGTTGCCGCCCTTGATGCCGCCGGGGCCGCCAAAAGCCTCATTGGCGGCGCGGGTTCCTTCGTCGTATGCGCCGCCCAGCAGCAGGCGGCGGACTTCGGGGAGAAGGTGGCTGCAGGGCTGCGTGTCGCGGCTGCGGTTGCAGCCTCTCCAGAGCCATTCATGATTCAGGGCGATGCGCTCGCGTTTGTGGGTCCCCAGCACCATGGCCGCGAGCCGTCCGTTGCCTATCGGCAAACCGTCCATCCAATCACTTGCAGGGGCCTTGTACCAGAGTCTCATCGCGTTGTTCTCCGCTTGCTCACGGACTGAAAAATCCCACGTTCCAGGGGCTCGTCCAGGGAATGGTGAACCGGTCTTTGCCAAAGACCATCGGCAGCCACAGGTATCGCCCGTCGATTGCGTTGGCGGGGCGCCACAGGTCAAACATCGCGATACAGGCGCCCTCGATTCCCGGAACCGGAAGAATGAAGGTGCTCTGCCCGCCGAACGTCTTTTCGGGGCCCATGCCGTTTTCCGGGTTGATCCCCGTGGCCGGGTTGCCGAGCTCCGTCCACGGGCCCCAGATGGAGTCCGCCACGGCGGAGCGGGCCGCGTTGGGATCCCAGCAGGTGCAGCCGGAGGCGATCAGCCAATATCGCCCCGCGTGCTTGCACAGGGCGGGCGCCTCGTGCCAGCGGTTCTCGAACACCCTCACGTATTTCCCGGCCGGGGCCAGGTAGTCGTCGCTGAGCAGCGAGATGTGCAGCGTGCTGTTCTCTTCGGACGCGTAGACGTGATACGCCTTGCCGTCGTCATCGACGAACAGCGTCATGTCGCGCGCCATCTGCCCCCCGGCAAAATCGCGCGTGAGGATCGGGTAGGCCGGCGTGTCGGGGTTCTCATCGCCGCGCAAATCCAGGGCCTTCATGCGGGCCATCAGGGCCTCATCGCGGAGGGCCTCCCGCTGGGCCGGGGTCACATGGACGGGCCAGCGGCCGGCGTTGGGGCGGAAGGACCGGAGGAACGTGTACGGCCCGGCGGGCTTGTCCGCCACCGCGACGCCCGCGCGGGACGCCTTGTAGTGCTGCCCTTTGAGCTCGAGGTGGAACCACATGACGAAGCGGTTGGTCTTCCGGTTGAAGATCACCTTCGGCCGCTCGATGACGCAGCCGGCCGTGATGTCGCTCTGCGGGTCGCTCGCCACGGGAAGGGCAATGCCGGCGTCCTTCCAGTTGTAGAGGTCCGTGGAGGTGTAGCAGTGCACCCCCACGTGGGCCTGGTTGCCTGCCTCCCCGGCGATCTTGTGCTCCCCGAACCAGTAGAATGCGCCGCGGTGAAAGAGAATGCCGCCGCCGTGGGCGTTGATGTGCACTCCGCGGTCATCCGGCCAAATCTCGCCGGGCGAGAACTGCTCGGCTCTATCGGCCATTGAACTCCTTCACGGCGGCGATCATCGCCGCGATGTTCCGGACCGGGGTCCCGGCTTGCACGTTGTGAACGGCGTTGAAGATGAATCCGCCGCCGGGCGACAGCACTTCGCAGCGCTGCAGCACCTCCGCGCGCACGCTCTCCGGCGTGCCGAACGGGAGCGTTTTCTGGGTGTCAACGCCGCCGCCCCAGAACGTGATCCTGTCGCCGCACGCCTTTTTCAGGGCCGCGGGATCCATGCCGGCCGCGGAGAACTGGACGGGGTTGACAATGTCGAACCCGGAGCTGATGAAATGCGGCACGAACTGGGCGACCGCGCCGCACGAGTGCTTGAAGGTCTTCCACGTCGTGTGCTTGTGGACCCACTGGTTGACCTTCTTGTAGTACGGCGCATAGAGCTCTTCGTAGGTCTCGGTCGAGCAGAAGCTGGACGTCTGCGTGCCGAAGTCCGTCCCGCAGACGAAGAGAACGTCGATGACGTTCCCGACGGCCGCGTACACCTTCTGCAGGTTCTGGAGCGCGACCTCGCACTGGTGGTCGAACAGCTCGTGCACGTAGTCCCGCCGCGCCACGGTGGAGATATACCACTCCGCGACGTCGCGGATGCCCTTGGGGCGCTTCAGGAACGGGGCGGGAACGAGCGCGATGTCCCCGAACGCGGTGCCGCCGACGCCGCTGACGACGGCGCGGGGCGAGTTGGCCAGCCGCCGGGCCTCGGTGCGGTAGTATTCGAGATCCGAATCGGAGATGGGCTGGAACTCCTCCATGTTGTCTTCGTAGTTGAGGTGGTCCTCGTCGATCGGCACCTGCCGGATGATCGTGTCGAAGAAATAGCCGCTCCTTGGCATGCGCCCGCTGGGCGGGGCCTCGGTGTCGCCCTGGGGATAGAGAAGGAGGTCCCCGTTCTGGTCCTTGGTCGTCTTGAAATGCCGGGAAACAAGCAGCTCCTGGCCCCACGGCGCGCGGAACGGCGTCCATTCTTCGTTCCGGAATCCAAAGATCGTATTGGGCGCGGCGAGCGCATCGGTGTCTACGCCGAGTGCTTCCTTGAGGTCATCCTCGATGGCGCCGAGCATCTGGTACGGCTCGCACACTTTCACCGGGCGCTTCTCCAGGCCGAAGTGATCCCGGAGCTGGGCGACGCAGGTGACGTGCATTCCCGTCACGGCGTTGCTGCCGAAATCCACGGCGACCCGGTCCGGCGTCTGGTGGTTCAGGGCCTTACGAATTCTTTCTCTGCTGGTCATGCATGCCTCCGCGTTGAAGATCCGGGACGACACCTGCGTCGGCCGCTGCGGGCCCGGCTCGCGGGGGGATGAAATCACTCTTGCAGGGGGGAAAGCAACCCGATAGTTTCCGGCCGATGGACGACCTGGAGCGCAGAATCCTGCTCGGGCTTGCCGCGGAGTGGCGGATCGCGCACGCGCGCCTGTCCGGCGGATACCGCAAGCACCTGGCGCAGCCCGGGTTCGAGCTCAGGGATATGGCCAGCGCCTGGGGCCTGTGGGAGGGGCGCCATAAGAACATTGTCCTGAGCCGGAAGCTGGCCTTCGAGCATCCCTGGAAATCCATCCGCGAGGTGCTGCTGCACGAGATGGCGCACCAGGTCGCCGACGAGGTCCTGGGCGGGGACGCGACGCCGCACTCCAATCGGTTCCACGAGGCCTGCCGCATGATCGGGGCCGACCCGAAGGCGTCGGCGTCATACCCTTCCCTGTATGAGCGCCTGGCCTGCGAGGGGGAGGGGGAGTCCGATCGCGCCATGGCGCGGGTCCACAAGCTCCTCGCGATGGCGCAGAGCGCGAACCGGCACGAGGCGGAAGTGGCGATGATGAAGGCGCACGAGCTCATGGCCAGGCACAACGTCGATCCCTCCGCGGGGCACGGGGCGCAGGCGTACTGCAGCATCAGCATCGGCGAGGCGGCGGGGCGGCAGCCCGCCGACCGGTATGCGCTGGCCGCGCTGCTGCGCGACTTCTATTTCGTGGAAAGCGTGTGGATCCAGATGTTCAGCCTCGGGGCCGGGAAGCTCGGCCGCGTGCTCGAGATCAGCGGCACGGTCGAGAACGTGAAGATGGCGGACCACGTGCATGCCTTCCTGAACCGCGCGATCGACGAGCAGTGGGCCTTGTACAAGGCGGGCAGGGCGCTGGGGAAACTGCAGAGGGCCGACTTTGCCCTCGGGCTGGTGGAAGGCTTTCGGGAGAAGCTCGCGGCGCGCGACAAGGCGGAGGAATCCGCGGACCGGCCGTCCTCGGCGCTGGTCAAGGCGGCCGACGTGCGCCTCAGCGCGTACTTGAAAGAGCGCTATCCGCGCTTGCGCAGCATTGGACGGCGCGGCCGGCGCATCGACCGGCACGCCCACAGCGCCGGCCACAAAGCCGGCCGGTCAACCATCCTGAACAAGCCCATCGAATCCAAGCCGCGCGGCCTGCTCCGGCTGCTGACAGGACTGGCTATTCCCCGCGGTTGAAGCGGGCCCCGCGCTGGACAGCGAGCAGTTCGCGGATATAATGAGGCGGAAATGCTTTGGAGAAAGATATGTCTACGAACGTATTGGTGGGCGGGTATCCTTTCAACATAGCTCCTAAGCTTTGGAAGTCTGTCGGCGCGGATGGATTTGCCCGTGACGCACAGCAAGCGTTGCACGTCGTGGAAGGTATGGCCATATGAGCAACAACAATGAACAGACCAGCCCGCTGCGCGCTGTCTTGAAAGATAAGGCAGAGCCGGGCAGTGACGTAGCCAGCCGCTTGCACGAGGAAATCAGCCGGCTGAACAATGAACTGGTCAACAGCCAGCGCGAAGCGGCCAAGGCAAACTGCGCGCTCAAGGCCGCGCATGACAAACTGCTGGAGATGAACCGCTCACTGGAAGAAAGCGTGCAGGAGCGCGCCGCCGAGGCGCGGGATCTGTATAACAACGCCCCGATCGGCTATCACTCCGTGAATGAAGACGGGCTCATCGTCATGATGAACCAGGCCGAGTTGGACTGGCTGGGGTACAGGCGCGAAGAGCTCGTGGGTGTCAAATTTTTCCGCGATCTGCTGACTCCGTCCAGCCGGCAGTCCTACGAAGAACAATTCCCGCGCTATAAAGCCCGGGGTTGGATCAAGGAGCTGGAGATCGATATCGTCCGCAGAGATGGAGGCATTGTCCCGGCCTCGCTAGACGGAAACGTCGTCTATGATGCCGATGGAACATTCGTCCGGACCCGTTCCATCGTTAAGGACATGACCGAGCGCAGAAAAAGCGAGCTGGTCCTGCGGGAGAGTGAAGAACAGTTCCGGCAGATGTTCGAGCGACACAGCGGGATCATGCTGCTGATCGAACCGGACTCGGGCGCGATTCTCGCTGCCAACCAGAGTGCCCAGACCTACTATGGGTACTCTCTCGAAACACTGAAGCAAATGAAGGTTCAGGATCTCAACACGAAGCCGCCTGAAGAGGTCGCCGAGCTGCGCAGACAGGCAGTAAGTCAAGGAATCAACACCTTTCTCTTTACGCACCGCCTCGCGAGCGGGGAAGTGCGCCCTGTTGAAGTGTATTCGTCGCCAATCACCGTCAAAGGAAAAGCCATCCTGTTTTCGATCATCCACGACATTGCCGAGCGCAAGTGGGCCGAGCATCTGCTGGCTCAGAGCGAGCGTCAAATGCGCGCCCTGGTAGGGTCGTTGGATGACATTGTGTTTGAGGTCGACGAGCAGGGGACCTTTCTCAATGTGTGGGCGGCCAATGAAAGCCTGCTGGCCAAGCCCAGGGCTGAGATGGTGGGCCGACGCGTTCCCGATGTGTTAGGCGAGGAGGTGGCTGCCCCGTTTCTTGAAGCGTTCAAGAGGGTGCTAGCGAGCGGCCGATGTGAGGATATTGAATACCCGCTGAAGGTTATTGGCGGGCACCGCTGGTTCATGGCGCGGATCAGTCCTGTCGGCGCGCCGGAAGGAGCGGGTCGAACTATTTCCATGCTCGTGCGCGACATCAGTGAGCGCAAGCGGGCGGAAGCCATCTTGAAAGAAAGCGAAGCGCGATTCCGTGAGGTGCTGGAGAACTCGCTGGCCGCATCGTATAAACGCAACCTGAAAGCCGGTGTCTATGAGTATCTGAGTCCTGTGTGGGAGCGCATCTCCGGCTACACACCGGAAGAGATGAAGCACCTGTCCGTCGAAGCGGTAGCCGAGCTTATGCATCCCGATGATGAGCCGGAAGTCCAGCGTGTCGTGACCGAAGCCCTTTCCTCTTCATCCACTTCCTGCTGCCAGGTGGAATATCGTTTCAAGCACAAAGCCGATGGACAATATATTTGGCTGCACGATGAGTTCGTTGTCATGCGAGAGGCGCAGGGGGCGCCCGTCGCGATGATCGGAAGCGTGAGCAACATCACCGCACGCAGGCTGGCGGAGGTGGCGCTGAAGGAGAGCGAGGCAAGGCTTGCGGAATCCCAGCGCATCGCTCACGTCGGCAGCTGGGAGCTGGACGTCGGGAGCCATGTCCTGACGTGGTCGGACGAGTCGTTCCGGATGTTCGGGTTCAGGAAGGGTGAGTTCTCCCCAACGATGGAGGCCTTCTTCGAATGTGTTCACCCCGACGACAGGCCCACGATGAACGCAACTACGCAGGCTGCATGGTATGAAGGAAAGCCGTTTGACGTAGAGCATCGCATAATTCGCCCGGATGGACAGATGCGCACAGTGCATGAAATGGCCGAGATTATCTTTGATGATGCTGGACAGCCGGCCAGGATGATCGGAACTGTTCGGGATATCACCGAGCGCAAGCGGGGTGAGGCAAGAGTTGTTCAAGTCGAAAAGCTTCTCCTGCAATCCGAAAAAATGGAGGCCATCGGCCAGCTGGCCGGAGGAATTGCGCACGACTTCAACAATATACTGACGGGCATCATCGGATTTACCTCAATGTCGAAGCGGCATGCGAAAGGCAACCCAGTTCTGGAGAACAATCTGGCCCGGATTCTCGCTGCCTCCTACAGGGCAAAGCATCTGACGCAGCAGATACTTTTATTCAGCAGGCAAAGCGTGCAAGAGAAGGCGGTCATCGACCTGAAGCCGATTGTGACGGAAGTGCTGGATTTGCTGAAGGCCTCGATTCCTTCATCCGTAGGGATAACCGCTGACCTGCAGCCGGATGTAAAACCCGTGTTGGCAGATGCCACAAAGATACATGAGGTCATTCTGAACCTCGTTGCCAATGCTGTTCACGCAATGGGAAAAAAAGGAACGCTAACGGTCCGGCTCCATGCGGAATGCCTCGATCAGCTGGAACATCTCCAGACTGGCGATGTGGGGGCGGGCGAATACTCGGTGATCGAAGTGACCGATACTGGCTGCGGCATGGACGCCGCCGTGCTTTCCAGAGCCTTTGAACCGTTCTTTACAACGAAAAGCGTGGGAGAGGGGACGGGGATGGGGCTGAGCGTCGCTCTTGGCGTGGTCCAGTCAAGTGGCGGAAACATCCGTGTCGCAAGTGTCGTTGGAAAGGGGACGACGTTCACGATCTACTTGCCGGTTGCCGAGGGCCCGGCGGCTGTCGCTCAGGCCGGAGAGGTGAAGCCCGGTTGTGAGGGCGCTGAGCGGGTGCTTTTCGTTGACGATGAACAAATGCTCCTGGATATGGCCGGGAGCGAACTTGCCTATTTGGGGTACAAAGTGACCTGCATGTCCAATGGCAGAGATGCGCTGGAGTTCATAAGAAGTCATAAATCCGAAATTGACATCCTCATCACGGATCAGGCGATGCCGGGATTGACCGGAATTGAGCTGGCGCAAGAAGCTTTGAAATACAGGACAGATCTTCCCGTTATCCTTTGCACCGGATTCAGCAGCACCATAAATCCCGAGACGGCACGGGAGAGTGGTGTCCGCCAGGTTGTGTTGAAACCATATGAGATTCATGACATCAGTACATTAATCCGAAGGATCATGGACAACAGAAAGAGAGAGGTATAGATGAAGAGAATCCTGGTGATTGATGACGATGAGATTGTCAACGAGATGCTCGTGCAATTGCTGACGGAAGCCGGCTATGAAGCTGAATCGGCCCGGGATGGCTCTCTCGGAATGAAGCTCTTTGCAGCAAAGCCGTTTGACCTGGTTGTCGCCGACATTGTGATGCCGGACAGGGACGGCATTGAGACGATAAGGGATATACGTAGAACAAGCAAAACGATCCCGATCATATCCATGTCCGGTGGCGGGAAGATAATGAATGCGGAACGGTATTTGGAACTCGCCACAACATTAGGCGCGAATCATGCTGTCCAGAAGCCAATAGACACTGAAGAGTTTCTGGGTGTCATTCGCATGTGCCTCCAGGGGCTCTGAACTCGGCAGCTTTCGGTCTCGAACGTGTCGAACAGATCCAGCGCGGTGCGGCCTTCGTCTGGAAAATGCCGGGACGTGCAAATCAGACCGCAGGCCGGCGTCAGGATGCCGCCGCCGAACTCGCTCTCGAATATCGACGCCGCCGCGGAAACATGCGGTTCCCGACGCTGCCGTTCTTGACGATGGCATGCCCGATCTGCTACACGATGCCCTTTCCGATCGCCTTCACCATGGGGGAATCGGGGGGTTCATTCGACCGCAACGAGGGCTCGCTATGTCCAAGCTGATGGATTCGTTCGCGCCGGCCTCGCCCGACGTAAAATGGCAGATGAAAATCGATGACGGGTCCGTGTTCGGGCCGGTCACAACCGCCGGCCTGGCTGCGTGGGCGAAGCAGGGCCGCGTTGCGCCCGGGAGCCTGGTGTCGGCCGACGGCAAGAGCTGGGTCGCCGCGGAGACCGTTGCGGAGCTGGAGCTGGTCTGGGACGTGGAGCTGGCGCCCGGCGAGACGTACGGCCCCCTGAATATTTATGCGCTGGCCGACCTGGTCAAGGAGGGGACCATCTCTCCCGACGCCGTGCTGCAGAACCGGGCGACCGGGGAGAAGACGACGGTTGCAGCCAGGCAGAAGGATATCCTCGCAGGCGCGCCGGATGCGGCGCAGACGACCGGGTCCGACGCCGAGGACGCGCTGCGCGTGCAGCTGAAGGAAGAGAAGGCTCTGCACGACGAGAAGACGGAGACGCTGGCCCGTCGCGTGATGGAGCTGGAGAAGAGTCTCAAGGCTGGCGCACAGGAGCTTGAGAAGACCCGGAAACAGTTTGAAGAAGAATCGCGTCGCATCGAGCAGTCCCGCCAGAAGAGCGAAGCCGAAGCCGCCGCGCTGAAGACCCGCCTCGAGGACCTCGATCGGCAGAAGGCCCGGATGGCCGAGGAGCTCAAGAAGGCCGAGGAGTCCCAGTCGCAGGCCAGGCAGGAGGCCAAGTCGTTTCAGAAGGTGGCAGAACAGGTTCCTGCTGCGAAGGCGCTGGAGTTGCAGAAGGCGAAGGACCTGATGAATCAAGCGTCGGCTGCCTCCGCCCGCCTGGCGCAGGCCGAGGACTCGCTCAAGAGCATCTCGGCCGCCCACGAGGCGCTTCAGAAGCAGGCGCAGGCGCAGGAGGCGCGGCTTCGCGAAGAGCTGGCCGCCCAGCGCCAGCAGGCCGCCGCGGCAGGCAAGTCTCTCCAGGATGCGCAGGCAGAGCTGCAGCAGGTGCGCGCCGAGTTCGCGCAGGCCAGGGCGGAGCTGGAGCAGGACCGCAAGCGTCAATCCGACCGGACGCAGTACGACGCGGAGCTGAAGTCGCGGATGGCCATGCTCTCGGCGGATGCAGAGGAAGCCCGCGCCCAGGCGGCGAAGCTGCAGGAGGGCCTCACCGTCCAGACGGCGGCGCAGCAGCAGCTGGCCGCCCAGGCCCGCCAGCGCGACGAGGAAACGCAGAGGCAGCTCGACGCGCTCAAGAAGCGCGCCGCCGACTCGACGG
Organism: uncultured Victivallales bacterium; assembly: GCA_964424705.1. Classification (GTDB taxonomy): domain Bacteria; phylum Verrucomicrobiota; class Kiritimatiellia; order UBA8416; family CAYRKB01; genus CAYRKB01. Next base: position 19,885 of record CAYRKB010000049.1, read on the forward strand.
CGCAGCTTGAAGCGGCCCGCCATGAGCTGGAGAGCGAGAAGTCGCGCCACAAGGACTCGCAGACTGAAGTCACGAAGCGGGAGCAGGAGCTGACGCAGAAGGTTGAGCAGCTCGGCTGGCTGGCGGAGAACGCCTCCTCCCGGCTGCACCTCGCCGAGGAGGAATTGGAGAAGCAGTCCGGCGAGACGCGCGCGCTTGCGGAGCAGGCGCAGGCCCGCGTCAGCGCGCTCGAGGCGCAGATGCATGAGCTTGAGGCGCGGGCGGACAAGGCCACCGCAGCCGTGAAGTCGGCGGGCACCGAGCTGGAGGAAGAGAAGGTTCGCCACGGCGAAGAGCTGGCGGATGTCGAGCGGCGCGAGGCCGCGCTGAGGCAGCAGGTTGAGTCCTCGCAGCGCGAGGCTCAGGCTGCCGCCGCGCGCTGCGCAGAGCTGGAGCAGCGGCTCCAGGCGCACGCCGCGGAGGGCCGCCAGCTGAGCGTGCAGTTTCTCGACACCGAGGCCCGTTACAAGGCCGAGTGCGAGGGCCTGCGCGCGGACCTGCTGAAGGCGGCGGCGAAGGAAAGGGAGCTGGGCGGCCAGGTTGAGTCCCTGCGTGCCGCGCTGGCGAGCGCCGAGGCCGGGATGGAACAGGCCCGCCGCGATTGGCAGGCGGCGCAGGCCGAGGCGGCCGCGCGCAACGGCGAGGCGGCCGCGCGGCAGGATGCCCTGGGGGCCGAACTGGAGCGGGTGCGCGCCGGTTTTGCTCAAACTTCGGAACTGCTCGCCCATGCGCGGAGCGAGCTGGAGCAGGAGCGCGCGAGCCTGGCCGCGACGTGCCGGGAGCTGGAATCCGGCCGCCGCGAGTCTGGCGCGCGCGTGGAGGCCCTGGAGCAGGCCGTGGCGCGGGCGAACGACGAAGCCCGCCGCAGCGCAGATGATTTAGAGGGCGCCCGCCGGGAGGCCGCGGACCTCGAGTCGAAACGCAGTCGCGCGGAGCAGGATCTTTCCTCGCGCGCGGCGGCCCTGCAGGCGGCGCTTGACTCAGCCGCGGCGAACCTCGAACGGGTGCGCGGCGAGCTGCAGGCGGAGCAGTCGCAGCTCGCCGGGCTTCGCGAACAGGCCGCGGCCCGGCAGCAGGAACTGGACCGGCAGCTGACCGAGGCGGCTGTGCGCGAGGCGGAGCTGGCGGGACAGCTGGACGAGGTGCGCCAGGCTTTGACGGCGGAGCGCGAGGCGCGCGGCCAGGAACGCGGCGGCTCGGAAGAGCGCATCGCGGGGCTGTCCGCGCGGGCAGGGGAGCTGGAGCGGGAAGTTTCGGAAACGCGGCTTTCGCTTGCCCAGCTGACCGCCGAGCTCGACCGGGCTCAAAGATCTGCGGCGGAGTCGGAGGCGGCGCACCAGGCGTCCGCCGCCGCCGCACAGGCGCGCGTGGTCGAGCTGCAGTCGCTCGTGGAAGCAGGTGGCGTCGAGTTGGAGAAGACCAGCCGCGAGCTGCATGCCACCCGCAGGAATCATGAGCAGGCGGCGTCCGACAGCCGCGCGCGGGAAGCGGGCCTGGCCGGGGAGGTCGCGCGGCTGCAGTCGGCCGAGGCCGAGGCGAGGAATTTGCTGGATGCGGCGGACCGGGCGTTACAAGCGGAAGGCGAAGCGCGCCGGAAGGATGCCGACGAGGCGGCGCGCCGCATCGCGGAGCTTGACCGACGCCTGGCGGATGTTATGCAGCGGGCTGAGTCAGCCGAGGCGGAGCTGGTTGCAGCGCGCTCCGAGCTGGCGAGGAACATCGCCTCCGCGCAGGCGACGGAGGCAAGGAGCCAGGCGACGGCGGCGGAACTTGTGCAGCAAATCGAGGCCCTTCGCCGGCAGATGGAGTCCGCGGGGACGGCCCTGGCGCAGGCCGGGCAGGAGCTCGCGTCCGAGAAGGAGCGCGCGGATCAGCTCCTGAAGCAGAAGCAGGCGGCCGAGCGGCAGCAGCACGAGCACACCGAGCTGGTCAAGCACCTCCTGATCGAGGAATCCGATAAGGTGGAGAGGGACCTGCAGTCGGGCCGCGAGCTGATGGAGGCCCTGCAGCGCGCCGCCGAGAAACGGGAGCGCGCCGGCCTGCAGCGCATCCAGGGCATCCGTGATCTTGTGGGCTCCGACCTGGATCGCCAGCGCGAGCTGTTCGAGCGCCGCAAGGCGGCTCTTATCAGGGCGCAGGAGCTGGAAGAGGAGCTCGGCCGCGAGAAGACCCGCGCCGCCGAGGCCGTGCAAGACAAGGATCAGGGCGAGCGCTCGCTGCTTCAGCAGGTCCAGCAGCTGCAGGGCGAAAGCCATGCGGCCCGGGCGCGTCTGCAGGCGGCCGAGCAGGAGCTGGAGCGCCAGCGCCAGCTGGTCGACGAGGCCAAGGAGCGCGGCCGAAAGGCCGAAGAGGAGCTCGCCGGGCGCCTGGACCACGTGCAGGATGATCACCGCTCCGCCATGAAGCGGCTGGGCGATTGCCAGCTGCAGCTTGAGGAAATTACAAAGCTGCGCGACGACGCAGCTGCGGATGCGCTGCACAAGGACGAGGAGCTGCGCCACCAGCTCGAGGTCTCCGAGCAGGCCGGCGCCGAGTGGCGCGCCCGCGAACAGGAGCTGGCCGGGCGGACGGATCAGCTCCAGACCGCGCTCAACAGCGCTGCGGCGCGCGTGGACCAGCTGGAGTGGGATGCCTCCCAGCAGGAGTCCGGTCTCGCAACCCAGCTGGACTCGGTGCGGGGCGAAAAGATTTCGCTGGAACAGCAGGCGGAAGAGCTGCGCCGGTCGGTGGCCGAAGCCGCGCAAGCGGCGGATGCTTCGAAAGAGGAGACGCTGCGAGTCTCCGGCCTGCTCGAAGATTTCAAGGCCGGGGCGCAGGGGCGGGAGAGCGCGCTGCGCGATGATCTGCAGCGCCTGGAGCGGCGCTGCGAGGAGTCGGACGCCTCGCTGGCCGCGCTGCGCAGCGCGACGGAGCAGCAGAAGGCCCTGCGTGTAACGCTGGAGACCTCTACCCGGGAGCGCGAACAGGCGCTGGCCGACCGGTTGGACGCTCTCGGCCGCCGGATGGAAGCGGCGGATGCAGCGCTGCAGCAGTCGCGCGCCGATCTCGACAGGACGCGCGCAGAGCGCGACGGATTACGCGAGCAGCTCGCACAGGCCGATTCCCGGCTCCGGGCGCAGAGCGGGGAGCTGGGCCGCGATCTGCAGGAGATGAGCCAGAAACTGGAGCGCGAGAGCACGCTGCGAGAGAGCGCAGCGGCGGCGCTGCGCAAGCGCGAGCAGGAGCTGGCGGAACTGCAGAAGCTGCACGAGGAGCTGGAGAAGGAATCCGATTCCCGGGCGGCGGACTACCAGAAGCTGCTGCAGGACCTGCAGGAGAAGCACCGCGAGGCGTCCACCGAGCTGCAGACGATCCAGCGGAAGACGACGAGCGAGCGGGTCCGCACCCAGCAGAAGCTGGAGGAGCTGGAACGCCTGCGCAAGGCGGTGCAGGAAGAGCAGAAGCTGCGCCGCAGCCGGGAGCAGGATTTGACGCAGCTCCAGAAGCTTGTGGAGGAAGCGCGCAAAGATCTGGCGGACCGCGAGGCGGAGGCGCTGGCCCGCCGGACGCAGCTCGAGCAGGAGTCGGCCGCGCGAAAGCATCTGGAGGAGACTCTGGAGCAGAGCGAGAAGCGTCTGCGGGACGCCGAGGATCGCGCCCGGCTTCTGCAGGAGGAGATGGCGCAGGAGAAGGGCTCCTTTGAGGACCTGGAGGGCCGGCTTCACCAC
>CAYRKB010000049.1:23640-24150 GCA_964424705.1 uncultured Victivallales bacterium
GTCGGAAAGCGAGATCGAGCTGGCCGCCAAGGTTGCTCTGACGATGAACCTCTCCATTCTGGATCGCCCCGAGTTGACGCAGGGACCGGAGTGGGTGGCGCATCCTGTGCGCAGCCGCGAGCTGCTGGAGCAGGCGGGGGTGACCGACCGGAACTGGTTGCGGGCCGTCGAGCTTCACCACGAGCGCGAGGATCTCCTGGCCCGCCTTGAGCAGATGCAGGAGTCCTTCCTTCAGGCGACGCTCAAGCTCGAACAGTCCACGCAGGACCTGGAGCAGTCCGGGATCACGCTCGAGGAGGAGCGCAAGCGAGCCCAGGAGAGGGAGGAGGACTCCCGCCAGCAGATCGAGCAGCTGCGGCAGGAGCAGGAGTCGCTGCGCCGGCAGTTCGAACAGGGAACGCAGGACCTCGAGCAGCAGCGCATCACATGGGAAGATGAGCAGGAGCGCAGCCGTCTCAAGGCGGAGGATCTGCAGCAGCAGATCGAGCAGCTGCGCCAGGAGAGCGAAGC
>CAYRKB010000049.1:24160-26572 GCA_964424705.1 uncultured Victivallales bacterium
GCGCTGCCGCGGGCCTCCAGCAGGGTGCCCTCGCAGCGGACTTGCACCTCCGCCGCGGCCGGGGTGGGCGCCAGGGGGAGGGCGAGGAGCGGGGGGACGGTGAGCAGCGCCGCCAGAAGGAGCTGGAAATCCTGCAGCTGAAGAAGACTTCCCAGGATGCCGCGAACAGCCTGCGCCAGAAGGAGCAGCAGCTGGTGCATGAAAAGAAGATGCATGACGACGAAGCGTCGCGCTGGCGCCAGAAGGAGCAGGTGCTCAGCCGCCGCGTGGAGCAGCTCCAGCAGGATTGGCGCGCGGTCTCCACGAAGCTGGAGCAGGCGCAGCGCGAGCTGGTCCAGCAGCGCAAGCCCGGCGCGCCGGGCGCCGGGCCGGTGAGGTCCGCGCAGGCGCCGCGCGCGGAGCCCGCGCCGCGTCGTACTGTCACGATTGGCGAGCCCCTGGCGCGCGTGGCGGAGACGCGCCTCGCGGCGCAGCCTGCCGAGGCCGTGGCGCCCCTGGCGGCGGAGCCCCGCAAGCCTGTGCTGCCCGCGGCGGAAGCCCCCGCGGTCGAGCCCCGGCGGATGGTCTTCGATGACACCGCAGGCGCACGGGCCGCGCAGCCCCTGGCAGAACTTGAAGCGCAGGTTCAGTCGGAGCTGGAGGACTGGAAAGGCGCCGGCGCGGAGCCCGGGAAGCCGGACGGCGAAACGGATGCATCCCGGCCGAAAGACGATCCGAAGCAGACCCGTTTCACGAAGTTCCGTTCCCCGCCGTGGCTTAAGCTCAAGTGAACGTACCGCCCCAAGTCATGCAGCACCAGGTGCGCAGCCTCGCGGCGCGCCGCGACGCGGGTCTTATGGAACGCTGGCCCCAGGCGCGGGACGGCCAGGCTCTGCCCGTGCTGCAGGCGTTTCACGAGTTTCTCGAGGTGGAGCGCCGGCGAACACGAGCGCAGATGCTGGCGCTGACGGGAATCTTCCTTCTGCTCCTGCTGTGCGTGGCGGGCGCCGGGATCCTGTCGGGCGTATATTTCGTTCATTCCTCGGACCGGCAGATGACTGCGCTGCACGCACAGCTGGCGAATGTGCAGCAGCAGTCCGGGGCGATCCGCGCCGAGACGGAGGCGAAGCTGTTTGCGCTTGGCGGCGATGCGACCGGGCTGCAGAGGCAGGTCGACAGCGCGGAGGCGGCGATGGCTGCCCTTCGCAGCAGGATGGACGCGGGCGCCGGAGGACAGTCGAATCAACTGGCCGAATTGCGCAGGCTGCTCGCGGCGGTGCAACAGCAGAACTCCGCGCTTGCGAGCGGCCTGAAGTCGATCGATTCACGGCTGCGGACGGCGCCGCGTGCGCCTGCCCCCGAGACGCGTAAAGAGAAGCCGGAGGAGCTGGCTTCTCTCCCGGGCGATGGCGCCGAGCCGGCCGGCGGACGGTGGATTCAAGTGGCCGTCAAGCCTCCGGAGGCGGCGGAGAAGATTTCGCTGCTTCTGCCTATTCCGGAATAAACAGCTTCTGGCCAACCCGGACGGTATTGGGGTTGGTGATGTTGTTCGCCTTCAGGATCTTGCTCGTGCTCACCTTGTACGCCGCGGCAATCTCGGAAACGGTCTGGCCGGGCTGAACAATGTGCTCGACGCCGCGCTCCTTGGCGGATGCGGCTGCCCGGGTGGATGATCCCTGGGTCCTCGACACATCGGCAAGGCGTTTGGCTAGCGTGTCGATGATTTCCTGGCGGTCGCTGCCGCGCGCAGACTCGAGCGCCTGCAGGCTTTGCTCCAGCTGGGCTACGCTGCTCTTCAGCCGCTGCACTTCAGCGCGGTCCCCGGAGGCGCCCTGATCCAGCCGGCGATAGAGTTCCTGCTGCGACCGCTCGATGGCGGCGACCTGCTCCTTCAGCCGCGAGACATCGGCTTTCAGCCCGTTAAACTGGTATGTCTGCATCTCGAGCGCCTGATTCTGTTCTGTATCAAACGTGGCGCAGCCAGCCATCGCGAGGCAGACGGGTAAGAGAAGAATTCGTTTCATGACGGAAGGCTAGCAGCGTGGGCGCGGGCGATGCAAGCGCAGAGATTCGAGAAACGAGGATGGATCTGAGAAAGGGGCTGCCTGCGCCCTTGCGCTGCCCTTTATACACAAGTCGTCCTGGACAAACAAAAGACAGCATTTCAACGTCGAAGTTCGGAGGCGAGAATCCCGTTGGCAAACCGATCGCTGAGCCTTTCAGTCATCGGTCTTCTCTCCGTTCGACGTTGAGTGTTCGAGATTCATTCCGGCACCGAACTCGTTTGTCATGCATGATTTGTGTGTAAAGGACAGCCCTTGCGGCGCAGGGGGGGGCTTGCCGTTCGTTGACCGATCCTCGAGGAGGAACGGTCGGATCGCGGGGCGCATGTGAGTTCCGGGGATCGCCGCCCGGGGGAGATGCGGCGAAGCT
>CAYRKB010000050.1:0-3449 GCA_964424705.1 uncultured Victivallales bacterium
CGGCAGGGAGCCGGCACCGCAAACCTTAGTAGAGCCCGCTTTACGCGGGCTAAAACATCGCAAACCTTAGTAGAGCCCGCTTTACGCGGGCTAAAAAGGCACTTTTACTAACCCGGCCATTCAATAGTGGTCGATAGGTGAGAATGGGGCTCCCTGCGCCCTTGCGGCGCAGGAGCCGAAATTCAGGCTCCTGCCGCACAAGGCGGCAGGGAGCCGGCACCGCAAACATTCGCAAGTAGAGCCCGCTTTACGCGGGCTGCTCAGCGTTAATTCGAATCACCGGATCAGGGCCAGGATCGCATCTCCTTGTCAACAGCTCCGGCGCGTGCGAGAATACTGACGTACAAGGGGCATGCGCGATGAAAGATTTGCAGAGGAAACGGTTCGCGGCACGCTGGCTGGCGCTCTTGACGGTCGCCACGGCGGCGGCGTGCCGGGCGCGCACGAATTCGGTCGCACTCACACAGGGAAAGGACGCCGGAATGAGCACCAACGCCATCGTCGCCAAAAGCGAAGCGGACTGGAAAGCCAGCCTGAGTCCGGAACAGTACCGGGTGCTGCGGATGAAAGGCACAGAAAGGCCCTTCTCCGGGAAATACTGGAATCTCAAGTCGGACGGAATCTATCGCTGCGCAGGCTGCGGCCAGACGCTGTTTGAATCAAAGGACAAGTTCGAATCGGGCTGCGGCTGGCCGAGCTTCTCCGCACCCGCCGCAAAAGCCGCCGTCGGGGAAACGGCGGACGCCACCCTCGGCATGCGCCGCACCGAGATTCTCTGCAGCCGCTGCGGAGGCCACCTCGGGCACGTCTTCGAGGATGGCCCCCACCCCACGGGCCTGCGGTATTGCATCAACAGCGCATCGCTTGAGTTCCAGCCCGCGAGCCAGGACCACGCCGCGCCCGCCGGCGCAGACAAGCCATGACAAGCCGGCGCGCTCCTACTCATGCCACCACCTGGCTAGGGTTTTTAGACCCCGTTCCTCAGCCTTTCCCTGATATGCATCCTGCAAGGGTTATCCGAATACCCCTGCCAACATGGCACGATTGGGCTCAAGGTGCTGGTTGCTCTGCATGGTGTTGCCGGGGAAGGAGTTGGCGCGAGCCATATCAGACAGGCAGTCCTCATTTCCAGCTTGGCCTAGCCTTTTCGCACTATTTACACGCGCCGGGGAGAATGTAAATTGTGAGATGTTTTTTGTATAGCCATTGTACGCCTGTTTCAGTATCTTGCGAATGTATTGGCGGTAGCCTATCTGATGGGCGGAGAGTGATATGTCAGCAATCAACGCGGCGACCCTGAGCGGTGCCCCCTCAAAGTTAAACGCTCTGCTCGCGCTGATGACGGAAATGAAGGCGTCGGACCTTATTCTGACAGCCGGCACAAAGCCGCAGTACCGGATCAACGGCAGCCTCACGCCCCTCGAGTCCGCCCCGGTGCTGGACCCGGAGGCCACCCGCGCGATGGCGCGCGCGCTTCTTAACGATGAGCAAGCCGCGGCCTTCGAGAAGAACCGCAGCATCGACCTTTCGCGCGGGTTCGCCAAGCAGTCCCGGTACCGCATCAACATCTACTACCAGCGCGACTCGGTCGGGCTGGCCATTCGCCTGATTCCGTTCGTTGTGCCCGCGTTTAAGGAGCTGGGGCTCCCGGAGATCGTCAAGGATTTTGCCACGCGGCCGCATGGCCTGGTGCTGCTTACGGGGGCCGCGGGCATGGGTAAGTCCACGACCCTGGCCGCCATGATCGACTACATCAACGAAACGCGGGGCCTGCACATCATCTGCATCGAGGACCCGATTGAGTACCTGCATTCGCACAAGAAGAGCGTCGTGGCCCAGCGCGAGATCCTCTCGGACGCGCTGACGTTTAACGACGCGCTGCGCTGCGTGTTCCGCCAGTCTCCGGACGTGATCATGATCGGCGAAATGCGCGACCTGGAAACAATCCAGCTAGCCCTGACGCTGGCCGAGACCGGCCACTTGATCCTGGCGACGCTGCATACGCAGGACACCACCCACGCTATCAATCGCATCGTCGACATCTTCCCGCCCGCCCAGCAGCAGCAGGTCTACGTGCAGCTTTCGCTCGTGCTGGTGGGGATCATCGCGCAGCAGCTGCTGATCACGCAGGACGGGACGCGGCGGGTCCTGGCGTACGAAGTCATGAACGTGAACAACGCCATTCGCAACCTGATCCGCGAGATGCAGATTCAACAGATCTACTCCGTGCTGCAAACCGGGCGGGCGGAGGGAATGATCACCATGAACGATTGCCTGCGGCAGCTCTGCCAGCGCAAATTGATTGACACTGCAACGGCCATAAGACGCTCGCCGCGTCCGAATGAGATGGAACGGCTGTTAGGCGAAGAACGTAGGGGCACTAAAGAAAGCGGAGGTCGCGCGTGAGAAACAAGAGTGGATCGTTCAAGGTATTCCCGGCAGGGCTGTCCGGGTTCGTGGCGGCGGTTCTGGCGGGGCTGTCCGGGTTCGCATTGCCCCCGAACGCGCCGGGCCAGCAGGCCGAGCCTGCAGCGCAGGCCGTTCAGCAGGCCGCGCCTGCACCGCAGGCCGTTCAGCAGGCCGCGCAGCCTGCCGCTCAAACCGTTCAGCAGGCCGCGCCTTCCGGTGCGGACGCCGCTGTGTCGGATCTTGTCAGCATCAATGTGACCGGCGTCAGCATTGCGGACGTTCTTAGCGCCTTTTCGCGCCAGACGGGCCGCAGCGTGGTCATCGGCTCAGGCGTTACGAACCTCGTGACCATCCGGCTCAACAGCACGCCGTGGCGGGAGGCCCTGGACGTCATGCTGAAGCCGTACGGGTACGGCTACAAGCAGGTCGGCGAAACGATCGTCGTGAACAACACCGGCGACATTGCGAGCATGGAGCAGGAGGCTGCGCTTGTGACGGAAGTCTTCGCGCTGAAGTACGTCGAGGCCACCGACATGCTGGAAATCATCCAGAAGCAGCTGTCGACCAACCGCGGCACGGCCACCGTGCTGTACGCGCAGCGGGAGATCGGCTGGGAATTCGGATCGAAGCAGGCCGTCTCGTCCATCGCGTCCGGGGGCGGCGCAGGCGGCAGCGAAAAGAGAAAGCGGATCAGCGACCCCGAGAAGAAGAAGAGCAAGACCGTGATCGTGAGGGACACGCAGGCCGTTCTCGACAGCATCCGCCGCCTGATCGCCTCGGTCGACACGATGCCCCAGCAGGTCCTCATCGAGGCGCGCTTTATTGAAGTGAACTCCAACTTCCTCCGCGACCTTGGCCTCGAGTGGGGCACGGGGGCGAACGGGGCGACCTCGGCCGGGCCGCAGACGCAGAACCGGGAACACGGCGGCAACGTGTTCGGCCTCGGCGCGCAGATGACGGGCGGCTCCGTCTCGCCGGCGGCCTTCGGCGCCGCGAGCGGCGCCACGCTCAACAACAACAACCCGTTCAACGCAGGCCTG
>CAYRKB010000050.1:3459-4933 GCA_964424705.1 uncultured Victivallales bacterium
CCTGGCCCTGAAGTTCCAGCAGCTCACGGGCGTGCAGTTCGAGCTGATCATGCACATGCTGCAGGAGGACAACTCGCTGAACATCCTCTCCGCGCCGCGCGTGCTCACGATGAACAATCAGGAGGCGACCATCAAGGTCGGCACGAAGTTCCCGATTATTCAGTCCGACGTCAGCGGCACCACGGGCGGCTCGACGGTCTCCACCTCGCTTCAATACTACGAGGACATCGGAATCCAGCTTAACGTTGTGCCGCAGGTGTGCGGGGAGAACAATATCAGCATGATCGTGCACCCCGCCGTCACGGACCAGATCGGGACGGAGAGCGGCGTGGTGGTCTCGGGCCAGAGCATGCCGCAAACCCGCTACCCGATCCTGTCCACGCGCGAGGCGGAAACGCAGATTATTCTCCAGAGCGGGGCCACGGTGGTCATCGGCGGCCTGCTTAAGAAGCGCGACGCCAGCACGCAGCTCAAGACGCCGTTCCTGGGGAGCATTCCCCTGCTGGGAAGGCTGTTCCGCCGCGAAACGCGGGACAACGACAAGCTGGACCTGCTGATTTTCCTCACGGCTACAATCATGCCCACGGCGTCCGAAATGGCAGTGACCGACGGGCAGATTGCCAAGGCCCGCCTTGAAACCCAGCGCATGGCGGAGGCCGCCGCGACGGCCCGCGCCGAGGCCACGCGCGCCGTCGCCGGCGAGCGCGCGGCCCGCGTCGATGCCGAACGGCGGGCCAAGAAAGAGACCGAAGCCCGCGTCGAAGCGGATCACAGGGCGGAGGCGGCACAGGATTCTGAGCAGAAGACAGCCCGCGAGGCAGAGCGTGCCCGTATTCAAGCGGCCGAGAAGAGCCGGGCCGATTCAGAGGCGAAGGCTAAGGAAGAAGTACGCCTCGCAGCTGAAGAAAAGGCCCGCGCACAGGCCGCCGAGATTGCGGCAGCATCCGAGAAGGCCAAAGCCCGCGCCGCACGCGAAGCTGAGAAGGCCAAGATCGCTGCGGAGAAGAAAGCCCAAGCTGAGGCTGAAGCTGAGGCAAAGTTCGAGGCGCAAGTCCGTGTCAACCGGGAAGCTAGAGAAGCACGATTAGCAGCCGACGAAAAGGCGCGCGCACAGGCCGAGGAAGCCGCGGCGGCGGTCGAGAAGGCCAAGGCCCGCGCCGCACGCGAAGCCGAAATGGCAAAGATCGCTTCCGAGAAGAAAGCTCAGGCTGAGGCTGAGGCAAAGCTCGAGGCGCAAGCCCGTGCCGACCGGGAAGCGAAAGAGGCACGCCTCGCAGCCGCCAGAAAAGCGGAAGCGGAGCGCCTCGCCAATGAGAAGCGCCTTGCCGCTGAGGCCAAGAAGACTGAGCAAGCGCGTCTCGCGGCGGCAGAAAAGGCCCGCACAGAAGCCGCCGAGATTGCGGCAGCAGCCGAGAAGGCCAAGATCGCCGCGGAAAAGAAGGCGCAGGCCGAAGCTGAGGCAAAGCTCGAGGCG
>CAYRKB010000050.1:5033-26199 GCA_964424705.1 uncultured Victivallales bacterium
GAAGGCTGAGCAAGCACGTCTCGCCGCGGAAGAAAAGGCCCGCACAGAAGCCGCCGAGATTGCGGCAGCATCCGAGAAGGCCAAGGCCCGCGCCGCACGCGAAGCTGAGAAAGCCAGAATCGCTGCGGAGAAGAAGGCCCAGGCTGAGGCCGAGGCAAAGCTCGAGGCACAAGCCCGTGCCGACCGGGAAGCTGAAGAAGCACGGCTTGAGGCCGCCAGAAAAGACGACGAGGAACGCCGCGCCAACGAGAAGCGCCTTGCCGCCGAGGCCAAGAAGGCTGAAAAGGCGCGCCTCGAAGCCACAGAGCTTGCTGCAGAGGCGAAAGAGGCCGTGAACCGCGCAGAGAGTTTGCGTTAGGGGTTGGAGAATGGTGCACGTATGAGCGAGAATCGATTGGGAACGATTCTTCTGGAGCGCGGAACCATCCGTTCCGATCAGCTCGCCGCAGCGTTGCTCCGGCAGGGCGAGACGCATCGCTCTCTGGGAGAGGTCCTGATTGAGATGGGCCACGCCACGGACGAAGATATCGCCCGGGCTCTGGCCGTCCAGCTCAAGATCCCGTTCTTCGACCTGGGGGAGGACTTCAGCCTGGCACCCGAGGAAGTCCGGCTGATCCCGGAATCCATAGCCCGCAAGCACTGCCTGCTGCCCGTGCGAAAGGATTCCATGCCCGCCGTCACCATCGTCATGCGCGACCCGCTGGACCTCGACGCCGTCGACGCGGTCCGTTCGATCATCGGCCTGGAAGTGCACAGGGCGATCAGCACCCCGGAGCGGATCGAGGCCGTCATCAGCAAGTACTACCGGGCCGAGGCGCACATTGAGCGGAACCTTCAGGACATCCTCGACCTGGAGAAGGAGGACGCCCGGCTTGCGGAGTCTGATTCGTCCGCCGAAAGCCTTCGCGAGACGCAGGTGGATTCCGACCAGATGCGCGTGAAAGCCAACGACGCGCCCGTGGTGCGCTTCGTGAATCTGCTGCTCCTGCAGGCCGTGCGCGACCGGGCCAGCGACATCCATTTCGAGCCGGGCGAAAAGACCATCTCCGTGCGCCTGCGCGTGGACGGCTGCCTCAAGGAAAGCACGCCGCCGCCGAAAGCCCTGTACCAGGCGATCGTGACGCGCATCAAGATCCTGTCGACCATGGATATTGCGGAAAAGAGGCTTCCGCTCGACGGGCGGTTCAAGTACATGGCGCAGGGCCGGGTGATTGACGTGCGGGTATCTTCGCTTCCCGAAGTGCATGGCGAGAAGCTCGTGCTGCGCATCCTCGACCGCAGCGGCATGCTCGTGGACATGCGGGGCATCGGGATCGAGGAGCCCATGCTGTCCAACTTCCAGCGGGTCCTGCATTCGCCGCACGGCATCGTGCTGATCACCGGGCCTACCGGCAGCGGCAAGACGACGACCCTGTACGCGGCGCTGAGCTACCTGAAGAATCCCGAGCTGAACATCCAGACCGTCGAGGACCCGGTCGAATACCTGATCGGCAACATCAACCAGATGCAGATCAAGCCGAACATCGGGCTGGATTTTGCGAACTCGCTGCGCGCCATCCTGCGCCAGGATCCGGATATCATCATGATCGGCGAGATCCGCGACCTGGAAACCGCGCGCATCGCCATGCAGGCCGCGCTGACGGGGCACCTTGTCCTGAGCACCCTGCACACCAATGACGCGCCGTCCGCCTTTGTGCGACTGAAGGACATCGGGGTGGAGCCGTACCTCATCGCCGCGACGATGCAGCTGGTCATCGCGCAGCGGCTCGCGCGCATCGTCTGCGCCCAGTGCCGGAGCGTGGTCGGGGCGAGCCCCGACGCGATGGTGATCGCCAGGCGTTTTTGCCCGGATGCCGGCGGCTGGTCCTTCCTGCGCGGCGCCGGCTGCCCCCACTGCAGCCAGACCGGATACCGGGGACGGACCGCGATCCTGGAGTTCCTTGAAACCACCGACCCCATCCGCGAGCTGATCCAGGGCGGGGCGGGCAATGTGCAGCTGCGCCAGAAGGCGGTCGAGCTGGGCATGGAGCCGCTGATCGTGAACGGGCTGGACAAAGTGAAGCGGGGCATCACAACCATAGAGGAAGTGCTGTCCGTGTGCCCGGTGGGCGACGCAGTGCAGTAGTGCTTTCCGAGGGAGACGAAGATGCCTGTGTATGCGTATGTGGCCAAGATGCCGGACGGGCATGAAGTGCGCGATCTTGTGACCGCGGGGTCGCGCTTTGCGGCCCTGACCGACCTGCGCGACAGGGGCTGCACCGTGCTGGAGCTTTCCGAAGATGGGCTGGCGGGTAACGCCCCGGCCGAGTCGCCCGCGCCGGCCCGGCGCAGGACCTTTGCCACCATGCCCGCCCCCGCGCGCGTGTCGATCGGGGAGCGCGCCATGTTCTGCAGGCAGCTGGCCGTATCCGTGGGCGCCGGGGTGCCGCTGCGCGATGCGCTGGACTCCATTACCGAGGACCTTGAGAATCCTGGCTTCCGCAAGATCCTGGTGTCGGTCGTGCAGGGGCTGCACGACGGCAAGACCTTCTCCGAAGCGCTCTCGCCGCACCGGTCTGTGTTCAGCACGCTGTTTGTGGCGCTGGTCAAAACCGCCGAGGAGTCGGGCAGCATGCCGCAAACTCTCGAGAACATCGCCAGCTCGCTGGAGAAGACGGAGCGGCTGGTCCGCAAGGTGCGCACCGCGACCGCATATCCCCTGTTTGTCGCCCTCTTCTTCTGCGTCATTGTGGCGGTCATGACGCTGTTCGTGCTGCCCCAGTTCCAGGAGAATTTCGCGAGCTTTGGCTCGAAGCTGCCGCTGATCACGCGCGCCGTCTTCGCCGTCAACAAAGTGCTGGTCCGGTTCTTCCCCCTTATCATGGGGGGCGGATTTCTCGCCGCGGCCGCCCTCGTCCTCTACGGGCGCACCCGGGGCGGAGCGCGGCGCATCGACGGATGGAAGCTCAACATGCCGCTGTTCGGATCGTGGGCCCGCAAGTTCGCCCTCGCCAGGTTCTGCCGGAACCTGTCGATCATGATTCGAGGCGGCGTGCCGATCACCACCGCGATCGAGATCGCCTCCGCCACCTGCGGAAACATGGTGATGGAGCTGGCTCTGCTGACCGTCAGGGACAAGATCGTCAACGGCTCCAGCTTCAACGCGGCCCTGGCCGGCGCGCAGGGTTTTCCCAAGCTGCTGCTGCGCATGGTCAACGTGGGCGAGTCGTCGGGCCGCCTGCCCGAGGTGCTGGAGAAGGTGTCCGATGTCTACGAAGAGCAGGTGGAAGGCGAGATTGTTACCGCGACGATGCTCTTCGAACCGATTATGATCACGGCCTTTGGAGCTATCATCCTGATCATCGTGCTCGCGATCTACGTGCCGGTGTTCACGGTGTCTTCGCAAATGCGGTGAGGGAAGGACGCGCGGCGGAAAGCGTGCGAATAAAAAGAGGAGTCGCCCAAACCCAACCGGGAAGGGGGAATGAAAGGGGTGATGGGCGGGAACAGGTTGGAGCAAGGTTGGACAGCCACGGACGTGGCGGACAGCATGGGAAACGAACAGTGGGTGCAGAAAACAAAGAGCAAGGAGCGGGAAATGAATAAGGGCAACAAACAAGGTTTTACGCTGATTGAGTTGATGGTGGTCGCAGTGATCGTGGCGATCCTGGCGGCAGTGGCAATTCCGCTGATGTCCGGGAACAAGGCGCGCGCGGTGGCCACGGAAGGCCAGGCCGGTTGCTCGGCGGTTCGCACGGCCGTGCGGGTGTACGTTGCGGAAAGAGGCACAGCGCCGGCCAGCATCGCAGCCCTGGCGCCGACCATTGCGACCAACGACCTGCAGGGCGCCTACTTCGACCACACCGGCTACGTGCTGTCGGGTGCGGGGACTGCCGGCGGATGCACGATTACGGCCACCGCGGCGACCCGGTCTCCCGCGGCAGGCACGGTGATCCTGACCGTGGACAACGCCACGCAGGCATCCACGTGGAGCGGCACCCTGCTGCAGTAAAAATCAACGGCTGACACCTCCGGGACCAGCCACAGCGCGATCGGCTGTGGCTGTTACCCGGCGGTTGCCGGGCCACGGATTGAGGAAAGAGCCATGAGCGACGGGCTTAAAGAGCAGGACTTCACCGAAAGCGTTGTCGGCGTCGACATCGGCGATCGGGTCGTCACCGCCGCGAGAGTGCATATCCGGAAGGATGGGCAGCTCGTGCTCACGCACGCAGGCGCGCAGGAGTATGCCACCAACGCGACGGACGCCCAGATTGCGCACGCGATTCGATCCCTGTGGCGCGCTGCACATTTCTCCAGCGTCACCGTCGCCTCCTGCCTGCGCAGCCCGCTTCTGTGCCTCAAGCATTTCCGGTTTCAGGGCGTCGCGGAGGCCGAGCTGGCCTCCGCCCTCGGGATCGAAGCCGAAGAAGCCTTGCAAATGCCGCAGGAGCGCATCGCCCTGGACTGGCATGTGATCCGACGCGCCGCGCCGCCGCGTGCCGCAACCGATGCCTCCGAGATTGAGGGCCTGCTGGTGGCAACGCCGGCGGCGGACATGCAGCGCCACCTTGCCATTCTGGGCATGGCAGGGCTATACCCCGTCGTGCTGGACGTCGGCCCCCTGGCGGTCTCCAACTTGTACCAGGCCCTGGCCCACGCACCG
This sequence comes from uncultured Victivallales bacterium, assembly GCA_964424705.1. GTDB lineage: Bacteria > Verrucomicrobiota > Kiritimatiellia > UBA8416 > CAYRKB01 > CAYRKB01. Next base: position 9,676 of record CAYRKB010000050.1, read on the forward strand.
TCCGACAAGTCCGGCGTCTGCCTGGTGAACCTGTGCCACCGCCAGGCGGATATGGCGATTCTTTACGACACGCACTCGGTGTACCCGCGCACGATCGTCTCGCGCAAGGCAGACTGGGATGCCGCGCCGGACTACCTTGTCGCAAATATTCAGGATGTCTTGAAGTTTTACCAGTTCAAGCTGAGGCAGGAGCCCTTGAACAAGATTCTGCTCTGCGGGCAGATTCCCGCGCAGCCGGGCTTCGTTGCACAGCTCCAAAAGAGCCTGGGGATGAAGGTTGAAGCCTGGAATCCCCTGCGAGGCCTCAAATGCGGATTCAGAACGTCGCGGCTGGCCGCGCAAGGCGAAGAACGAATGGGCGCGGCCCTGGCGGCCAGCATCGGCATGGCGCTGCGGAGGGATTGAGATGGTGAAGTTCAAGATCAACCTGCTGAGAGACCGCGTGCCGCCGCTGGCCGTGCGCAGGAATGTCTACCGCGCCATGATGGCCTACTGCGCCGTGAGCGGCGTCCTTCTCGTTCTGCTCAGCTACTGGGCGGCGGGCCGGCTGCAGTCGGACTTCCTGACCCGCCAGAAGATCGCACGCACGGAGGCGGAGTTTCGCATGCGGCACCCCGGCAGCACGGACCTCGTGACGTACGGGCACGACCTGAACCGGAAGATGGACGATATGTCGGCGACACTCCAGACCATCACCGCGGCGGCGGAGAGCCGCATCGCAATCGCGCCGATCCTGCTGGCCCTCGCCACCCCGCTGCCGTCTTCCGTGAACATCGGCGCGATCGAGCTGAACCGGCAGCGCCAGGTCCTTGAGTTCGAAGTGATCTTTCCTGTCAAAGGTGTCGATGGCGCCGCCGATGCCACGCGGCTGCTTGAGGCCTGGAACGCGGATGCAACACTCAAATCGATGCTGGGAGCCATTCATTCGATCAGGAGCCAGCGGCAGAGCCAGCGCGGGCGGCCAGTCGAGGCCTGGCGCTTCGCGGGCAGCCAGCTGACGGGGGGCAGGTAATCATGGACGCTGGACTCTTCTTGCGCAGCAAGCTGCGTCTGGGGCTGTGGATCGGCGTGCCGCTCGCCCTTGTGATCCTGCTGCTCTCCTCCGTAAGCACCTACACCCGGCGTATCGAATCGCTGCGAAAGGAGACCACCTCCTTGACGGGCATTCTGCCGGAAATGGAGGCGCGGCTTGATTCCGCTCAGGCGCTGATCAGCCGGTTCGCCCTGCCATCCAAAGGCGGCACGGACGTTTCGGAAATCGTAAGACGGCGCGTCACGGAAGCTGCCGGGGCCAGCCGTTTCAGCATTGATTCCCTGAGCGTCACACGGAGCGCGCCGGATGCGTCGGCCGCCCGCATTGTCACGGCAAGCGTCGCCGGAGGAGGCGGGCTTGAAGAGCTGATCAGCTTCCTGAACCAGGCGCAGGGGGGCGAACACCTCGTCGTGGTCGAATCGGCCGTTGTCCGCGCGTCGCCGCTGATCGCGGACACCATGTACAGCGCCGATCTCGTTCTGAGTTATTACGTGCTGGGCCCCTGAGCGGCGCAGTCTTTCGACGGGAAAGGCAGGAATGAGCATGCAGACAACGATGATTAAGAATGCGAGCGGAACTCCTAAGTCGCCGGGAGGAGCTGCGATCGCTCTGGGCATCGTGCTCATCGGCCTCCTTGCGCTGATTGTTTATGAACTCAAGGGCAGGACGGCTGCGACAAGGCCGGTCGCCAGGACGTATACGGACGTGATGGCCAAGATCACCTCGGACACCGACACCCTCAGAAAAGAGCTGAGCGGGCAGGAATCTCTGGACATCGAGACGGCCCTCTCGGAGCGGATCGCCCTGAAGAAGGAACTGGCGAAGGCTCCGCCGCCGCCCGATGTGATCGAACCCGCTGCTCCGTCCCCCGCGGAATCCGGCCTCGTGCCAGCCGGGGGCACGGTAAGGGAAGAAGAGCCCGCTGCCCAGCTCCCGGATTTGAAAGGGATTATGTGGACGGAGAGGAGCCCGCTGGCCATCGTGAACGGCGCTCTGGCGGGCGTGGGCGATTCCGTCGGAACTTTCACGGTGAGCGCGATCGAAAAAGACCGCGTGATTTTCAAGGACGCCAAGGGCGAGCAGCACACTGTCTGGTTCGACAAGGTCAGGGAGGCTGAGCAGAAAGCGGCACAATGAGAGGCAACCGAAATATTCCCCAAAGCGCCCCGGCGGAGCGCATGAGCGTTGTCCCGGGCGTGCGGGAACGCCGGGGCATGACGCTCGTTGAGGTCATGATCGCCATGGTCATCCTCGCGTTTCTGGTGCTGGGAGGGTCTTCTTTTATGACCAACAGCCGCAAGTCCATCCTGCTGCAAGGCCGCAAGCGGATCGCGACAGAGATCGCCAATGCCCGCATGGAAGAGATTCGAGCGATGCCCGTGGTGGCGGCGCCAGGCCACTTCTCGATCACGAACTACGTACGATGGTCCGCCTCTGCGCCACCGGTCATTTACGTAACCAAGACCGCTGGCGCATGGGCGTTTTCCACCAATACCGTCACCCTGGAGGTGGTCGACCTGAACGGATTTCAGTACAAGCTGCGAACGCGAGTCCGGTATGTCAGCAGGTTCATGATGGAACTGGAGACCAAGTGCGACTTTGGCCCGGGAGCTCAGATTGCGGACAACTTTGCCGTCTCCAATGTGACGCGCTACATTCCGGACGTTCAACATTATCAGTAGTGGAAGTCATGAAAAACAATACCCACCAGAGCGGCTTCTCGCTGGTTGAGCTGCTCGCGGCGCTGACCGCTGCGTCCATGGTCGCCCTCACCGCAGGCATCATCCTGTTCTACGCGTATCGGGCGTGGACCGACAACAAGGCAACCGTTGAGCGCCAGCAGGATGGAACCGTAGCCATGACGTTTCTCGCGAAAGCCCTGCGGGACGGAACGAACGCCGTGTGCACGACGGACACCCTCGACATTGGCGCCACCAATGCGACTAGGCGGTTCCAAAGAAGTGCGGATCAGATTCTGAAATACTACCCTGGCGGCGTGGGCGGGGCGTCAATCGTGATTACCTCAAACGTAACTGCATTTGCATGCACCCGCGTGACCGGTGGCGTGGAAGTGAGTCTGGCCCTGGAAACAAAGGCCGGCACGGTAACGCACGACACGATGATCCATTTTCGGAACTGAGGAGGGCCCATGAAAACATTACCTCTTAGCCCGGGGCAGCGTTCGTCGCGACGCAGCGGCGCCATTCTTGGCGTAGTGATGATCGTAGTTGTGCTCATGGCCATGATCGGGACAGGCCTGATGCACCTCGGCACCTCCGATGGGATCGAGACCGTGAGGGCAGCTCAGCACACCCAGGCCTTCTGGCTTGCGGAAGCTGGCGTGCAGGAGACAATCGCCAGCCTTCTGACCGGGTATGACATGGTTTCGCGTAATCAGGGGAGCCCCACGCCATTTGGTCCGACCACTCTCGCCAACGGAACCTATCAAGGCACTGTGTGGCGCGGGCCCGCCACCTCATCTTACTCCAACTACTATAACATTACTTCGACGGGTCTTTCGAGGGGAGTCGCCCGCAGCATTCTCCAGACGGTTCGCGTTATCCCGGATGGGTACGGGATGTCCTTCTACAGCAACGCGGTCACTGCGCAAACCCTCACTACTGTGGGAAGCAAACCAGACATAGACGGCACCGTTTCCTGCCTTGTAACCAACACCAAAAAAACCTTCACTTTCAAGAACCCTCCAGACATCCCACCGCCGCTCGACACCAGCGGTTACGATGCCTGGATCAATAATGCGTCTACGTACCCGCCCATGAACACAGCCACGTCGCTCAGTCTTAGCGCTGCAACGCCCCTCATACGGGTTGGCGGGGATCTTACTCTGACCCGCCTGAGCAGTACAAATAGCGGCGGAGCGCTGGTTGCCAGCGGCAATGTGGTCGTCAAGGGCCCGATTGGCAACAATGTCACCCTCTACGTGGGAGGAACCCTGACATTGGAGGGGGGCTCCATAGGTTCGAATTGCCTGATCTATGCGGGAACGTCAATCACCGTAGACAAAGTCGACTTCATATCCGGCAACCAGTGCGCCATGCTGACGCCCGGCACCCTCGAGGCGAAGAACAAGTTCACATTCTACGGATTGCTTTATGCTGGCGCGGGAATGTCCTTCAAGAACGATACCGTCATCGACGGCGCCATCGTGTGTGGCGGGATGGCAGACTTGGCAGTTCTGGATGCGAAGAATAAGCTGGATGTGAATCTTGACCCTTCGCAATTCCCCGTCACGCCGCCTCCTGGTCTGGGAGGAGTCGAGGTGAAACGATTTATGTGGCAGGAGATCTGAACGCGGAGTGGACAATCAGGAGGAAGAACATGAAGAAAGCATATGCCGTCTCGATGGCTGCGTTGGTCGTGTCGGTTCTTGTGGCGTACGGCCTCGTGGGCTGCGAAGACGCATCCGACAACTCGCTCGTCGTGACCCCGCCATCCGTGACGATCGACACGACGAACACGGCGAGCCAGGCGCAGGTCTTCGTCGCGAGCCTTGCCAACACCAACTCCGCTCTCTACTTTCCGCTCGTCTGGAGTGTGAGCAATACCAACCTCGGCGTTATCGCCGGGCAGGAGGGAGCCTCTGCTGTGTACACGAGCACAAACCATCTGGGAGTCAACATTATCACGGTGCGTGACGGAGGGGGCCGTGAAGGCATCGCCAGCGTGACGCAGGAGTAGGTTGAACGTTCCTGCCTTGCGTTGCCCGGTGGTCATTGCACGGTATTCAAATGACTGGTGGCTCCATAGAGATTTCTTGTCCCGCTTGTAGCGCTGACGCGCTGCTGCGGCGCGAGGCGACATACGACGGATTCAAGAAGACAGGAGAGCGCCTGTTCTGTGCCGCCTGCGGGCACCAGTTCGCGTCGGAGCAGGATGTGCCTTTCAAGCTGAAGAGTAAGCCATCCGTCTTCTCCGCGGCTGACCTGCCGAAGATCATAAACATCTTCCAGGGCGACGAGCAGGGCAGAAACTGCCGCCACTGCACGCACTATGTGGTGAACCCGTTCATCCAGCGGTGCACGCTCTGCCGCCGGGAGGTACAGGCCACCGATCTATGCGCTGATTTCTGTGCAAAGCCGGCAGAGGAAGAAGAAGGCGAAGAAGAAGCAACGCAGCGCCGGAGCCGGCAAGACGCTGGTCCGGCAGGCGCCGCAATGATGCAGGAGATTATCGGCGGGCAGTAGCTTCTTTGCGTTCTCCGCAGAGGAGATCCCGGCGCAGCCGCGGGCAATCAGTCTTCCGTCAGCTCGCAGGTGCTATCGCACGCTGGCCGTCCCTGCCCCTCCTCCACCACGGCCCGGCCTTGCCATCCTCTCTGCCGCACGGCTTCATAAAGCAAAATCGTTGCTGCGGCGGATACATTCAGGGAATCAGCCTGCCCCAGCATCGGGATCCGTACCTTCACCCCGGCGCGGCCCAGCCATGCGCCGCTCAGCCCATACTGCTCGGTTCCAAGCACAATGGCCGATCCCTTGGTAAGATCGGCTTCGGTGTACAAGGTCTGCGCGTGAGGCGTGGTGGCAACCAGCTGGATGCCTTGCCGCTCCAGCCAGACCAGCGCTTCTCCCGTTGTCGTTTCGACCACCGGAACTGAAAAGATCGTGCCGATGCTGGCGCGCACAACGTTGGGATTATTGACGTCCGTGCAGCGGTCGCACACGAGCACGGCATGCGCGCCCGCGGCGTCGGCGCAGCGAAGAATCGTACCCAGGTTGCCCGGCTTCTCGATCGCCTCCGCAACGATCAGCAGAGGGGCAGCCGGGATGACAAGGTCTTCCAGGCGCCTGCGGATCTGCGGCGCCACCGCCAGCAGGCCTTCCGGGCGGTCGCGGTACGCAATCTTCCTGAAAACCGGTGCGTCACACTCGAACAACTGGGCGCCGGCCGCCCGGCAACGATCCAGCAGCGCGGGCTCGTTGACGCCTTGGAAGAGCTCGCGGCAGTAGTAGATCTCGATCGGACAGTGCCTGTTGTCGAGCGCCCGCTTGAGCTCGCGGTATCCCTCGACAATCATCAGCCCCGCTTCGTCCCGGTGCGAGCGCTGCCGCAGCTTGACAACCGCTTTGATTCTTGGATTCAGCAGGCTGCTTATGAGCATCCGGCGCACCTGCGTTGCGTGTGAAAGCGACCGTTCCGCTAAAGCGTTGTAACGACAAGGCTCGCCATCTCTCCGCCGGAGGTGCATGTTACGGCATTGGCGCCGCTGCTCGTAGTGGCCGTGTAGGTCACTGTTGCGCCCGTCTTGGGAGTCACGTCTCCAAGCCCCGCATTCCCAACGGACCAGCTATACGAAGACGTGCCGCCCGACGCCACCAGCACAATGCTTCCGCCCTTGCTTACCGTGGCGGACGTCGTGCTCAGGCCATCCACGCTAATGGTCAGGCTCGCCGAGGACGGTGCCGGCGTCGATCCAAGATGCACAATTTCGGCCTCCCCTGTCAGGTAGGTCATGGAGGCGTTGCCGTTCGTGCTGCTGCTTCCCAGCGGCGACTGCGCCCGGATGTACTGAGTGGCGCTGTTGGTGCTCCTGCTGGTGTAGATGGTCGAATCCCCGCGGATGCTAGAAAGCGTGCCCAGCGCGGGATTGCTAAGGCTCCATGTGTAGTCGCGCCAGCCTGTGGCCGTGAATTGGACCGATTGCCCCATCACCACTTTCACCGTGGAAGGCGTGATGGTAATTGCGGCTTGCGTGGTCGGCTCCGCCTCGCATCCACACATCCCAACCACGATCGCCAGCGCCGCGAACCCGCCCGCAAATGTGCAAATTACGTGTTTCATGCCTGTCAGGCTAGTCCTCCCGCGGCGACAAGTCAATGACGGTTTCTGCCGGGGATGGGGCTCGGGCGCATGTGAGTTCCAGGGAGTTGTCCGCTCAGGCGCCTTTCTTTATCTCCGCGACGAGGGCGTCGCGACTCCAGGAGCAAGCCGGGAGCGACAACGGGCAACTCCGACTGGAGATGCGGCGACCCCGCCGCGTTCTCTCCGAGCTTCGCCGCATCTCCCCCGGGCGGCGATCCCCGGAACTCACATGCGCCCATGGGGCTCCCTGCCGGTTTACCCGGCGGGAGCCTGAATTGCAGCTTCTGCGCCGCTGGGGCTGTCCTTTACACCGTCTTTTGTTTGACCGGGACGACTTGTGTATAAAGGGCGCCGCTGGGGCGCAGGGGGCCCCCTCCCTCACTGATGCCTTGCGCCTCAGCGTGCGCCCGCCTATTCCAGCCCGCGGGACGCGAGGCCGGTCTCGTCGAGCCCCACGTAATGCCCGAGTTCGTGAAGATACGTTCGGCGCACCTCGTCGCGAAAGATCGCCTCCTCGCCCCCGGACTCGTCCCAGATCTCATCGAGGAAGAGCAGGATGCAAGGAGGCAGCGCGTCATTCGACTGCTCATCGTCCGCAAAGCTGCAGCCCTGAAACAGGCCCATCGTGTCCGGCGCGACGCCGTCATCAAGCAAATCCCGGGGCACCCGTCGCAAATGCGAGACCAGCACGTGCTCCGCATGTTTGCGCAGTTCGGGGGGCAGCCGGCGGCATGTGGCGAGCACCGTTTCCTCGGCAATCGCGAGGCGCCTCGTCCATGACAATGCACGTTTCATTGTGTGAGTTTAGGAAATGCCGCGCCAGCATGCCAACAGAAAAGGAGAAAGCGGGTATCGCCTCAGTTATGCAGGGGCCTCCCCGTGGCCTTGCGCCACGGGAGGCGGAATTCCGGCTTGCCGCACGAGGCGGCAGGGAGCCCCCTGCGTCACTGAGGTGTTACAAAAGCAGGAAAGAGCCTTGACCCTCCGAGGGTCGGGAGTTAGCATGATCGGATGGTCAGAAAGCGTTACCACGTCGCACTTGTCTATAATGCCGCCTCGCCCGCCACGCTCGAAGCGCCGGAGGATCGGGGCGCGACGGCCGATCTCGCCCACATGATCAGGCGCATGGCGCGCGTCCTGCGCAGGGTGGGATACCGGGTCACCATTGTGCCGCTGGCCAATAACCTGCTGTCTTTCCAGCGCCGGCTCAAGCATCTGCGCCCCGACGTGGTATTCAACCAATACGACGATGTGGTGCACGGGGCGCTCTACGAGATGCGGGTCGCGGCCCTCGTGCAGATGATGGGGTTCGCGATGACGGGCTCGCCCGCGCTGGCGCTGGGGCTGAGCCGTTACAAGCATATGTCCTCAAGCTTGCTGCAGGGCGCCGGGATCCGCGTTCCCCCGAAGACGGAGCTGCTCGAACGCATCGGCCATGTGGACCGTTTCCGCTGGAACTTTCCCGTCATCGTCCAGGCGAGCCGCGAACACGCCGGCATAGGTTTGGAGCGCAATTCCGTGGTGTGGTCGAAGCGACAGTTGCGCGACAAGGTGCGGCACATTCTTCACGAGTATCATCAGCCGGCGCTCGCCCAGCATTTTCTGCCGGGGCGGGAATTCAACGTCGGGGTGCTGGGCGGACGCAAGCTCACGGTTCTTCCGCTGGCCGAGGTGGATTACTCAGAGCTTCCGAGCGAGATCCCCCCGATCATGTCCTACGCGGCCAAATGGATGGAGACCTCCGTTGAGTACCAGAAGACCTCCGTTATCTGTCCCGCCCAGGTGGAGCCGAACCTCGCCCGCGAAATCAGCTCCGCGGCGCTGCGCGCGTTCCGCGCCGTATCCGGGTGGGGCTACGGCCGCGTGGATATCCGGCTCGATGAGTCGGGGCAGCCTTGCGTGCTTGAGGTGAACTGCAATCCCTCGCTCGATGAGGGCGTCGCGCTCGCGCGCTCCGCGGCAAAGGCCGGAATCGACTACCCGCACCTGCTGCAGATGATCGTCCGCATCGCGCTCGAAGGCCCGTCCTTCGACGTGGGCGTGTCCATGTTCTGACGCGCGGCGCGCGGTCAGCTGGTGAATCGCCCGGTGTAGGCGAAATCCATGGCAAGCGACGTGGCCAGCGACGTCAGCTCGACTAAAGTCCGCGTATTCCGGCTGCTGGGCGCCCGCAGCGCAAGGGCGGCCGCGCGGTCCTCCAGCTTGCCCAGGATGCTCGCCACTTCTTCGGGATCAAGCCCCGACCACTGGCTGATGCAGGAGCTGAGTTCGTCGCGGTGCTGCAGGATCATCTGGCCGGCCGGCATCCCCCCGCGGCGCGAGGGGAAAACGCCGCGCAGCTTGTCGTCCACATAGCCCTGCGCCGCGGCCCGGTATCTCTCCGTGCGCTGACCGTAGTGCTCCGCCAGCTTCAGCGTCAGCCCCGAAACAGAGTTAAGAAACGGCCCGGAAGGCGCCCCTGGCACCGGCCTGCTCTTTATCTTTCGCATCAGCTTCGCCACAAAGAGCAGCTTCTTCATGGCGGGCCAGAACCGATACCTCCGTCGCCACTCGGCCCCGGGCGTCAGCCAGATCGCAAACGTCTCAGCAAAGTCTTCGTCGGGGTGTTTCTGGGCATAACTCTTGCCGTGCTGGCTGGACGCCAGATGGCGAACAAAGTCACGGCTCGACGGGTCGGGCATGAACACGTCCCGATAGGGCCGCGTGAACCTGCCGAACGCTTCCGACCATCCCGGCAGCTCCCACAGACGGTACGCGTAGTTGAAAGCGTGCCCGACCTCGTGCCGAAGATACATCATAGTCGTCTGACTATCCTCGACCTCGCCGGTTTGCTCCTCCTCAATCCGCGCGAGCCGCCGATCGGCGTGGTAGAATGGAATTCCAACTGCTGCGACCTCGTTGGGACACCCCCAGCTGTCCGTCAAATAGTAGGCAGGCCTGAAGCGGAGACCTCTCGCCGAAAGATCCCGGTGCAAGCGATGCAAGAGCGTTTCAACGGGCGACTTCTCGATCTTAAGCCCGAGGTCACAAATACGCGCATTAAGCAGTTCGTAACGAACTGTATTCCAATGACTTAATATTGACTTGGCTAGGACCGCAGCCATAGACCTTGCCCCCATCAAGAGTCACGAGAAAGAGATCTGTGCCCCGTAATTAGCCCTATATCATTTCATCATGTTCCCATAGTGTTCAAGTGATTTCTTAGGAACCGCCTCGACGATCAGGACAGATCGGCAAAGAATGAGATCAAATGTTGTTTGTTACCGATTCATCAGCAACGAATTGCATATGCACATGAACGTCTCTAACGATCGGTGTTTTTCTTGCCGGTTGATGCCTATCCCGATGAGGACAGTCAGCGCGCCCTGATCCAACCGGTGCGCGTGAAAAGAAGGACCGTGGAGACCTTCCCGGCCTGCAGACCCAGGAGATGCGCGGCCGCGCTGGCATAGTCAGCCATCTGGCGGGCATAGCCGTCCGCCGCCTTGTTCAAGTCGGCGTCTGTCTCGACGCGATTGCTCTTGAAGTCGAATATTGTGGCTCGCACCGGTCTGCCTGTGGCGTCACGCTCGACCACCAGCCGGTCAAAGCGACCGCTCATGAGATGCCGCTCGCCCTCTGCCTCCAGCACTAGATCGAAAGGGGCTTCGCGCCAGACTTCTGCCTGCGCCGGACCCGAGGGCCTGGCCAGGTGCCGGCGCACATCGGTGTTAGCCAGGCAGGCAAGAAACTGCCGCTCCACGTCATCCAGAAAAGCCTCGGGCTCCGGGGCCTCCTCCCGCCACTCGGCGACGACCCGACGGACGTCCGCGTCCTCGACCCACTCGATCTTCTGAAAGAGACGGTGGATGGCGGAGCCGAAGGCCCGCACGTCACCCGCCTCGATGCCGAAAAGCCACTGCGCGGGGAACGCGCGTCCTTCGGCGTGCTCCTTGGAAGGCTCGCGGCGCCTGACTTCCGCAGCGTACGTCAGGTCTGCTTCGAGCGAGTGCCCGGCGGCATTTGCAGCCTCGGGGAGCGAGGGCGGGGCCTCCCTGCCCGGCGGCTTGAACCACGCGCTGTCGCCGGAGGAAAAGAGCTGAGTGAGCCCGCCGGGGCCGGTGCCCGCGGCGGCGCCAGCCGACAGCCGCTCTCTCAAGAGGTCCGCCTCGCGGACTGTCGTGGAGGTGGGCGCCTTGGCCGGAATGATCATGTAGAGCGCCCGCTGGGCCCGCGTCAGGGCCACGTATAGAACGCAGAGCTGGGCGAAGTTTGCCTCCGCGCGGGCGGCATCCAGGGCCCCGAGCGGCGCACCGGCAGCCGCTTCCAGCGCCTGGGCGCAAGGCGGATCGAGCACCCAGTCGTCGCCGGCAAGAATCTTCGGATCGCCGGGTCTTTCAAAGCTCTTGGCGTGGGCTGAGAAAGGTACGACCACCAGGTCGAATCCCAGCCCCTTTGCCTGGTGAATAGTCATCACGCGCACGGTGCCCGCGGCAGCGCTGGCCTTGACCTGATAGGCGCGGATGTGATCCTCGAACGCGTCCGGGTCGCGCGACCCGGTGGCGTCGAACTGCTCCGCTGCGGCCAACAATTCGCGCAGGCGCTGGCGGCCGAAGGCGTCGAGCGCACCGAGCCGGTCGCCCCACTCGCGTAGCACGCCGGCGAACCCGCGCTGGTGCAGGGCCGCCAGAAAGATGCCGGGCACGGCCGCGCAGTCCTTCATCTCCGGCTGTCCGGCCAGCGGACTCATCTGGAGATGACGCAGGGCAACAAGGTCCCCGGGATGCGCGGCGTAGCGCACCAGGGCCAGCAGAAGCGTGACCACGGGATTGTCCACGATGCCGCCCTTGCCTTCATGTACGACCGGCACGCCGGGCAATTTGCGGCGCAGCACATCCACGCAGGTGCGCCCCGCCTTGTTGCTCCGCACCAGCACGGCGGCCGTGCGGCCGTGCAGGGCGGCCTGCCCCTGCTCCAGCACCTTCGCGACAGCCTCAAACTCGGCGGGATCGTCGGATCCGTCCTCGTCCTCGCCGCCGCTCGCCTCCGCCTGGCTCTTCCGCGCATACTCGAGCAGCGCGGCGAAGCCCTCCCCTTCATCCAGCCGGGCGCTCTCATGCCGCTTCCATACTCGCGAGAACGCGCTGATCGCGCCCTCACGCGGACCTTTCCCGCTGCCCGCTTCGGGCTCCCAGCCGGGCAGGCCGTCGAAGACTGCATTCACAGCCCCAATGACCGCAGGAAGCGAGCGGTGGCACTCGGCAATCGACTCAAGCTCTATCGCGCGCGGGCCCAGGTCCGCGTACTGGTTCAGCACCTCGCCGAACAGCCGGTGGTTTCCGCCGCGCCAGCCGTAGACGGATTGCTTGACGTCGCCCACATAGAAAAAGGATCGGCGTTCGTCCTGTACGACTTCATCGATGAGGTTCGCCAGCGCGGCCCACTGCGTGTCGCTGGTGTCCTGGAATTCGTCCAGCAGCCAGTGGTCCAGCTGGCCGTCCAGGCGGTAGTCAATGTAGAGACGGTTGGGCGCGGCCGGCGTGCGGCCGGGGCTGAGCCCATCCGCGCCGAGCAGGCGCGAGAGATCGTCGAACGTGTAGCGCCCGTCCACGCTGAGCGCGGCGGCGTAGAGCCTGTCGTAGCGGTCGAGCACGGCGCGCAGGCCCTGCGTCCGCTCCAGCGCCCGCGCCACCTCCACGCCAATCAGGTTGCCGAGCGCCCGCCGCATCGGCAGCCAGAGCTCGTCGGGAATTGTGTAGGTCGCCCGGAAGTACGTGACCGCCGGCGGCGCATTGCGCGCGGCGCACGCCAGCAGCCGGGAAAAGAGGGTCGCGCTGAGCTTGGGCCACGGCTTGTCGGCGGCGTGCTCGATGGCTGCCTGCGCAATCTCGGCGCACGCCGCGGCGAAGGGCATGGGATTTTTCACGCCGGGAAAAGAGGCGGCCAGCCGCTCCTGCAGGTCAGCGGGCATCGCGGCCTCCGTGCGGCACGCTTTCTCCCACCACCGTTCGGCAGGCTGCCAGATCCGGCCCTGCTCGCCCCAGCTCCATGCTTCCCTGTTGTGCTCGCGGTAGAATCCATAATGCTCCGAAATGAGCGCGTCGAGAACGGTGACCAGCGTCTTCGTCTCCTGGCCGAAGCACGCCTGGCGGAAGTCCTTCAGGAACCTGCCGCCGTCGCCGGCGCCGCCCGAAGCCGCCCTGCGCGTCGGGTCGAAAAGGGCGGCCATAATCGCCTGGCGCACGGATAGGGCTTCGCCGCCTTCCCCGTCCATGGGCCGGGTCTCGGGCGGAATGCCAAGCTCCATCGGGAAGGCGCGCACAACGCCGAGGATAAAGCTGTCCAGCGTGCCAATTCGCAGGCGATGCTCGTGGTCCAGCAGCTTGCGCAGCAGGCGCACATACGCATCCGGCTGATCCGGCGGCGCGCCAAAGCCCTCCCTGGCTATTGTCGCGGCCGTTCTTGCGCGCTTGCCGCCATCGGTCGCCGCCGCGCAAAGGTGCTCGACGACTCTGTCGAAGATCTCGCCCGCCGCCTTCCGGGAGAAGGTGAGCGCGCAAATGCGGTCGGGCGGGACGCCGGCGCACATGAGGGCCAGATAGCGGTGGGCCAGCCGGAAGGTTTTGCCCGTGCCGGCCGAGGCAGAAATGGCGCGGTTCTGGTAGCGGCTCATGACCCGGCCCCCCAGGGGGACGCGGGCGGACAGAGGCTCTTCTCGGGAGCCCCGAGCAGCACTCCGGCCAGGTCGTCATTGTAGCCCGCGCTGAGCTTGCCCGGCGGCCAGAACACGCCGCCCTTGATCCGCTGGACAACGGCCTGCGCGCATTGAATGGCCGAGGCGTGCAACGCTTCGCTGTAGGATTCCCAGAGCGCGAAGCCCGTATCGCCAAGCGCGCCGGGCAGACAAATGTATCCAAGCCGGACGTCGGACCCGAACCCGGCCCGCACCAGCTCGCGGTAAAGAGGCAGCTGCAGGTCGGCCCAGCGCTTGTCCCTCTTGAACCCCGCCAGCGCCGCCGGAACGGCGGCGGCCTTCAGGTCATCTTCTTCGCGCGGCGGCCCGAAGTGCGCGTCCTCGGGCGACTTGGCCTTGTCGGTGGTCTTGTAATCGAGCACGCACACCTGGCCGGTCTGCGAGTTCTGATCGATGCGGTCAATGCGGCCGCTCACCGTCACGCCGCCGAGCTGGATGGACTTTTCAACTTCACATTCCGGCGAGAGAATCTCCCATCCCGCCGCGTGCCAGGCAACCTGCTTCTGCGCAAAGGCTCTCAGCCTCTGCGCGGCGCTGTCGATGGCAAGCTCCACGCCCAGCCAGGGGCGCGCTCCGTAGCGGCGGCGGGCCAGTTCGCCCAGGCGTTGCTCCAGCCAGCGCGCCAGTTCGGCCGCGTCGCCGCAGGCCCACAGCCGCTTCTCCTGCGCCATTTCTTTGAGCGCGTCGTGGACCAGTATCCCGAAGGCCAAGGCGTCCGGCTCCCGGGCCCGGTCATCCATCGGCCGCATGCCGGCAACCTGCTGCAGATAGAAGCGCAGGGGGCAGGCGAGGTAGTCCCGGAAAATGGTGGGGCTCAGCTTCCGCGAACGCTTTTCATCGAAGCAGCCGGCGGGCAAAAGCGCCGGGTCGAGTTTGAAACTGACGGTGAAGGCTTCGGACGAATGGGAGGGAGGCGGATCCCGGAAAAGCAGCTGAGCCCGGCCGACGAGCTCCCGGTCGGGACAGCGAAAAAGCAGCCGAGAGGGGCGCAGCGGATCGCCGGCGGCGGACGTTTTGCCCACCAGCAGAATGACCCGCCCTTCGCGGCGGCGCTGCTCGATCAAGGCGGTGAGAACATAGGCGTCGCGCGCCACGCGCAGCCGGTCGTCGCGCAGGTCCAGCTGCTGCCGCAACGTGTCGGGCAGAAAGAGATCGCCGACGTGCCCGTCGGGCACGAATCCCTCGTTCAGGCCGGCCACAAAGAGAAGCGGCGCGGGATTCCATGCCAGCTCCAGCCACCCCTCCAGGTCGAGCCGCTCATCCCGGCGCTCGGCCTTGACCGTGGCATCCTGCAGCCGCGCCATCAGCACCTCGGCGGCATCGGCGCCGGCGCGCCCCCTGGCGCCCTCGAGCTCCCGCAGCCCGGTATCGAATGCGATGACGGCCTGCTGGAAGGCGGCGTCCGCGCTATCGTCGGACGAGAGCTGGCGGCCATCGTACACCTCTTTCATCACGCTCCTCAGGCCTGCCGAAAAGTCCCCTGCTTGCAGCGCCGCGCGCCACTGCCGCACCCGGTCCAGGGCGGCGGGCGGCGGGGGCGCATGCGGGCCATCCCGGCCGACCATGTCATCCAGCGTGACGGGCAGGTATTCGGACTGGAACTCGTCCAGCTCGCGCAGCAGGGCTGTACCCCGCCCGAGCGCCGCGAGCACATCCGGGTGGCGCAGCAGCGCGGCCACTTCGGCATAGCCGGGCCTGTTGCGCAGCGCGAGCAGCGCTTGCCCGAGGGTGAAAAGAGCAGTTTCCGCAAAACGTCTATTCTGCGGATCAAAAGCAGGAAGCCCGATGGCGGCGAGCTCGCGCAGCAGCGGCGCCACGGCCTCGCGGTCCGGCACGCCGATCGCCAGCTGCGGGCGGAGCGCGGCATCTGCCGGGTTCGCGACCATGCCGGCCTGAACGGCTTTGGCAATCCGTGCGGCCTGGTCGTCGGGCGCGGCTTCCAGCCAGAGGTCTTCGTCGCGCAGCGGGATCTCGCGCGCCTGCCAGGCGTCCGGCAGCGGGCGCCCCCAGGCGTCGAAAGCAGGCGCCTCGCCCGCCGGGGCGGCCACAAGAATCTCCACCGCCCCGCCGGCGGCAGCCCAGTTTTCCAACAGAGCCATGAGAAGCTTCGGGGGATCGGGCACAGCCGCCACCACAACGCGGCGCACGTCCGGCGCGAGCGCTCCCTGGCGGGCGTGGTCGAGCTTTCCATGGAGGGCGTCGCACAGGCTCCAGGCCTCAAGCTGCCCGGCGTACTGGCGCTCCAGCTCGGCCATGGCGGACCACCGTTCGTTCTCCTCGAGGTCCGCGCCGCGGCCGGCCACATCGGCGATGGAGAGGCCGCCATCGGCCAGCTCTTTGCGCAAATCCTGCAGGCGGCGCGCGACCTGGAGCGCCCAGCCCGTACCCGAAGGCCGGCCTTCCCGCGCGCCTAGAAACGCTGTGAGCTTGCCGGGTCCGACGGCCTTCAGAACGGCTGACCACGCCAGCAGGCTCTCGAGATTTGTCGCAACCTTCGCGTTGTGCGTGGGCTCGAGCACCACCGGCGGCGTCACGATCTCGGGGCCCAGCGGCGCGACGCCAACCGCGTCCGCGGCCAGCGGCAGCGCCGCGCGCAGCCGCCAGCTCGACTGGCGCGTCGGCACGACCAGCACCGTGTCGCGCAGGTCCAGCAGGCCCGCGCCCGCTCCGGCCAGAAGGTGCGCGGGCACCGTCTCGCAAAGCGGCCGCTCCCAGCCCAGGAAAATTCTCTTTATCGCCATATCCCCCGCACCGTCACAAGAACCCGCGCCCGTTCCGCCCGAGACCTCACGGCCAAGACCTTGGCGGTGAGTGTGGGCTGGATCGTAACCCCGCCGACACGGCAACGCAACCGGCGAATGGCGAGGGCGCAGTTACTCCCGCAGTACAGCCGGCGCTACGAGCCGGCTGCGACACCTATACGTCGGCTCAGCGTCGT
>CAYRKB010000051.1:0-26021 GCA_964424705.1 uncultured Victivallales bacterium
CAGGCGCAGCGCAAGGGCGCGACCGCGTCCGAAGTATGGAACCGCGACGGGTACTCCATAGACTTCACGGATGAGCGCCTGCGCAGCGACTGGGACGACGTGCGCATGACCGCTCTCTGGAACATGGCGGACCCGATGCTGTGGGCGTCGATGTTTGTGTATGCCAGGGACCACCTGCTCCATGGGCAGCGCTATGCGGCGCCGCCGGCGCTCCCGGTCGGAGAACATTTACTGGTCTCGGTCGGTACCCGCGCCGCGCTCGATCCCAAAAGCGTCACCCGGTTCCTCGACCTTTACCTGCTGACGGGCTGGGCAGGGTTCCGCATCTACGGGCGCGATCTCCATTCTTCCGACGACACATCATTTGGCGGCGGCGGCGAAGTGTTCGGGCTGAGAATCAAGGACCGTCTGCGCTTGCGGGCTGGCGCAGACGCATGGGCCAATCCCGAAACGGCGGAAGCCCTGTACCATGGCAACTCGTGGAACGTCCAAGGCGAAATCGAAGCTGCGCTGACTCGTTCCCTCTGGCTATCCGTAAAGACCGGACGTAAGAGCGACGGATTTCTTCCTGGAACTCCTGCTAATGCGGGACAGTACTTTGGCGGCGGCCTTTCCTATCTATTTTGAATGCTCTTATGCTTCGAGAAGAGATTCTGCAGTGCCTGACGGGCTCAACCCGGACGGAGGATGGCGCGGCGGTTTCCCGCTACCGCTTTCCGGCGACGCTAACATGTTTCCAGGGGCATTTTCCCGGGGCGCCGGTGCTGCCCGGAGTCTGCACGATCCAGGCGGCAATCCTCACCGCCGAATCCGAGCGCGGGCAACGACTGCGCCTGGCCTCGATCCGTTCCGCCAAGTTTCATGCGTTCGTATCGCCAGGCGAGGAACTGGAATTCACCTGCCGCTTTCTCCCTGGAGCGCCCGACGCCTTGCTGCTGAAAGCCTCCGTGCTCTGCAGTGGGCGAAAGATCGCCGAGCTCTCCCTGCAGGTGGAACCTGCCGGGGAACAGCCGTGACGCTCCGCAGGCAGGCTCCGGAGCGAGACAGGAATGCTTTATGAATATGTCCCTCCTCGAGGGCAATGTGCAGCTGATCGGCGCGCGCATCGGCACGTTTCGCCCCGCCGCCGCACTAATCCTTGGCTCCGGATGGGGCGAGGCGGCCCGGGCATTCAAGCTCGTGGAGTCCATTCCCTACGACCGGATTCCGGGCCTCGGCGCAACAGGGGTGCAAGGGCACGCCGGTGTGATGCATGCCGCCTTCTTTGAAACCTTGCCCCTCTTCGTTTTCGAAGGACGCAGACACTGGTACGAGGGCGCAGGCTGGGAGCCAGTCGCCATCCCCGTTTTCCTGTCCAAGCAGTTCGGCGCGGGCACACTCATCCTCACCAATGCCGCCGGCGGCATCCGCGGCGACTTGAAGGTGGGCGACCTGATGGTGATCGACGACCACATTAACGCGATGGGTAGCAGCCCCCTCCTCGGACCTCACGACGGGCGGTGGGGCGCGCGCTTTCCAGACCAAACCGTGGTCTACGACCCGCGCTGCCGGCGGCTCCTCGAGCGCGCCGCCGCGCGCATCGGGGAGACGCTGCCCCACGGCATTTACCTGGCGGCGTCGGGGCCGGCCTACGAGACCCCGGCGGAGATTCGCGCGTATCGCTCTCTCGGGGCCGACGCAGTAGGAATGTCCACCGTGCCCGAGGCAATTCTGGCGCACGCTGCGGGACTGCGGGTTGCAGCCATGTCCTGCATCACGAACCTGGCCGCCGGCCTGGGCGATGCGCCACTCGCGCACGCCGATGTGCTTGAGCAAACGCGCCGCAACCGCAGCCGCATGGCGGCCCTGCTGACCGCGTTCCTTGGCGAACTGCGAGCCGAACCCACCGCGGGATGCCCATGAAGGACGCAGGCGCAGAGCGCGAAGCGGCCGTGAACATCGTGCGGCGTCTCCAGGGCGCAGGCTTCATCGCCTTCTGGGCCGGCGGATGCGTACGCGACATGCTTCTCGGCGCAGCGCCTAAAGACTACGACATCGCCACGAACGCCGTCCCTGACCAGGTGCTCGCCCTCTTTCCGCGCGCCGTCGCCGTCGGCAAGGCCTTCGGCGTGGTGTGCGTGCAAGCCGACGGCAGCGTCTTCGAGGTCGCCACGTTCCGGCAGGACCATGAATACCGTGATGGCCGGCGCCCTGAAGGCGTGACGTTCTCCGATCCTCAAACCGATGCCCAGCGTCGCGATTTCACGATCAACGCGATGTTCTTTGATCCGGTCGCCGGGCAGTTGCACGACTTCGTCAGCGGCCAGGCGGACCTGGCCGCACGCACGGTGCGCTGCGTCGGGAATCCTGCGGACCGCTTTCGAGAAGACCGCCTGCGCATGCTGCGCGCCGTGCGCTTCTCCGCAGCCCTCGACTTCGCCCTCGAGAACTCCGCCGCGGAAGCCATCCGGACCCAGGCCGGCGCCGCCCGTGACATCAGCTCAGAGCGAGTCAGGGACGAGATCAGCCGCATCCTTCTCGAAGCCCGGCGCCCCGGCGATGCCCTGCGCATGCTGGACGGGCTGGGGCTGCTCGGCGTGCTCCTGCCTGAGGTCGCGGCCATGAAGGGGCAGGCTCAGCCTCCGGAATTCCATCCCGAAGGCGACGTGTTCGAACATACGGTTCAGATGCTGAACCTGATGGGAACCCGTAGTCTGCATCTGGCCTTCGCCGCGCTGCTGCACGACGTGGGCAAGCCCGGCACCGCGCGCCAGGCCGCCGATCGGATTCGCTTCGACGGGCATGCGGAACTTGGAGCAGAAACGGCCCGCGCGATCCTGCGGCGGCTGCGCTTCTCTAACGACGATACCGACGCCATCGTCACATGCGTCGCGGGCCACATGCGCTTCCAGGATGTACCGCGCATGCGCGCTTCCACGCTGCGGCGCATGGTGGGGGCGACGACGTTTCCCGTGGAGCTTGAGCTGCACCGGCTCGACTGTCTGGCAAGCCATGGCGGGCTGGACCACTACGAACAGGCACGGCAGTTTGCAGTGGATCTGGCCAGCCAGCCTGCGCTCCCCAAGCCATGGATCACGGGGCACGACATCCTGCCACTTGGCGTACGCCCCGGGCCGGAGGTGGGGCTCTGGCACCGCGCCGCCTACGAAGCCCAGCTCGAACAGCGGTTTGAGAACAGGGAAGCCCTGCTCGTCTGGCTGGCGAACGAAGTCCGGCGCGCGGCGACCTGCGCGACGCAGGCCACCCGCGACGCCTAGCGGGGCGCCCGACGTCAGCGCCCACCACGGGCCTCTCAGGCGCTCTTCAGCGCGCGGGAGATATCTTCCGCCGAAACTCTCTGCTGCAGCACCATCGTACGCGTGACCTGAAGCTCGCCGGACTGCGCCAGGCGTGGCGCCTCGTACATGATATCCAGCATCAGCTTCTCCACAATCGCGCGCAGGCCGCGGGCGCCGGCCTTGCGCTTCATGGCCTGCCTCGCCAGCTCGCGCAGCGCGCCTTCCGTGAACGAGAGCGAGATCCCTTCCATCGCGAGAAGCTTCTGGTATTGCTTCACCACGCAGTTCCGGGGCTCTGTCAGGATTCTGACCAGATCGTCTTCCGTCAGATCCGACAGGCCGGTCACGATCGGCAGACGGCCGACGAACTCAGGGATCAGCCCGTACTTAATCAGGTCCTCAGGCTCCACGTCCATGCTCACGGGCGCGGCGGCATGCGTCCCGCGCGGCGCGTCCTGCGCGTCAAGAAATCCGATCACGTGCGACCCCATCCGGCGGCGGATAATGTCTTCCAAGCCCACAAATGCGCCGCCGCAGATAAACAGAATGTGCTGCGTGTTAAGCTTGATGTACTCCTGCTGCGGATGCTTGCGGCCTCCGCCAGGCGGCACACGCGCCACCGAGCCTTCAAGGATCTTCAGGAGCGCCTGCTGCACGCCTTCCCCGGAAACATCCCGCGTGATGGAGACGTTTGCCGTCTTGCGTGCAATCTAGTCGATTTCATCGATATAGATGATTCCCATCTCGGCGCGAGCCAGATCGTGATTGGCGTTCTGGATCAAGTAGAGCAGAATATTCTCGACGTCCTCGCCCACGTAGCCGGCCTCGGTAAGCGTCGTCGCATCGGCGATAGCGAACGGCACGTCGAGCATGCGAGCCAGCGTCCGAGCCAGCATGGTCTTGCCGCTGCCCGTGGGGCCGATCAGCAGGATGTTGCTCTTCTCAATCTCCACGCCGGCGTACGGATCGTCCTTTCCGAACGCGGATTCCTGCTTCAGCCGCTTATAGTGGTTGTGGACGGCCACGGACAGGAACTTCTTGGCATGGTCCTGGCCGATCACATACTGGTCGAGGAACTCCTTGATCTCGTGCGGCCTGGGTACGCGCAGGCCCTCGGTGTGCTGCTCACGCTCGCCGCGCGCCCCGTCCGCCAGCATGCCGTTGCAGACCTGCAGGCATTCGTTGCAGATGTTCACTTCCGGGCCGGCGACCAAGCGCCGGCCCTTTCCCTGCGGCTTGCCGCAAAAGGAACATGCGGGGGGGGGTGCCTTGGCTGCCATCGTTACTTGCCCTTCTTGCTGGCCTTGCGGCTCTTCACGACCTCGTCAATCAGCCCGTACTCAGCCGACTCCTTCGCGGACATGAAGAAGTCGCGGTCGGTGTCGGCCACGATGGTGGCGATCGGCTTGCCCGTATGCTCCGCCAAAATCTCGTTGGTCCGGTCGCGCAGCCGCAGAATTTCCCGCGCCTGGATACTGATGTCCGAGGCCTGCCCCTGCACGCCGCCCCAGGGCTGGCGGATCATAATGCGGGCATTCGTGAGCGCGAAACGCTTGCCCGCCGCGCCGGCGGTGAGCAGCACGGCGCCCATGCTCGACGCCTGCCCGACGCAGTACGTGGCGACGTCGCACTTGATGAACTGCATCGTGTCGTAGATGGCCAGCCCCGCCGTGACCGATCCGCCCGGCGAGTTGATATACATGTTGATATCCTTCTCCGCATCTTCCGCCTGGAGGAAGAGCAGCTGCGCAATGATCAGGTTGCTGATCTCGTCGTTGATTGCGCTGCCGATGAAGATAATGCGGTCCTTCAAGAGCCGTGAGAAGATGTCATAGGCGCGCTCGCCGCGGCCCGTTTGTTCCACGACCATCGGAACCAGAGCTTGGTTGCGTATATACATTGGGTCAGCCTTCCTTCTTGATCTTGGCACGTTCCAGCAGCAGGTTCATGGTCTTGTTGGCGCGCAGATCGCTGCGAACCCCTTCCATGCCATTGCGCTTGTTTACCTCAGCCCGCATCTTCTCCACTGGCATATTGTTGGAGGCCGCCATCTGGGCGATACGATCCTCCACCTCCGCGTCGTTCACCTCGAGCTTCTCCTTGTCCGCAATCCGGCTCAGGATGTACGCCAGCCGGACGCGATCCCGCGCGACCCGCTCCGCCTGGCCTTCGATCTTCTCGCGGTGCTCCTCGATCATCTCGCGGCTTCCGCCCTCGGACATAATGCCGCGCACCATGTTCCGCAGCGTGTGGTCCGTCTCGTCGGCGATCACGGACTGCGGCACTTCGAACGTGGTTTCAGCCAGCAGCGCACGCTCAATCTCTGTGATCTTGCGCATATGCTCACCGCGCTCGGCCTGTGTGATCAAGTCCTGGCGTATTCGATCCCGCACCTCTCTTTCCGTTTCGACGCCAAGCTGTTTCAGCAGGTCTGCGTCCAGCGTCGGGCGCACGCGCGCCCGGATCCGCTTAACGGTAACCTGGTACTGCGCCTCCCGCCCCGCAATCTCCGGCGCACGGTAGTCCGGCGGAAAGACAATCCGCAGCGAGCGCGTCTCGCCCGTCGCGGCGCCCAGCAGCCCCTCTGAAAGACCCGGCAGGAACTCGCGGGCGCTTACCAGCATCCAGAAATCCTTGCCCTCGCCCAGCGCGGCATTCTTGGGGGACAGGGCGGTGATCGCCTCCGCGCCGCACTGTCCGCGGTAGTCGATCTGCACGAGGTGATCGTTTTGCACAACCCCGTCAGTCACATCGTCGAAGCGCGACATGCGGTCGAGCAGCGCGTCGAACGCCTGCTGCACCTGTTCGTCGGTAACGCGAACTTCAGCTGCCTTGATCGCAATGCCGTCATATCTGGGCAGTTCGAAATCCGGCGGGACATCGACGATGATGTTGAACGACATGCCGGTCTGGCGATCCAGCACAACGTCGGTTACGTCGAGGATCGACACCGGCGAGATCTTCTGCTCGGCGGCAGCCTGGCGGTACAGCCTGGGCAGGAGGTAGTCCCGCACTTCATCGGCAATCCCCTTGGCATACTGGCGCTCCACGAGGGCGCGGGGGGCCTTCCCCTGCCGGAACCCCTTCACGCGCGCGTCGCGCATGAACATCTGCACCACTTGCTCAAAGGCAGGCGTCACTTCCTCCGTCGTTGCGGCAACCTGCATACGCTTGCGACATGGCCCCGTATCTTCAACTGCAACTTTCATGCGTGTCCTGCATTCCTTTCCGTGCTGTCATCCGTGCTATCGCATCTCGCAGGAGGCGATCACTCCTTGAGCGACATCAGGAACTCGGCGTTGCTCTTGGTCTTCTTCAGTTTGTTAACGAGCATCTCCATGGCCTCCACCGGCGGCACGCCGTTAATGGCACGGCGCAAAATCCAGATGCGACCCAGTTCGTCCGGGTGGAGGAGAAGCTCC
The DNA here is from genome assembly GCA_964424705.1 of uncultured Victivallales bacterium. Classification (GTDB taxonomy): domain Bacteria; phylum Verrucomicrobiota; class Kiritimatiellia; order UBA8416; family CAYRKB01; genus CAYRKB01. The sequence continues at coordinate 6,701 of CAYRKB010000051.1, forward strand.
TCTTTGCGGGTGCCCGACTTCTCCACGTTCATCGCGGGGAAGACCCGCTTGTCCACCATGCTCCGGTCCAGACAGAGCTCCATGTTGCCCGTGCCCTTGAACTCCTCGAAAATGACGTCGTCCATGCGGCTGCCGGTTTCAACCAGGGCCGTGGCGATAATCGTCAGGCTTCCCCCGTGCTCAATATTGCGCGCCGCCCCGAAGAAACGCTTGGGCTTGTGCAGGGCGTTCGCGTCCACGCCGCCGGAAAGAATCTTGCCGCTGTGCGGCTGCAACGTGTTGTAGGCGCGGGCCAGGCGCGTGATACTGTCGAGCAGGATCACAACGTCCTTGCCGACCTCGACCATGCGCTTTCCAAGCTCGATCACCAGCTCCGCCACCTGTACGTGACGTTCCGGCGCCTCGTCGAACGTTGAGCTGAGCACATGCGCCTTGGTGTTGCGCTCCATGTCCGTCACTTCCTCCGGACGCTCGTCGATCAGGAGGATGATAAGGTAGGCGTCCGGGTGATTCGTCGAGATCGAATTGGCGATCTTCTGCAGCAAGACCGTCTTGCCCGTGCGCGGCGCCGCAACGATCAGACCTCGCTGCCCGAACCCGATGGGAGTAAAGATGTCCATGACCCGCATGGAGACTTCCTCTGGATTCACCTCCAAATGGATGCGCCGGTCCGGGAAGAGCGGGGTCAAGTTTTCGAACGGAATCCTGTGGCGCAGCGCCTCGGGATCCTGCCCGTGCACTTTGTCCACGCGCAGCAAAGCAAAGAAGCGCTCCTTTTCCTTCGGCTCGCGGATTTCCCCGTCCACGAGGTCGCCTGTGCGAAGCGCAAACCTGCGGATCTGCGAGGGAGAGACATAGATATCCTCGGGGCACGGCAGGTAGTTGCTGAACGGGGAGCGCAGGAACCCGAAGCCGTCTGGCAGAATCTCAAGCACGCCACGGCTCTGCACCACGCCGGACTGGCGCGTGTGCGCCTTCAGGATCTCAAACACAAGCTCATGTTTGCGCAGGGCGCCGAGGTCCTGCAGGCCCATCTTGTCCGCGCGCGCCTGCAGCTCAGGCATCGTTTCCGACTGCAGATCGTACAGGCTCAGGGAACCCAGGGCGTTCACCGGACGCGGCGGCGGCTGGGCCGATCCCGTCTCCCCTACGTCGCCCTGGGGGGCGCCGCCCGGGCCTCCGTTAGGCCCGTGATTCCCGTGAACCCCGGCCGGCTGCTGCCGATGATCGTACGGTTCGCGCTGACCAGGATCGGCCATGTCATCACGCCGCATCGGTCGATGCATGCGATTCCGTCGTCCAGGATTCATGTTTCTTTCGGGCATAGTTGTCACTTCTCCAGGATGCACCTGAGCACTCGCTTCACCTGCTCACGCATCAATTCCTCGGCTCCGTTACCCACAAGCACAAAGTCAGCCCGCTCCGCCTTCTGTGCGACAGCCCACTGCGAAGCGATCCGGCAGCTCGCCTCATCCCACGCAGCGCCCCGCTCCAGAAGCCGGCGCATCTGTACGGCCTCGGTTGCGCTGACGCACACGATCGCATCCCAGCCGCGCTCCATGCCCGCTTCGAACAGGAGCGGCACGATCACAGCCGCAGCAGCGTGCGCTTCGCCGCGGCGGGCAGCCACCCAGCAGCGCAGCTCGTGGTCTACAGCCGGATGCACAATTGCGTTGAGCCGCGCCCGCGCCGCCGCGTCCCGAAACACGATCGCGCCCAGGGCGCGCCGGTCGATCTCCTTCGCGGCGTCCAGCACACACGCGCCGAACTCCTCCCGCACCCGTTCGAAAACCGGTTCGCCGCGAGCCATCAGCCGATGCGCAACGGCGTCCGCCTCGCATACCGGCAGGCCCTCCGACTCAAGGACACGGCCCACGACGCTCTTTCCGCAGGCGATCCCTCCCGTAACAGCAACCGTGAGCATGGAGTTGAACCCAATCACGAACCATGGAGTTACTTGCAGGTGGAAAGATGAAATATGTGGAAATCTCTGCCCACGCAGCGATGTGATTTGGACTACTACTTGAGTTCGTCGACGATGTCAAGCCCTTCCATGGTCAAAACAACTCTTTTTGTCGAAGTGAATCTGCGAGCCCGCGCAGCTCCATGCGTTCATAGAATGGAAGAAGGCGCAAAGGGTCCGGAGGACTGACCCTACAAGGACTCCAATCGGCCGTGCCACGAAGATCGGTCCTCAGCCGCACCAGTTCGACATTGCGCTCCACGCGACCCCAGTTGTCTCGCAAGGATTCCCGCACCTTAACGCTCGCAACCCTGTCGAGGTTCCTTCCCAACTCCGCCACCGATCCAAAATCTTTGATTAACTTCGCGGCGGTTTTCGGCCCAACGCCCGGGACGCCAGCGATGTTGTCTGCCGTGTCGCCCGTCAGCGCCAGCCACTCCACGATCTGCCCCGGTTCCACGCCCGTCTTCTCGCGGACCGCCGCCGCGTCCATGCGCTCCCGCGAGCCGCTGACCGGCACGATCGACACCCTTTCATTCACCAGCTGAAGCATGTCCTTGTCGGAGGTGCCAATAAGAACATCCCCCAGATGCTCTGACGCCTGCACCGCAAGCGAGGCGATTACGTCATCCGCTTCCCGGCCCGCGTCACGTCGCCAGGGGATGCCTGCCAGGTCCAGATACTCGTGCACCGGCTCCAGCTGCTGCCGCAGCGCGTCCGGCATGGGCGCCCGGTTCGCCTTGTACTCCGCCAACATCGCCACGCGCTCTACACACGCGCCCCCGTCAAAGACAACACCCAGGTGCGTCGGCGCCCAGATCATCTCCATCTGACGCACCATCCGGATGAACCCGAGCAGCGCGTTGGTGGGTCTCCCGTCCGCTGTGGAAAGATCCCGGATCGCGAAGAACGCACGGTACAGGACGTTCAGTCCGTCCACAAGAATCAAGCGTGAAGGCGACATTCTAGGGCGCTGCCGGGGTCGCCTCGGGGGCCGGGGCCGGGGCCCGCATGATATCCGCCGGTTTTCCGATAGCGCGACCGGAGGGGTCGACCAGCCGGGCCGTCACAAAGATCAGAAGGTTCTTCTTTATGCTCTGGTCGTAGTTGCTTCGGAACAGTCTCCCGATCAGGGGCAGATCGCCGAGGATCGGAATGCGGTCGTGAACAGTGCTCTGCGCCTCGGTAATCATGCCACCCATCAGGATCGTAGAGCCGTTGTAGATCGAGATCGTAGTGTTGATCGATCGCGTATGGAAGAACGGCTGCTGCATGTTGTCTTGAATCGTGGTTGGGTTTCCATTTTCGTCCGGCGGCCCCGGCCTGACGGATCCATAGTTCTGCCACGTCGGCTCCGTCACCACTTCCGGCGTCATGGTGAGGCTGATCATCTGCCCCTCCGGACTCACTTCGGGCAACACGGTGAGAATCACGCCCACTTCCCGGGTCTCGAAGTTGCCGGGCTCGGTCACGGCGCCGGTGGTCGCCGCAGTACCCGCTACGCCTACGCCGGACTGCACCCCTGTGACCGTGAACTCGGTAGGATAGATGTACTCCGTCACAACCTTAATGGTCGCCTGCACGCCAGATTGCGTCGTGATCTTCGGCGCCGACAGCAGATTTCCCTGCCCGCTCTGCTGCAGAAGATGCAGAATCATGGCCAGTTCAGGATTCGTGAGCACCGAGGCGATTGTCACCACGTTATCCACCACCCCTGCGGCCGCCCCTTCAACGCCCAAGCCTTCTCCAGAGAAACGGTTGCCTGTCGTTATGCCGCCCTGCGAAGACGCCATCTTAATGCGCTGCTTGGCAGAAGGCAAAGTGCCGGGAGGAGAATCCCGCGTGGCGATTTCCCAGTCATCGGTCAGCAGCCACTCAAACCCCAGGGCGCTGAGGTCCGTCTGGTTCACTTCAACAAAGCGGGCTTCGATCTCGATCTGGTAGGGAACGATGTTCAAAGCGGAAAGTCTCTCTTCAAAGATTGCCAGATTGTCCGCGGTGTTGGCCACCATGATCTTGCCAATGCTCGGGATATACTTGATGGATGTGCCGCTCGGCCAGACCACGCCCAGTTCCTGGAAGAACACTTTCAGATCGGAGTGCTCCACGCCCTCTGCCGGCGCAATGCCCATGACATCCTCGTTGGCGGATGCCCCTCCCCCCACTTCCTGCCGCATTTGCCGCACCTTCTCTATAACGTTCGGCAAGACGTCATACATACGGTGCATGATGGGCCCGACGGCTGAGTCAAAAGGCACCACCAGCACCACGTTGCCGTCGACCCTGTACTTTAGGAAAGCAACGTTTGTAACAATCTTCAGCGCCTCCAGCAGCGAAATGTCACGGGCCTTGAACGTGATGAGGTTCGGCTCCGACGAAGCTGCGGGCGCGACGACATCTCCCGCTTCGCCGACCGGGGCTTCCGCACCGGCAGCCGCTGGCGCTGGAGTCCCTGCGCCAAGGCTCAGAATGATGTTCACGCCCTTCATGCCGTCGTTCGACTTGTCAAATTCTATGCTTTGCTCCTGCAGGTAGTTGATCACGTCATTAATGTTTGCCTGGCGAAATTCAACTTCCGGCAGAATGATCTTCTCCATCTTGTTGAGAATTGCCCTGCGCTTCTCTTCCCCGGCGATTCGTGTGTGTTCGCCTTTTTGCAGAGACTCGGGAGCCTTCAAGTCCCTGATCTCATAGTCGCGAGGATTCCACGCCTTGTGAACTTCCGCAAGCATGTCGCTGCGGGTGGCTGCGGCCTCCTCGGTTGCACGCGCGTATCTCTTGCCAGCCACTTTCTCGATCCATCGAATTGCCTCAGTGTTGGTTGGATCGAGGACCAGAACGCCTTCGAAAGTCGTCTGCGCCGTGTCGAGTTCGCCGGACATGTAGAACTCGCGCCCCTGCTTCAGCCGGTCGGCAACCTGACTCTCAACACGCTTGTATTCTTCCAGCTTCCATCGGGGCGGAGCCGTAAGGGCCACCGGTACCACTTTCTTTTCCAGACTCTTTTCAATCGCTTTCACAGCTTCCGGCGCCTTGGGATGCCCCTCTGCGCTAGCCTCTTGCATCATCTTGCGCGCCGTCTCGCGATCGCCGCGGCCTTTATCCCATATGAAGAGAGCCTGACGGTAGGTGCTTTCCACAGCGCCATCCTGTGCGCGTTTCATCGCATCCTTGGTCTCGGCGCGCGCGCCGGCCTTTTGCAGGGACGTCTTCGCCTCCTTGTAATTCTTCCTGGCATCGGCGAACTTCTTCGCCTTCAGGGCTATAGAGCCCTGCACAATCATGTTGGAAGCATGCTGCTCAAACGCACGGCGACGAAGCTCCTCACCCTCGCGCAGCAAAGTTGCGGTCTTGACGAGTTCGTTCACAGGGCCCGTCGCCCCTTCCGTCGCGGCCTCCGGAGCAACTTCTTTCGGGGGCTCCGGGGCAGATACAACAACGGGCGGAGGCTTCGCGACGGGCTTGTCGATCGGTTCGACAATCTGCTCCACCGGCTCCACAGCCTCGGCTGGCGGCGCGACAAATTCTGCCGGCGCAGCGACAGGTTCGGGCGCTGGCTCTACCGCCTCGGCTGGCGGAGCGACGACTTCTGCCGGCGCAGCGACAGGTTCGGGCGCTGGCTCTACAGTCTCGGCTGGCGGAGCAACAACTTCTGCCGGCGCAACGACAGGTTCGGGCACCGGCTCCACAGCCTCGGCTGGCGGCGCGACAACTTCTGCCGGCGCAGCGACGGGTTCGTCAGCAGGCGCAGAGACCACTGCGGAAGGCTCTGCTGGCTTAGCGACCTCTTCTGCGGTCGGATTCTCCTCTGTCAGACCCAACTCCTCATTGATGGCGGCAGTCGCACCAGCAGAATCCGATGGCGCAGGCGTAAGGCCGAGTTCCGAAGCAACATCCACGCCTGCCCCGGGCTTGTCCGCCGCCGGCTCGGGCCGACTCTCATCTGAGGGAGGGAGCCCTAGTTCGCTGGCTATCTCGCCTTCAATGCCACCGGTTGCAGCTGTCGGTTCGAGGCTGACCGCCGGCTCTTCCGGCGGCAACGTATTCGTGACGCCCGACTCGGGAACGGAAGCGGACTCCAGGTCCTTCATCACCTTCTGATCCGGCTGCAGATCACCGCTCAGCGCGTCCTCGATGACCATGTCTTCGGCCACAATGCCGTCGCCCGCACCATCCGCAGCCTGCGCATATACCCGCGCCGGCGAGGCTCCGAGGACCGCCAACAAAGCTACAAGCCATATCAGGTTCTGTATCATCCTGTTGTCTCTCCTCGATGCCTATTCTGACGATTATCTTGCTTCAGACTGCAAAGTGGGCTTGCTGATGCGCAGACGAGTTCCATCAAATTCGCGTTTTAGTACAACAACGCCCAAGCTGCTGTCAATCTCCAAGACGACATATCTCTTGTCCTTGAGAACAAATCCCCCGCCCTTCTTGACAATGTACGAGCTCCCGTCGGGGCGAAACACGAGGTGTGCGACGGGATCGGTGCTCACCTGTTTCGCCGAGTCATAAATAAGATCGATCTTCTTATCGCCCTGCGAAAGCGTCAGGATTGACTTGTTCATGTACTTGCTGCCTGTAGCGCCGGACTCATCCGGCACCAACTTGAGTTCAAACTTCTCCACCTTGAAACCCTCGACCCTCTGGCCCAGTTTGACAAAGATCGTTCTGTTAAACCGCGTATTGATGCCGAACACGTAGGACCCGTCCGGCTGTTTCAAGAGGCTCTTGAAAAGCAAACTGAAGGGCTTCTCGTCGATCCGGTCCAAGAAGAGTTTGGAGTCAATTGGAGGCCCGCTGTTGGTATCGCGTGGATCCGTACCAGCCACGAATTCTTCCAGATTGCTGAAGCCGTCGCCATCGGGGTCCAGCGCGGCGTCGGCAGGATCTTGCGGATCGAGTTTGTTCCGTTCCTCCCACTCATCCGTCATCGTGTCGCCGTCCTTGTCGGTCGGCGCCTGCGCCGGCTGAACAGCATCGCAAAAGGGGCATACGTCGGAAGAGAAGGGAATCGGTCGCCTGCAGTCCACACACCACACACGCACTTCGGGAACGAACAGCAGGTTCGTCCACGAGCCGGACAGCTGAAAGGGGGAAGAGATCTGCCGTCGGACATCTTCGGCCGCGGTCATGTCCATCGGCTTTGACGAGAGATGCTTCGGCGTCATCCGGCCCGCCTCGCCCAGGAACTGGTCGGTCTGCTCCTGCAACGCCCCCATACGAATGCCCAGAAACAGCAACATGGCAGAAAGACCGAGCGCCATGATCAGCGCAAGCAGCTCGTCGTAGTGGCGCTTAAAGAAACTGCCTGTTTGCAGTGGTTTCATTTCTCTTGTGCGGGCTCCCGGAACCGGTATGCCTCGAGCTCCATTACGACATTCAGGGCAACTTCCCGACCGATGCCACACGCCATTCTCGCCTGCCGGGAAAGCTCACGAGGCCCAACGGCGCGAGCCCCCGCTACCTTAGCAGCCTCCGCAGGGCCCGGCGCAGACGCGACGGACGCTTCGTTCACATCCGGCAAGTCCTTCGTCACGTCGATCTTCCGTACGATGATGAACATCCCGCCGGACGCCACACGATTAAGGATTGAAACCAGAGACTTCTCTCCCGCCTTGAACGCCAGGGTAAAATGGAACGCCGTATAGAGGTCGTTGGACCCCATCACGCCCGCTCGTGCGATGCGGGACATTTCATCTGCGGAGCGCGCCGCCGAGTTGAGGCGCCGCAGGACCGTGGGGGGCGGCGCCCCCGCGCCGACCACCGCCCCTTCAAACTCCTCACGCTTTAAAACAGACAGCTCGCGAATCCGCTCCGAGCAAAGAATCGCGCACAGGTGCTCCACGATCATGAGCTGCTGGGTAAGGCGAGGCACATGCTCAGGGGCAGGCAGGTTGCTCCCTTTCTCAAGATATTTCTCGAAGCCAAATCCGAAATCTGCCGCCAGCCCTGTGCCGCTGGCCTTCGCTTCAGCGGCCAGCTTGTTGCGCTTCTCGCCAAGAACCCCCATGAACGTGGAGGGGCTCAGCCCTGCGGGCAGAATCTGCTCCTTGCTCAAATCCGCGAGCAGCGCTTCGTAAAGACCGTTCAGCTTCCTGACATTCTCCTTTTCGCGTGCAACATTCTCCGGCGATGGAAACGGATTCTTGTCGAAGAACTGCGCAAAAACCGCCCGCCGCTCCTGGAGGCGGGCCTCGCTGCCTTGCAGGTTGGCGAAGCCGCGATACAGCAGGTAGCCCGAGGCGGCGATCAGCAGCAGAAATACGACAACGCCGATCAGGATGAACATGTTGAGTCGCGACTTCATCTTATATAATGCAGGCCGAGAGGGTTCTTAAGGACGACGCGCAAAGTCACTTCGCGCGCGTACGCGCCAGCCGGAACCGCAGGTTGCTTGACGATTTCGGTCTTTTCCGTAAACAGCGGAACCGCCATGACGCGATCCCTGAATATCTCCAAAGCATTCTTTGATCCTGAGTCGAATCCGCGCAGCCTGTCATTGAACCCGCGCGCCACGACATCAAGCCCGGTGATGGCATCTTCGCCGTTCATGATCGGCCTGATCTCGACAATCCACATTCCGTCAAGCAGGCAGTCGTGCATCGCGCCGAGCATTGCATTCCAGCGGGTACGGTCAACAACCAGCCCCGAAAGCAAGTCCGTCTTGTCCTGCACGGCTTCACGGGTCGCCAGAGTTTGCGTCAACTGGCCCTGCACCGTCTCAAAGTCAGTAATGCGCCGGTCGATTTCCGCAAGCTGGCTGGTCGTCGTGACCCGCAGGCGGTGCGAATATCCCCACATGGCAAGCAGGATGAGCACAACGCTGGCGGCAGCGGCGGCAAAGTAAGGCAGACGTCTCCTGAGAGCGCGCCGTGCCACGATCTCAGGAGGAAGGAGGTTGATCTCAATCGGACACTGCAGGGCCCTGCGCAGGGACAGCCCTACCACTTCCCCCAGCAGCCGCGCGTCCGCCGCAACTTGTTCATCGCCGATTCTCCCGCTCACGGGGACCATGGCAAAGGGATTGAAGTGCGTCACCGGAACCTGCAGCTTTTCGAAGAAGAACCTGTCAAGGTTGAGGATGGCAGAGGATCCGCCCGTCAAGTAGACCCTGTCAGGAGGGCTTCCTCCCTGCTGGCTGCGATAGAAGTTGATGGACCGGTTCACCTCGGCATGCAGCCGCGTAATGACATTCCGGATGATTTTCGAAATGCGCTCGACCGTGGGATCCGCCTCCGCGTAGGTGCCGCCAAGCGCCACGACGCCCTGCGTCTTCTTGAGCTCCTCAGCCTGGTCCAACGGAATTTCGAATTCCTTGGCAATCTCCTGCGTCATCGCATTCCCCGCAACCGGAACGCTGCGACAGAAGACACGGCCTTCTTCAACAAAAACCAGATTCGATGAGCGGGCGCCGATGTCCAGCAGCAGCGTGCAGCCCGACTCGCCCGGGTAATTGAAGCGCACTGCGTTGTAAAGTGCCACCGGCGCCGCGTCCATCACTTCAGGCGTCATCCGCACGGCTTCCATGCAGTCCGCCAGCCGGTTCACGTTCTCCACCTTAACCGCCACAAGCATGACGCTCAGCTCGTCGACATTCTCGCCCCGGAAGATCTGGTAGTCCCAGACCACTTCCTCGATGGCGAACGGAACGTTCTGCTCAGCCTCGTATCGCACGATCTCCTGCAACTTGCCCGCCGCGGCCGCAGGTAGCTTGACGTACCGGGGAAAGACCGCTTGGCCGGAAATCGTCATGAAGAGCGGGCCCGGGCGGATTCCGCGCTCGCGCATGACATCCCTCAGCGCGGAAACAACGTAGGCGGAAGACTCGAGCTCCTTGTCGGGAGAGAACGGAAGATTCGCGATGCCGTAATTGATGAGCTGCGGGACGCCCTTGCGGGAAACCGAAAACTCGGCCACCGCCAACTTGCTGGTGCCAACATCAACCGCTATGACTCGGTCTGAGCTATACACTACCGTGCAACCTCATGATCATCAATGTTGACAAGGGAAAAGGGCGATTCTTTACGGTTGAGGAGGCAGCCCTGCCGCGTCACAACGTCCTTACGCCCAACAATCGCGTCCTTCTTCCACCATCCTTCGGCAACGCGGATGCTGGAATCCCGCTCGTACTTGCTGTCCACGAGTTTGCCGTTGATCGAGATCTCCACACCCAGAGCCACCGGATACCCGTACCGCTTCACTGCATTGGGAGGGATATACATCGTGCTGTAATGACCCCGGCCCTGCTCCACGTCGCCGTACCGCACCGTGGCCTGAATGAAGCTGTAGGGCGTCTTCGCCTCTTTCCGATTGTACACCAGCACGTAGTACTGAAAGACCAGGTCCTCAATCCACTCCGGCTCCGTATCGAACGTCGTCTTGATTTCTACCCATTCCTGCGGCGGCTTGGTGCCGCCGGGCATGCTGGTGCGAAATTCAGGAGTCTTCACGAGTCCCGTCCGCCCCACCCCGTCCAGGCGGCGGATCTTCACCATTTCCTTGATGGACCCTTCATACGCAGCATCGATCGCCGCAGGAGGCGCAACGGCAGGCTGTCGCGAGCCCGGACGGGGCTGCTGCGCTTCGACCTGCAAGAGAGCCAAACCGAAGACGGTAATCGCCGCCGCCGTCAAAGGATACAACATGCTCGCTTTCATCTGACACCCTCCTGCCATGTGAGAGACGATCGGCGTCGAACCAGACCTATGGTTGTCTCCTATACCACTTGCCGATATTGAATCAAATAAAAAAGTGGACCGAGTAACTTGCCTCGAAGGAACTTGCGCGCGCCATTTGCCGGCGAAACGGTCGATCTGCGCTTGCAGCAAATCCGACTCGCCTCCGGCGGCAGGCAGAGTCACCGTAAGGCGTCTTGCGGTGGCGCTCCCCGCCGGTTCGCCCGTATCCAGTCCGAACTGTGCTCCCGTCGCCCGAGGCGGCAGGGATCCCCCCCCCCCCCGAGCCCACTGAGACAAGGGCGATGCAGCCTCCAATCGAGGCTCCAATCGAGAGCGCAAAGGGCGCATGTGAGTTCCGGGGAGTTGTCCGTTCAGGCGCGTCTTTGTATCTCCGCGACGAGGGCGTCGCGACTACGGAAGGAAGCCGGGAGCGACAACGGGCAACTCCGACTGGAGATGCGGCGACCCCGCCGCGTCCTCTCCGAGCTTCGCCGCATCTCCCCCGGGCGGCGATCCTCCGGAACGCACATGCGCCCGCGCAAATTCGAGCGCACATTCGAGTTGACGTTTCAGCGCATCTACTCTATTCTGCTCACGTAGCAATATGAAGTGGCTTGTTATGGCAGGGGCCTCTCGGGACTGGCAGGACGCTCTCGGGTCGCCGCAAAGGACTGGAGGTTGCAGATGAGAAAGTCGCAACGGGTTGGTGCTTTTCGCGTCGCCCACCTTTTGGCACTTAGCGCTCTCTTGTCGGGCTCGTGCGTCGTGGCAAGTCGTGCGGAGCCTGCGGAGCTTAGCGTCATCCCCTTCTCTGATTCGTTCGCAACCAACACCTACGGCCCCCCCACGAACTCCAGCGGCTTCATCATCGTTAACACCGACGGGGCTCCTACAACCAACGGCTGGTTCGGCGCCGGCTCTGAGATCTCGAACGAGAAGACAAATTATGCCGCCGGCGTGAGCACCAACTACAACTACGCACCGGACTTTGCATCCACCAATACCTATCCCATTCCTGGCGCTCACAAGACGCAAGACGTCAACTATGTCATGCAGTTCCAGTCCCACAAGCCCGGGGCCATCACGAACAACTTCGATGTGTCCGACTATACCAATAATTGGGTCGACGTGCCTGTCACCCAATATGATGACTGGGGCTTCCCCATAGGTACTACATTGGTACCTTACCCCGTTGCTGATGCGCCTTGGGAGACCAATTGGCTCAAGCACTACGTCTACGTGGATTTGATGCTGCAGCCTGGCCACCTCGATAAGGAGCCCCCCGCCCCGGACTCTCTTACGGGGGCCCAGATGGCTCTATGTGTAAGCACTGGCGGGTACCTGATGGTCATGCACGGGCTTTACACCGCGGCGGATCCCACGCAAATAGGACTGAATTCACAGCTAAGAAGATGGACCGAACTGACAAACACCTACGTCGGCACGAGCGAGTGGATTCGCGTGACGATCACGCTCGATTATCTCTCCGCCAGAGACAATCCTTGGTTTAAGAGTGACCCGTTCGGAACCGGCCTACTGGAGGATCGGTCCCTGAAGGAACACTATTTCCAGATTCAGATCAACGGAGGCGAGCCACTGACGAATGAGTACGCCTACGACGGCCCCTATCGGATAGAGGCATGGACGGAAGCTCATTCGGGACTGCAGAACCAGAACGAGTTCGTGAGGGGCGGCTCTTGGTTCCTGTGCGCCCAGGGCGGCGGTAGCTTTGGCCCTGCCAACCGATACTTCTCCGGCCTTGAACTGCAGGGCGCCGGCAGAGCCGACGACATAGTTGTCACCGACCAAGCCATCGTATTCGGCTGGGATATTGACGTCACAAGCGGCGCAGGCGGCACGATTACGCCGACTGGCACCGTGCGCGTGGCGCACGGAAGCGCGCCGACGTTCGCCATCGTTGCCGAGGGTGGCTTTAAGGTCTCTGACGTTTTGGTTGACGGCTCGTCTATAGGATCCACTAACTCGTACACCTTCACGGACGTAACTGACAATCACTCGATCTCGGCCACCTTTGAAGCCGATGCGCCCGGCTGGGATATCGATGTCGCAAGCGTCACAAACGGCACGATTACGCCTTCTGGCACCGTGCGAGTGGCGCACGGTGGCGCCACGAACTTCGACATCGTTGCCAATTCCGGCTTTACGATCTCCAGCGTGTTGGTTGACGGCTCGCCCATAGCGATCACCAACTGGTACGCCATGTCGCACATCTTCACGGGCGTGACAACCAACCACTCGATCTCAGCCACCTTCGCAACGGGGCTCAACAGCTGGATGTCTGTCCACGGTGTTTCGGACGCAAACAGCGACTCCAATGACTTCGACGGCGCGTCAGCGATTGAGGAATACTACGCTGGCACAGAACCCGGAGATTCTAATTCCGTGTTCAAGATCCTGAGCATTGGGACCACGAACGGATCGAATTACATGACCTGGTACGCAACGACCAACAGCGGCTTTACAAGTGGATTCGTAATCTACCGGTCGACCAACCTGATGGAGGGTCAGAACGGATGGATTCCCTTCACAAATCTCACGGCAACGGATCGCAGCAGTAACGGTACAAACATGTGGACTTGGCCGAGTAGCCTCCCCGGATTCTACCGGCCGCAGATCGAGACCAACTAGCAGGGATTTGAGCTGTCTAAGACGCGGCATGGTGCCCCATGCCGCGTTCTTTTTTTCTTCATTTGCGGAAAGCGGCGAAAGAAAGAGCCATTCCTTTATCTGTTCTCGCGTTTCCTGCGCCATCCCCTACGTAGCCTCACAGGGGCAGACGCGGACCTGATACGAGGAACAACCCCTCGCAGCCCACCACACGGTGATGTCCTGTGCGCTGACGGGATGTCTCTCTGATCCGCGCCTATCCGCGACGATCTGCGGCCATTCCTCTTCCCTGACTGAATTGTTCCGGTTTAGCGCCCGGATTCAGGTTCACGGATATGCTCTTGATGCACGCGGTGCATTTGCGATATCCTGCAGACGTCAACACCTTGGAGTTGCCCAGATGAAGCTTTCAATCGTAATCCCGGTTTACAACGAAGTGGCCACAATCGCCGACCTTGTGAAGCTGGTGTGCGCGGTGGATACGGGGATGGAACGCGAACTCGTCATCGTGGACGACTGTTCCCGCGACGGGACGCGCGCCGTGCTGGAGAAGATGCAGGCAGACCATCCGGACTGGAGATTCGCTTTTCACGAAATCAACCGAGGCAAGGGCGCGGCTCTGCGGTCAGGCTTTGCAGCGGCCACAGGCGATATCGTCCTAATCCAGGACGCAGATCTTGAATACGACCCGAAGGATTACAAGGCGCTGCTCGCGCCAATCCTCGACGGCCATGCGGACGTCGTATACGGCTCGCGCTTTCTGGGGGGTGGCCCGCACCGTGTAGCCTTCTTCTGGCACTACGTCGGCAACCGGTTTCTGACGCTGCTGTCCAACATGATGACCAACATCAATCTCACGGACATGGAAGTCTGTTACAAGGTGTTCCGGCGCGAGGTGCTGCAGAATCTATCCCTGCAGGAAGAGCGGTTCGGGTTCGAGGTGGAGATCACCGCCAAGGTGGCGCGGGGGGGGAAGTGGCGCATCTACGAGGTGCCGGTGGCCTACTACGGGCGAAGCTACGAGGAAGGCAAGAAGATCACCTGGCGCGATGGGTTCCGCGCGCTGTGGTGCATTTTGAAATACCGGTTCTGCACTGACACGTGAAACGCATTTCTGAAAGAATAAGCCTGCTGCTTGCCACGGGCTTCGGACTCGGGTACATGCCCGTCGCCTCCGGCACATTCGGAACGCTGCCCGGCATCCTGATCGTTGCCGCCATGTCCGGCATGGCCCTGCCTTTCCAGGCGCTGCTGGCCATCTTGCTCCCGGCGCTGGCCATCCCGATCTGCGGCCACGCCGAACGGACGTTCGCCAGGAAGGATGACGGGCGGATCGTGGCGGATGAGTATCTCACCTTCCCGCTCTGCCTGCTCGGCATCCCGTGGCTGCTCCACCCCTGGCTTCTCGGCGTGGCATTTGTTGCGCATCGCGTGCTGGACATCATCAAGCCGGCGCCGGCGCGGCAGTCGCAGGCCTTGGGCGGCGGGCTGGGAATTGTGATCGACGACGTAATCTCAAGCCTCTACGCGCTGGCCTTTAATCACGCGTTGGTGTGGCTGCTGAGACTGACGTAGCGGCGGCGCAGCGGCGCGGCTCGCATTCGGACCTGAAGGAGATGACCATGAAGAGACCTGTGTTTCTGATCGTGAGGGATGGATGGGGCGTCAATGAGCGCACCGAGGGCAATGCGGTAGCAGCGGCGTCGACGCCGAACGTGACGGCCTATAAGCGCACCTACCCGTGGACGCTGCTCGACTGCTGCGGCGAGCCCGTGGGGCTTCCGGAGGGGTACCAGGGATCGAGCGAAGTGGGCCACCTCAATATGGGCGCCGGCCGGATCGTAATTCAGGAGCTCAAGCGTATTGACGACGGGCTGCGCACGGGCGTGCTGTTCGATGCCCCCAAATGGAAGGAGCTGATGACGCGCTGGCGCAGCAACGGAAGCCGGCTGCACCTGCTGGGCCTGCTTCAGGACGAGGGCGTCCATGCGCATCAGGAACACCTGTTTAAGATTATGCACCGCGCCCGCACGGAGCACCCTGCGGGAGAGATCATCCTCCATCCGTTTCTTGACGGGCGCGACACCCCGCCCCGCAGCACGCTTGAATACATCGCCAAACTCGGGCGCGTCATGCAGGACGTCGGAAACTGCCGCATCGGCACAGTCACGGGCCGCTACTACGCCATGGACCGCTCCCAGGAATGGTCGCTCACCGACCAGGCCTATCACTGCCTGGTGTGCGCCGCCGGACGTCCCGCGGCCACGGCGCTCGCCGCCGTGGAATTCTCCTATGCGCAGGACCGGACGCCCGACGGCGGCGAGATGGTCGACGAGTACATCCCCCCCTGCTGCATCGGCGCTTACGACGGTGTCCGGGATGGCGACTGCGTCCTGCACACGAACTACCGCCAGGACCGCGCCATTCAGCTTGCGCGCGCGTTTGCCGATCCATCCTACCCGGGCCACCTGAAGGCCCGGCCCAAGGTCACATTTGTCGGGCTTACGCGCTACTACAACGAATTCACCAGCTACATCATGGGCGCCATGGACGAGTCGGGCGGCATGGAGAACCTGTTGGGCGAAGTCGTCGCACGCGCCGGCCTGCGGCAGCTTCGCATCGCCGAGACCCAGAAGTTCCGGCACGTCACCAGTTTCTTCAACGGCAAGTCCACTAAGCCTTTCGCGGGCGAAGATCAGGTCGAAGTTCCGGGGCGCTTCGACCCCGCGCAATTCGCCCGCCACCCCGAGATGGACGCGGAGAACGTGACCGACGAGCTGCTGCGCCGCCTAAAGGACAACCCCTACAGCTTGGTCGTCGTGAACTACGCGAACGGCGACATGGTCGGCCACACCGGCAACTTCGATGCGGCACGCAGGGCCATTGAAATGGTGGACCGCTGCCTTGGCAGGGTCGTCCCCCGTGCGCTGGAACTGAACGCGCACGTGCTCGTAGCCGCCGACCACGGCAACGCCGAACAGATGGTGGACTACGAGACCGGCATGATCAAGACAAGCCACACCCTGTTCCCCGTCGAGTGTATCTACATTGCGAAGGATTCCCCCGGACGCAAGCTCGTTGCGCGCGGCAAACTTTCCGACCTGGCGCCCACGGTGCTGAGCCTGCTCGGGCTGGAGGTGCCGCGCGAGATGACCGCGCGCAACCTGATCGCCGGATGAGCCATTCTGCACCATCACGACCCGCGCTGGCGACATGCCTGGGGCTGCTGATCCTCGGGCTGTCCGCCGACGCTATGGCGCTTTCCCTGCCCCGTCGCTACCTAAGCCCCAGGAACGTGGAACGGCCGGTGCGGGCTCGCACGGACTATATCGTCCTGCACACCACGGAAGGCCGCGCGAGAGGATCGCTGCAGAAGCTCTCGGCCAACGGCGAAGCGCACTTTATGATCGATGAGCAGGGGCGGCTCTACCGCATCATGCGCCATGACAAGGTGGCCTTTCATTCCGGCCGCAGCATGTGGAACGGGCGAACAGGCTTGGACGCCTGTTCCATCGGCATCGAAGTGGTCGGCACCTACTGCGGCAGCCTGACCAGCGCACAATACGCGACGCTCGCATCCCTGCTGCAGACGCTCCAGCAGTCCTATCGCGTGCCGGACGACCGAGTTCTCACGCATTCCATGGTGGCCTACAGCACGCCCAACAAGTGGTATAAGAAGTCCCACCGCGGACGAAAGCGGTGCGGCATGCTCTTCTCAAACCCGATCATTCGCCATCGCCTCGGCCTCATGAGCCAGCCGGGGTTCGACCCTGACATACGGGCGGGGCGCCTGGTCCAGGCCGACCCCTACCTGGGAAGCAGGCTCTATCGCACAGCCCTGCCTCCCGCCACGGTCGCCGCCGCGCGCCCGGCTTCGCCGCCGCCAGCGGACGAAGGCGATAACGACACCGTACGCGAAGTGGGAAGAACCCCTGCCCCCGCATTGGCAATCGCCGGGGACGACTACAACAAGCCCTCGACCTTTTATTTCTTCCCCTCGGGCGCCATCAAGAGCGGCAATGCGATGCCGCTCGACCTGCTGCAGGCCCTCCCCGCCGGCACAAGGGTCCTCGTCGGCTACTCCTACGGCGGGCGTCTCACCGCCGACCGGAACGCCTTCGCAGTCTGCGGACGGCGCTGGAACTTCCCCTCCACCTTCTATCGTTTGCCTGACGGAAGAATCCGCACCGGCAATGCAATTGACGACAGTTCCATCCCGCCGGGCACCATGGTATTCTTTCAGGAATGAGCACGATTCCCAAAGAATACATCACGGCGGACCGCCTGGTGCGCGACTCCTTTGAGCTCGCGCGCAAGGTGTACGACTCCGGGTTCCGTCCCGAGGGACTC
The DNA here is from genome assembly GCA_964424705.1 of uncultured Victivallales bacterium. Classification (GTDB taxonomy): domain Bacteria; phylum Verrucomicrobiota; class Kiritimatiellia; order UBA8416; family CAYRKB01; genus CAYRKB01. Next base: position 24,323 of record CAYRKB010000051.1, read on the forward strand.
CTCGTCCTGTGGCGCGGCGGCACGCCCGTCGGGATCGTGATCCACGAGTTCCTGCTCTTCAAGGGAATCACGACGCACCACCTCGCCGTCAAGGCGGAGAGCTACACGGGCATCGGCGAGCGAGCCGAACCGCGCATCGAGGCCCTGGACGCGTTCATGAGCGGCATCCGCGCCGGCGCACCCGTCCTCATCGTGGACGACATCTTTGACAGCGGCCACACGCTGCAGAAGGTCCGGGAGCTCCTGGCGCCGCTCACGCGCGACGTGAAGATCGCGACGCTGTTCTACAAGTCCGACGCCGCCCGGGTGCCGGGCAAGCCGGACTACTACCTTCGGGCCACCGACCGCTGGATCGTGTTTCCCCATGAGCTGATGGGGCTGACCGACGACGAACTCCGCGCGAAAGACCCCGCCGTGCACCGCCTCGTGCGCGGGCCCGACGCGTAGCGCCGCTTCAATTACCGTCCGCCCTCTGGTTGCGCCGGAAAGAGAGGCAGGTTGGAGCCCAGAAGCTCCGCGCGCCAGCCGCGAAGGATGCGGTGATTCTCGGACAGCGCGGCGCCCCCTTCCTGGAGCAGCGTCATGACGTCGTTCTTGCTGCCCACGAGCCGCCCGTCCACGCCCCTCGCCGCGGCGCACCGGCGGATGGTCTCCATGGCAGCATCAACCTGCTCCCGGGGCGGCCGCACTTCGGAGAGCCGCGGGGAGGGCGGCAGATCCCCGTCAGGCAGCGCCAAGCCGCCGGCGACGGCGGCCAGAAGGAACCTGCCGTAGCGCTGTACGGTGCGAGGCATGACGTCGCGGCAGGCGACCAGATCCTCCGCGCTCCCGGGCAGCGCCCTCGCGACGGCCACCAGCTCAGGATCGTCCGCGACATGCCGCCTCGGCAGGTCGGCCGCGACGGCCTCCCTCTCCCGCCAGGCCGCGAGTTCCCGCAGCACAGCCAAGTTGCGGGGGCCCATCGATGCCGCGGCGCGAATGCGCAGGTACGACTCCCCGGGGGGGCGCTCGTCGCTCGTCGCAGGCTTATTGAGGCCACGGAGTTCCTCGCTCATCCACAATTCCACGCCCGACGCGCAAGCCCTTTCCCGCAGAAGCGCCGCGGCCCGCGGCAGGTAGCGCACGTCATCCGCGGCATATTCCAGCTGCCCCGGGGATAGTGGCCTGGCCATCCAGTTTGCGCGGGTGTGCCCCTTGGGCAGCTGTACGCCCAGCAAGTCCGCCAGCAGATTCTGCAGAGAGATCTCGCTGCTCAGGCCGGCAAAGCCGGCTGCCACGCGGGTGTCAAACACGTTCCGCGCCACCGCGCCTGTCGCGCGGCGGAGAATCATGAGGTCCTGCGGCGCGTCGTGAAGGATCTTCTCCACGCGAGGGTCCGCGAGCACCGCGCCAAGGGGCGCCAGATCGGCCAGAGCGACCGTGTCGACGAGGAAGCATGTGCCATCCTGCAGGGCAATCTGGATCATCCCAAGCCGGGCGTAGTACGTCCGCTCCCAGACAAACTCGGTATCGAGCGCCACGCAGGGCTCGGAAGCGAGGTTCGCAGCCAGATCGGCAAGGGCAAGGGGGGTCTCCACCGTTCGGAATGCATCTGCCATCGTCTCATCGTATCACAAAGGTGCTCACGCCTGCAAAAAGATGACGCCCATGATCTTTCCTTTTGTCACGCCAACCTCCGTCGGAAGATGGCATTGAGCGG
>CAYRKB010000052.1:0-1581 GCA_964424705.1 uncultured Victivallales bacterium
GCGGAGGTACAAAGACGCGCCTGAACGGACAACTCCCCGGAACTCACATGCGCCCCGAAGCGGGCCAGGCCTATGGCGCTGTGCCAGGCGGAGGCCCCGGCGGGACTGCGGGTGAGCGCCTGTAGTACAGCGCTTCATGGTCGGATAGCGTGCCCTGCCTGACAAGCGGGCGGAGGCGTTCCATATTCGCGGGCCGCGCGCCCCATCCGCTGAACTCCGTGCCGCGAAGCGGCTGCCGCGCGATGTCCCGCCTCCAGGCGGTGATTGATGTGGCCGCGATCGTGCAGGCCAGAGCCAGCGCGGCTGCAAGAAGCGCGGCGTTGACGCGGGGCGGAGCGGCCCAGCCCGCCGGGCGGGCCAGGGCATGCCGCTCCTGCGGGCCGGGCCTCCGGCACCTGTCGCAGCAGATGCAATCCAGCTCACGGCTCTCCCGCATGCCGTAGACGCAGGCGGCCGGTGCGATCGGCGGGACGGCCCGCCGGAAGATGCGCAGGCCGTTGAGCAGCGCGAGGAAGGCGCCGGCGGGACAGACACCCCTGCACCAAACGCGCGGGTAGAAGAAAGCCAGCGTCATGAGCAAGACGGCCAGGCCTGCCACAAAGAGCGACCTTCCGAGCCCGAAAACGGTGGTTAGAGGGTCGCCGGAGGCGAGCGCGGAATGGAGCATGGTGCCGAAGATCAGCGTCAAAAGGGCGAGCAGAGCATACTTAACCGCGCGGATGCGGCCCCAGGCACGCTTGTCCGGGTCTGTGCGCAGCGAGGCCGGCCGCAGGTCCCCGATGAACTCCTGAAGTGCGCCGAATGGACAGAGATAGCCGCAATACAGGTTGCCGAACAGCGCGACCAGCAGCGGGCAGCCCACGGCCAGAAGAAATCCCGCGTTCCAGCCGGGGGTGGGAACCTTGAGTTCAAGGAGCGAGAATACGTGGGCGAGCGAATACTGAGCGTTGAATACGAAGCCGGAGAGAACGATGACCAGCACCAGCAGGATGCGCCGCCCAAGGCGCGACGGCCGGCTGCGCAGAAACAGCGCGGCGGCTGCCGAGACAACCAGCCAGGCGACCGCGCCATGGGATGTGCCTTGCGCGGCGGCGGGCGAGGCGACGACGTCCATTCCCAGAACTTGCCCGGCAAAGGCCGGGCCCGCCGCGCGAAGAAGCTGCAGGACGGCCGCAGAGGTACGCGTCGCGCCGGTGACGGCAGCAAATCCCTTCAGGGGCTCCGGCACGAAAAGCTGCTGGCCCCGCAGCCGCTGCAGCCAGGGAGCGAGGTAGTCAAGGTAGGCCGGGGTCTCACGCGAAGGCAGGATCGTGACATCGCGGAGCGCGCCGCCTGCATCCGTCAGAGCCGCGAGTGTGACCGGGCCGCCGTAGCCGGGCGTAGCCGGCGCGAGCTTGTCGGTGGTGAAGGCGTACGTCACATTGGAATTCGTCGCGCCCGGCAGGGCCGCCGCCATTTCGAAGTACTGCAGCTGCGTGCCGTCCGGCAGTTCACGGCGCCGCTCGCGGAGTTCGCCGCCGCCCGCTGCGGCGTGCGCAAAGGAAAGGAAGGACCGCTCCACATCGTCGGGGCCGCCGCGGT
>CAYRKB010000052.1:1591-11156 GCA_964424705.1 uncultured Victivallales bacterium
CTTAAGCGTATTCTGCGTCCGCTCGACCGGGTAAATGGAATGTTGCACGAAATAGCCGCTGGAGAGGGTGACTTTTCCAGGAGAATCCCCATTACCAGTGATGATGAAATCGGGCAGCTCTCGGGGAATTTCAACCTCTTTGTCGAAAAGCTTCAGGCAGTTTTCGTTTCCGTTCGCCGCAGCATTGTGGAGTCGCGGGCCCAGAGCAGCCGGCTTTCAACCAGTATGGGTGAAGGCGCCGCCGCGGTGCAGGAATAGCCCCGAGGCAAGCGTGAATGCGACGAGGCCAAACAGAACGTAGCCCGCGCGGCGGGGTGGGGGCGTCGAATACGACTCGCGCGGCCGCGGAAGAAGATCGACGGCGTTGGTAAGGAGCAAGGCCGCCAGCAGGGCAAGGCTGTACGTGCTCCCGAAGACAGGCAGCAGCAGGAGGCCGAAGAGCAGCCCCCCGGCGGCGCCGCCAAGGTTGTCAAGCGCCTCCACCCGGGCGCCGGCGCGATCGGGTGCCACGCCGGCCGCGCTGAGCCGCCGCGCCGCCACGGGAACGTAGGCGCCGCACAGGAGCCCGCTGATGACGAATGCGGCCGCGAAGGCGGCGTGGGTCGTCAGCGTGCCCGGTCGCGCGAGCGCGACGCAAAGCAGGCTGTGCGGAAGCAGGACCGCGGACAGGAAGCCCTTCGCACGGTGCGCCGACCTGGCGAGGAAGCGGGAGGCGAGCGCGCCGCCTGCGGTGAGGCCCAGCATAAAGAGCGCGGTGATGAGCCCGACGTGCAGGAAGATGGTGCCGAACTCGGACTGGTACATATACATCAGCACGATATTCCCGCCCATGCCTGCGGCGCCGGTCGTGAACAGGAGCAGGCCTGGGTCAAGCAGGGCGGGCGCCGTTTCGCGTGCGCTGTTGCGGCGCCGGTAGACTGTGCGCAGAAGTGCGAACAGGAGAATTCCAGCAGGCAGGACGGGCGCGCCAGCGAGAGCGAACGTTCGGATCCAGCTGCCCCGCCGCGTCGCGCCGCCGGCTTCACGGGCTGCGAACAGGAGGCCGTGCAGCAAGGCGCGCGGGGTGCGCTCGGTGTTCAGCAGCAGTTCGCCGGCCGCGCCGAGGGCGGCCTGCGCGTAGGCCGTGGCCTGGTACTCCATGCGCTCCGGGAGATAGAGGGAGAACAGCCCGTCGGGCGGATACAGCGCGGCCGCACCCGGGATGGCGGAAAACCGTTCGCGCAGCAAGGCGGGCGCCGTGGTCAGGCCAGGGCCGTCTGACGCGAGCAGCCAGCTTTCCTCGCCGGGCTTGATAACAGTGTGTGCGAAGACGGAGCGCAGCGTGCGGAAGGCCGATGCGCCGGTGTTCACTCGCTCGTCGCTCATGTAGTTCTCTCCCGCGGCGACGCGCATGCCCACCAGGCCCGAGGCCGCGACGCGGCTCTTCAGCAGGAGCAGGAACTCGCGCGTGAAGTAGCGGTTCAGCGCCAGCGTGGTGGCATCCGGAAGGCTGAGAAAGACCACGTCGTACGTGGATGTGGCAGACGCAAGCCAGCGCCGGATGTCGGCGCGCGGCATATCCAGTCGTTCCACGCCGGGCTGAAAGCGCGCGGGCAGAACGCGCAGCAGCGTGGAAGGATACGCGGGGTCAGGATCGATCCATGTGATCGTGTCCGCCTGCGGCAGATCCAGAAGGCGTCGGCACAAGGCGAACGCGCCGCGGCCGACGACCAGAAAGCGGCGGGCCTGCGGCCGCTGGGCCAGATGCAGCGCGATGACCTCGGAAGCATGCTCCGTGGAAGGAATCGTGTCCGTCACCGTCTCCCAGGCCGCCACGTTGAACTGGCCGTCGCACTCGCCGTACTGGTACGTGGCATCGGGCGTGGTGAAGGTTCCGCCGTAGGTTTCCCGGGGAAGAAGCCGCCGCCAGCTTTGCAGGCTGTTGTGACGCTCCCACCTTGCGGCGCTTCCCGAAAGGAGAAGCGCCGCCACGGCCGCTGCGGGCAGCAGCGCCGGGATGCGCGCGAGCCAGCCGGCGGCGGGGCAGGCGGCCAGGGCGAGCGTGACCGGAAGAAACACGACGAGAAAGACCTGCTCCGAGGCCACGCCGCGTGCCAGCAGAAATGTGGCGGTCACGGCGCCGGCGAAACTGCCGATGCTTTCCCAGATATAGACCCTCGCCACCGGGAGGCCGGGCTTGTCGCCCAGCCACCGGCAGCCCAGCGTGAAGAGAAGTCCGGTGCAGAAGCCGACGGGAGCGTTGGCGATGAAGGTCGACGGGAGCATCGATACGAGCGGAAACAGCTCATAGGGCTCGACGCCGGCCAGCTCGCGCGCGCCGCCCAGAAGCGCGGCCTGGAGCAGGAAGGCCGGAAAGAAAAGCAGAGGCAGAAGCTCGAAGCGCGCTGTGATCGCCAGCATGAAGCGCAGGCGCGAGCGTGCGGCGAATGCGCCGATGGCGACCCAGGTCAGCCAGGAAGCGAAGAAGCAGGCGATGCCGAGTTCGTTGCCCTCGAAAACCGTCAGGAAAGTCCGGAAGAGCAGCGCCTGCGCCGCAAGGCTGAAGAACCCGACGGCGAATACAAGGCTCAGGCCGCGCCATCCGTCGACTGGTTGCTGCCTCACGATATATCCGCCTCTCCCTCCGGCCTGGAAACTCAGCGTTTTCGCGTCCGGCGCACCTACCCGCTCCACTTTCCAGGTCTTTTCAGCGAGCTCGGGTCCATGGGGCGCAGCCGCCCGGGGAATGCGCCCGATGCAGCCGCGCGCAGGACGCGCGCCGGGGCGGCTGCGAGACGGCGCGCCCCGCTTGCGAGCAGGAGCGCTGTCCACGCGACCATTCGGCTGAACGTACGGCGTCCTATTTCCATACTCCAAAGACCATCTGTCTGCAGTCGGGGCATGCGCCGTCAATCAGCCGGTTCTCCAGCACGACGTTTCCTGCGCGCCGGATCAGCTCGGCGTGGCAGGCGGGGCAGCGGGTGGTGCTGCTGTCCGGCACGAGGACGTTGCCAACATACACGTACTCGAGCCCGGCGGCCAGCGCGACTTCGCGTGCGCGCGCAAGGGTCGCGGCCGGGGTCGGGGGCAGGTGGCGCATCCGGTAGCGGGGAAAGAAACCCAGGAAGTGCAGGGGGGTCTCCCGGCCCAGGTTCTCTTTGATCCACGAGCAGAGCGCCGCGATCTCCTCATCTTTGTCGTTGAGCGTGGGGATGAGCAGGTTCGAGGCTTCCACATGGACGCCGAGCGACTTGGCCACGACGAAGTAGTTCAGGACAGGCGCCAGCGTGGCGCCGCAGATCTCGCGGTAGAACTTGTCGGACATGGCCTTCAGGTCGATCGTCGCTGCATCGACGACGCGGCACAGCTCGCGCAGAGGCTTCTCGTTGAGGTAGCCGGCGGTCACCAGCACGTTGCGCAGGCCGGCGTCGCGGGCCAGTGTGCAGGTATCCAGCGTATACTCGTAGTATACGGAAGGGTCCGTGTAGGTGTAGGCGATCGAAGGGCAGGCGTTGAGTTTTGCCTGCGCCACCACGTCGGAGGGCGACAGGCGGAACGCTTCTGCGTCGGCGGGGTCTTGCTGCGAGATCTCCCAGTTCTGGCAGTTTTTGCAGTGCAGGTTACAGCCAACGGTCGCGATGGAGAGGATGGTCGAGCCGGGCAGAAAGTGGTTGAGGGGCTTCTTCTCTATGGGATCGATGTGGGCGGCAGACGGGAAGCCGTAGGTCACGGCGCGCAGCGCGCCGTCGAAGTTGACGCGAACGCGGCAGTCGCCGCTCTCGCCGGACTTGATGATGCAGTACTTCGGGCACAGATCGCACTGGACGATCATTAGGCGGGATCCGGCTCAAGAACCTTGCGGACCGCGAGCAGCACCGCTTCCTGCTTCACGGGTTTCTCGAGGAAGGCGGCCGGGGCGTGCCCGAGGAACTGCTTCAGGGAGTCCGCCCCGAACATCGTGTTTTCAATCAGGTTTACCCCGCTGACGAAGATCACGGGAATGTCGTGAGTCGCGGGATTCTTGCGCAGTTCGGCGAAGGTTGTGAACCCGTCTTTCCCGCCGGGCATCATCACGTCGAGCATGATGAGCGAGGGGTGCGCGCGCTCCGCCATGGCGATTCCGTCTTCCCCGCTCGTGGCAAGCATCACCGCGTAGTGTTTGCCGAGTACCTCGAATAGAAACTGACGCCACTCGTTGTCGTCGTCAACAATAAGAATCGTTCGTATACCTGCGTTGGCGCCCATATCACACTCTCATTCGCAAGATGGGTCCCGCCGCCCTGCGCGATCCCTATCCATTTTTGTTTACACGCGGTCCATTGCTATTGAATAATGGCCCCAGTTCAAAAAAGGACCTTGAGTTAATCAGCAGCTCTTGAGCTTTACGATCGGATACGCTGTCTCCAATGGAGCGGAATACTACACGGTATTTGACTGCGGACAAGCTGAATAATCCGCTCTTGTCGAATCTTTGCAAGCTGATTTCCGATTTCCTCGGAATTCGCTTTATGGTCGTGTTTCCGACGGATTCGGGGTGGGGGCAGTATTCGCCCTGCGCCGGGGAAGGGCTCCCGAGCTTCTGTCGGCTGGTGCAGGCCGCACCGGACGGCTGCAAGCAGTGCAAGATGTCCCACATCCTTATGTCGATTGCGGCGTGCACAAACGGGATCTCCGAGCAGTGTTGCCACGCCGGCACGTATGTGCTGGCTGTTCCCGTGACCCGCGAGCACGGAAACCTGGCGCTGCTGAGCACATGCACGTTCAGTCACCCTGACAAGAAGGGCGGCTGGCTGGCCGCCAAACGGATGGGCGAGGGGCTGGGCCTCGACGTGGCTGCGCTCAAAGCTGCCTATGACGCGCTGCCCCGGCTTGACGTGGAGCAGGTGAAGCTGGCCATTGCGCTCATGTCCATCGGCGGGGAAATTGTGCGGGAAATCGCAGAGCGGATGCGAGCGGATGCGACGCACGAAGCGGCCCAACTTGGGGGCGCGCGCGATGTGCGGGCCAAGATCGAATCCGCGCTGCGGGACCTGCACCCGCCGCCGCGGTTTGATGACCGGGGCAAGGGCGCCAAGGGGCGGCGCAGGAACGTGCCTGTGCTGATCGACGTCGTTTGTGAGCTGGTCAGCCAGCAGCCTTCAGAGCCCTTCACGGTGGCGGCCATTGCCGCCGCGGCCCGGGTGACGCCCAATCATTTTTCGACTCTTTTCCGGCGCTACACAAGGCAGCGCTTCACGGATTTTCTTGCCGACAGGCGAATGGAATTGGCCAAGGCCTACCTGCGCGACCTGACGCTGAACGTGTCCCAGGCCGCGGCGAAAGCCGGATTCGAAGACCCCGGCTATTTTGCGCGCTGCTTCCGAAAGAAAGTGGGCATGTCGCCGCGAGAGTGGCGCTGCGGCCTCGGGAGGAAGCCCGGCAAGGCGCCGGCATTGTTGGCCGAGAAGAAATAGAAGGGGCGAATGGAACGCTGGCTTGATGAAACGGTCAAGGCGATCAGGGGCTCTCTCAGCAAGACGTCTCTGCGCCCCTTGATGCCTGCGCTGGAAGCGCTGACAGGCGGCGGCAAGCTTCTGCGTGCGAGGCTTATCTTCCGCATCGGCCTGAACGTGGGCGTGGAAGAGCGAACGCTCGTGCATGCGGCTGCCTCTGTGGAACTGGTCCACGCGGCCAGCCTCGTTCATGATGACGTGATCGATGGCTCGGTCATCCGGCGGCATGCGCCTGCCTTCTGGGTCGAGAATGGCGCCGCGGGCGCAATTCTGGTGGGTGATATGCTCTTTTGTGAGGCCATGCGGCTGCTGGATCACATCGAGCGCCCCGATTTGATGCCTCTTCTGATACGTTTTACCAGCGAGATGTGCGACGCCGAGGCCGAGCAGAGCCTCCTGCAGCGCGGCGCGATTCCGACGCGCGAGAACTGCCTGCGTCTTGCCAGGCGCAAGACGGGCTCGCTGTTTGCTTTCGCGGCGCGGGTTGCCGGTGGCCGGGACGAGCCGCTCTGCGCCGCACTGGAGGAGGCGGGCTACGCGCTGGGCACCGCGTACCAGCTTGCGGACGATATCCTGGACGCGTTCGGCGATGATGCGGGGTCGGACAAGTCGCTGGGCCTGGATGCGAGGCAGCGAAAGGTCACCGCGGCGACGGCATGGGCAGGGGATCATGCAGCGGTGCTTGGCAACATTGACGCGCTGCGGGCCCGCTCCGCGGAAGCCCTGAGCGCATGGCCGGCCGTGCGGGCGGCGTGGACGGACTATGTGGCCCTGGATATTCAGCCTTGTCTGGATGCATTTACAAGCGGGCTTGTTGCAGAGAATACACTGTAGACTCCCGGCCTTCCGGGTTCATGAGCGAGAGGTGCTACCATGTCAGCGGTGTTGCTGGGCGTTTTTCTGGATCGGTTGTTTACGTTTGAAGATCGGCTGGCGTCGTTCTTTGAAGTTGTGCGTGATCAGTCCCGCGACAATGGCGTGAGGCTGCTGACGTACTACATGTCACGTCAGCGCCGGCAACAGAGGGAGGCGTTCGCGGACACCGAACCGGGCCTGCTCAAGCAGATTAAGAAGATCGAAGTCCGGCAAGACGTTGAATTCTGTCCGGAAGCAGCAAGCCCCCTTCTGGCGCTTCGGCCTGCGGCGGTGACGGGAAAGGAGTTCCTGGATGCGGCTGTGGCGTATGACAAAGCGCTGGTTGCCTTTTTTCGGCAGGTCCTTGCAGGGCCGGTTAACGACGAAGTGCGGGCGCTTATCGAATCCCTGATCCGGGCAGCGGAGCACGATATCCTGATGATGAAGAAGATGATCACAATGAATTGCTTCTGACAAATGTGGACGATGTTCGGACGGCTTTGCAGGGCGCGGCAGGACGAGAATGAAGACTGTTGATCTGATTCCCTCCCAGATGCGACCTGCCTCGTGGCCTTCGCCGTGGGCTGACGGGCTTGGCGAGGAAGTGCTGCTGCAGAACGCGATGTGGTTCATCCACATCCGGTGGGCCGTGGTCGTCGCGCTGGCAGCGTTCGGGCTGCTGTGCTGGTGGTGCCCGTCCTGCCTGGGCGATCTGTCGCTTGTGCCGCCGACACAATGGCCTTGGCAGCTGGCTGCCGTGCTGGCCATGCTCAATGGTGTGTATCTTCTCTTGATCCGGAGCCTGCGAGTGCGGTCGAGCCACCGCACCGTCGAGACGTGTATGTGGTGGCAGATTGGAGGCGATCTGCTGATTCTCACCATGCTCGTGCACCACGTCGGAAGCATCGACACGTTTGTCGCGTTCGCCTATCTCTTTCACATTGTCCTGGCCTGCATCTTCTTTGCTCCCGGCAAGAGCTTTCTTGTGACTGCCCTTAGTGCGGCATTGTTCCTCGGATGCCTCGCGCTTGAGATTACAGGCGTGGCGCCGACTCAGGGCATTCTCTCCGCGGCCGGCCCGCAAGGGCACCGCCCCGTCCTCGCCGCGCTGCACGGGCTTTCGGCCGTGTTCATCTGGCTTGTCGTGTGGTACCTTGCCTCCTCGATCTCGAAGGCTGTGCGCGATCGCGACCGCAAGCTGGCCGAGGCGAACGAGCGGCTGACGCGCGCGGACCAGGAGAAGAATCAGATCGTCCTGCGCACCACGCACGACTTGAAAGCTCCCTTCACGGGCATCGAAAGCAGCATTGCTGTGCTCCGGATGCGCGACTGGGCCAGCCTGCCGGACTCTGTGCGCGCGGTGGTCGAGTCGATCGAGGTCCGGTCCGCGACGCTGCGCGAGCGCATCAAGGACATCCTGACGCTTGGCGAGCTGAGGCAAGCTGAAGCAGGGACTGAGCTGTCGGAAACCGTGGACCTGGACGCGCTGCTGCATGCCGTCGCGCAGGAGCTTGCCGCGCGTGCGGCCCAGCGCAACGTGACCGTCCGGCTGAGCGTGCCGCACCTGCCGGTGCAGTCCAGCCGCCGTCAGTTGCTGGCGCTGTTCTCGAACCTCGTTGCGAATGCCATTGTCTATTCGCACGAGGGCGGCAGCGTGGAGGTCGAGGCGGAGAATGGCCCGGACGGCATCACCGTGCGCGTGGCGGACCATGGGATCGGCATCAGCGAAAAGGCGCTTCCGCGCATCTTTGAAGAGTATTTTCGCACCGACGAGGCGGTGCGTTTCAATAAGCTGTCCACGGGATTGGGGCTGGCCATCGTGAAGGAGGTGGCGGAGTCGCTGCGCTTGCGCATTCGTGTGACGAGTGAACAGGGGAAAGGGACCTCATTCCTTGTGAGGTTTCCCCGGGAAGGAAGCGTGCGGAGTGGCTCGAATAATGATCATTGATGACGACGCGGGGATCGCTGCGGATGTTTCCCAGATGCTTCAGGCGGGCGGGCATGAGACCTGCACCTATGACGCCCTGGAAGGCGCGCTGGAAGCGATCCAGAGGGAGAAGCCCGACCTGCTGGTCCTCGACGTGATGTTCCCTGCAAATCCCGCAGGCGGATTCGACCTCGCGCGCACCGTGCGGCAGACGCGCCCCCTCAAGAAGCTGCCGATCATTCTGCTCACGTCCATCAATTCAGAATTCCCAATGGGCTTTTCCGAGAAGGATGCGGATGCGGAATGGATGCCGGTGCAGGGGTTCATCGAGAAGCCGGTGAAGATAGAAGTTCTGTTGAGGAAGATCTCCGAGCTGCTGTAGCGCGCTTTCCTGAGCGAATCCGCGGGGGTATTCCAGAGGTTGCAGAGTGAACCACGGTGTGGTACTTGTACTGAATTTCGCGAGCGCGGTGTGCGAGCGGCGGGAGGATTCTTGTGAGTGACACAAACCAGTCAGCGTTGGATGTGGCCGCGGTGGCGGAGATTGTGGCGGCCCACGCGCCTTTCGCCGAGGAGAACATTATCGGCGCGCTGCAGGAGGTCCAGGACCACTACGGATATGTGCCGCGGGCCGCGATGGACGAGCTGGCCCGGCTTAGCGGCCTGCCGATCGCCAAGTTCTACGGCGTGGCCACGTTCTACTCCCAGTTTCACCTCAAGCCGCATGGCAAGCACACCATTCGGCTTTGCCGCGGAACCGCGTGCCACGTGCGCGGCGCGCCGAAGGTGCAGGACGCGGTCGTGCAGCACCTGGGCGTTGCGGACGGGGAGACCACGCCGGACGGGATCTTCTCGCTTGAGACGGTCGCTTGCCTTGGGACCTGTTTTCTCTCGCCGGTGATGCTTATCGACAGCAGGTATTTTGGGAATCTCACGCCGGATAAGGCGGTGAAGATCGTGGAAATCACGGCCGCAAGCCATGCGGGGCGCGGCGCGGCCGGCTGAATGGGGAATTGAGGTATGCCCAAGACGACACCACAGCTCAAGAAGCTCCACGCAATGCGTGCGGCGGCCCGGAAGAATCGGCCGGAACGGGCGGTGCGCATCTGCGCAACCGGATGCCGCGCGCTCGGGGCGCTCGATGTGCATGCCGCGTTCGAGAAGGAACTGGCCGCGGCTGGCCTGACGCACAAGGTGGCGCTGATCAAGACCGGCTGCCAGGGCATCTGCGCCGGCGCGCCGGTGATCAGCATTGACCCGGAGGGGCTGCTGTACGTTGGCGCCACGCCCGAAGATGCGCGTGAAATTGTGC
>CAYRKB010000052.1:11166-25688 GCA_964424705.1 uncultured Victivallales bacterium
GTGGGCGGCGGGGTTGTGGAACGCCTCTGCTTCCGTGGCGAGCACGGCGCGATCCCGAAGCGCTCCGGAATCCCGTTCTTCGCCGCGCAGCGGCAGATTGTGCTCGAGCGCTGCGGAAGGATCGACCCCACCAGCCTGGAGGCGGCGCTTGCGGAGGGGGCATACGAAATGCTGGAGCGGGTGCTGGCTGATACGCCGCCGCAGGCGGTGATCGACGAGATCGCGGCTTCCGGCCTGCGCGGCCGCGGCGGGGCGGGATATCCCACCGCGCGCAAGTGGAGCGCAGCCCGGGCTGCTGCGGGCGACGTGAAGTACCTGGTCTGTAACGCTGACGAGGGGGACCCGGGCGCCTTCATGGACCGCGCCGTGATCGAGGGCGACCCGCACGCCGTCCTGGAAGGCATGCTGATTGCGGCGCACGCGATCGGGGCCACGCACGGCTATCTTTACGTGCGGGCCGAGTACCCCATCGCCATTGAACACCTCAAGATCGCAATTGCCCAGGCCCGCGAATGCGGCCTGCTCGGCGACAACATCCTGGGCCTGGGGATGAATTTCGATCTCAAGATCAAAGCCGGGGCCGGCGCGTTCGTCTGCGGCGAGGAGACCGCTTTGCTGGCTTCGATTGAAGGCCGCCGCGGCCAGCCGCGCCCCCGCCCGCCGTTTCCCGCGCAAAGCGGCTTGTGGGGCAAGCCCACGAACATCAACAACGTCGAGACCTTCGCCAATATCCCCGCGATTCTGCGCATGGGCGGGGCGGTGTACGGCGGCCTGGGTACGGCAACGAGCAAGGGGACGAAGATTTTTGCCCTGGCGGGCAAGGTCAAGTATACCGGCCTGGTGGAGGTCCCGATCGGCGTCACGATGCGCAGCCTGGTGAACGACATCGGGGGCGGCGTGCCCGCCGGTTCAACCTTCAAGGCTGCCCAGATGGGCGGCCCTTCCGGCGGCTGCGTGCCCGCCCAATATCTCGACATGCCCATTGATTACGAGACGGTCAAGGAGGTCGGGGCCATCATGGGGTCCGGCGGGCTGATCGTTCTGGACGACACCACGTGCATGGTGGATCTGGCTCGCTACTTCATGGAGTTCTGCGCGAAGGAGTCGTGCGGCAAGTGCCCGCCCTGCAGGATCGGGACGACGCGCATGCTGGAAATCCTGGAGCGCATCTGCGCGGGCAAAGGCGAGGTGGATGACATCGCGCGGCTCGAGGAGCTGGGGGGCCAGGTGCGTAAGAACTCGCTCTGCGGCCTGGGTCAGACTGCGCCCAACCCGGTGCTTACCACCATCCGCCACTTCCGGTCGGAATACGAGGCGCACATCAAGGACCGGCGCTGCCCGGCCGTCGCGTGTCGGAACCTGATTTCCTTTACGGTGGTTCCGGAGAAGTGCATTTGCTGCGGGCGCTGCGCGAAGAGTTGTCCGGCCGACTGCATTTCCGGGCAGATCGGCAAGGCGCCGGCCAAGGCGAGCGAATCCGATCGCGAGAAAGGGAAGGTCGGCCGGCCCTTTGTGATCAAGTCGAGCCTTTGCATCAAGTGCGGGGCGTGCTTTGACGTGTGCCCGGCCGGCGCAATTCTTAAGGAGTGAGGCTCTGCAATGAAAGACAAGAAGGAAGATGGTCTGGTCCACCTCAGCATGAACGGCCACGCCATCACGGCGCTGCCGGGCCAGACGATCATGGAGGCGGCTCAGTCCAACGGCGTGAACATTCCGCACCTGTGCCACGAGCCGCGCCTCAAGCCCGCCGGCGCGTGCCGGCTTTGCCAGGTCCACCTTGGCGACGAGACCCGCCCGCCCGTGCTGGCATGCTGCACCCCCGCCTGTGAGGGGGCGCACGTCATCACGGAATCGCCGGAGCTCTCCGCGCGGCGCAAGGCCATCCTGGAGCTTTTGCTGAGCGAGCACCGGGTGGCATGCACGAGCTGCGACGCCGACGGCGGCTGCACGCTGCAGGACCTGTCCTATCGCTACGGGGCCAGGGAGTGGGTCTACGGCACATACAAGCACAGTGAGGCCGCGGCGATCAACTATACGATGGACAACCGCGGCATCGAGTACGACGTGGAGAAATGCGTGCGCTGCAGCCGGTGCGTCCGGTTTTGCGAGGAGGTGCAGGGCGTCAGCGCTCTGACGTTTGACGGGCGCGGCATCACGATGAAGGTGAACACGGCGCACGGACGGGCTCTGCACGAGTCCGACTGCGAGCTGTGCGGAGGATGCGTGCGGGTGTGCCCGACAGGAGCGCTGCGCGAGAAGGCGGCGAAGGGCCTGGGGCGGGAGCGGGAGCTTTCCAAGGTCCGGACCACCTGCACCTACTGCGGGGTCGGCTGCCAGATGGACCTGAACGTGAACCGCGAGCGCAACCGCATCGTGCGCGTGACGACCGAGCCCGGGATGGGCTCCAACGACGGCAACCTGTGCGTGAAGGGCCACTTCGCCTTCGATTTCGTCCATTCGCCCGAGCGCCTGACAAAGCCGCTGATCCGCGAAAAGGGCGCGTTCCGCGAAGCCACCTGGGAGGAGGCCCTCGCCTTGACCGGCCGGCGCCTGCGCGAGATCCGGGACAAGTATGGCCCCGACGGGATTGCGTTCCTGAGCTCTTCGCGCTGCTCGAACGAGGAGAACTACCTCATGCAGAAGATCGCCCGCACGGCGGGCGGCACCAACAATATTGACCAGTGCGCCACCACGTGCCACGCCCCGACCGTCGCCGGGCTGGCCGCCGCCTTCGGGTCGGGCGCCATGACGAACGCCATCGGGGAGATCAAGAACGTCCAGACGATCTTCCTGATCGGGGGCAACCCGACCGAGGCCCACCCGATTGTCGGGCTGGAGATGAAGAAAGCCTTGCGCAACGGGGCGCGGCTGATTGTTTGCGATCCGCGCGAGACGTGGATGGCGCGCCACGCGCATATTCATATCAAGCACCGGCCCGGAACGGACAACATGCTCATCAATGCCATGATGAACCATATCCTGTCCAAGGGGCTGCATGCTCCAGCCTTCATCGAGGAGCGGTGCGAGAACTTTGAGGCGCTCCGCGCCATCGTGCAGCCCTGCACGGTCGAGGTGGCGGCGTCCGTTTGCGGCGTAGATGCGGAGCTGATCCGCCGCGCCGCGGAGTGGTACGCGGCCGGGACCCCGTCGGCGATCTTCTATACGCTAGGCATCACGGAGCACACGTGCGGCACGGAGAACGTCAAGAACCTGGGCAACCTGGCCATGCTCTGCGGCCAGATCGGCAAGCTGTCGTCGGGGATCAATCCCATCCGCGGCCAGAACAACGTCCAGGGCGCCTGCGACATGGGAGCCATCCACTCGGTCCTGCCCGGCTACCAGAAAGTTGCGGATGAGGCGGTCCGCACCAAGTTCGGCAAGGCCTGGGGCGTCGAGATCCCGAGCCGCGTGGGCGGATGCGTGACCGACTATATCGAGAAGGCCGGCGAGGGCGTGCTCAAGGGCTTCTACGTGTTCGGCGAGGATCCTGCGCTCAGCGAGCCCAATCAGACCAAGGTCATCGAGAGCCTGAAAAAGCTGGAGTTCCTGGTCGTCCAGGAGATCTTTATGAGCGAGACGGCCAAGCTTGCCGACGTCGTTCTGCCGGCAACGTGCTTTGCCGAGAAGGACGGCACGTTCACGAACACCGAGCGCCGCGTGCAACGCATCCGCAAGGCGGTCGAGCCGCCCGGCGAGGCACGGCCGGACTGGCAGGTCATTTGCGACGTATCCACGGCGATGGGCAGCCCCATGAAGTACGCGTGCGCAGAGGAGATCTTCGACGAGATCACCTCCCTGACTCCGAGCTATGGCGGCATGTCCTACGCGCGTATCGAGGAGGTGGGCCTGCAGTGGCCCTGCCCGACGAAGGACCATCCCGGCACCGGGTTCTTGCACCAGGGGCGTTTTACGCGCGGCAAGGGGCTCATGCACGCCATCACGTTCCGTCCGCCCGCCGAGGTGCCGGATGAGGAGTACCCGTTCATACTCTCCACGGGCCGCACGCTCTACCACTACAACATCGGCAACATGACGCGCAAGACGGCTGCCATTGTGCAGAAGGAAGATGCGAACTTTGTGGAGATGAACCGGGCCGACGCGGCGCGGCTGGGGATCGCCGACGGCGATCCCGCGCGGGTCACGACCCGGCGCGGGTCCATCGCCATTCGCGCCCGCGTCAGCGGGAAGGTGCGCCCCGGCGCGCTGTGGATGCCGTTCCACTTTCTGGAGACCGCCACAAACCTTCTAACGAACGATGCCTTTGATAACGTGACGCGCACCGCCGAGTACAAGTGTTGTGCCGCAAAGGTCGAGCGCGCGAGGTCGCTGCAGGCGTAGAGGGGGGGGGCAGGCCGGATGAATACCAAGTCGGCTCAGAAGTTTGCCAAGGTGGAGATGTCAGCCATTCTGGGGCGGGCGATTGCCAACGAGGAATCCGCCTCCTCGTTCTACCGGCATGCGGCGGAGCGTGTCAGGGACCCCGTGACGCGTAACGATCTGCTCGCGCTGATGCGCGACGAGGACGAGCACAAGCGGCTGCTTGAGGAGTTCAGGAGCGGGGCGCGGCCTCTGCCCGAGGGAACGGTCTCCGGCGGATCACTGGTCGAGAGCCTTGGCACGCCGGATTTCACCCCGGATATGTCGCCGCAGGATGCGTTTCTCCTTGCCGCCATGAAGGAGAAGAGCGCGGTTGATTTCTATGAGAGCTGGGCCCGGATGTATCCTGCTGGGCCGGAGCACGATTTGCTCATGGGCCTGGCGGATATTGAGCGCCGCCACAAGGAGAAGGTGGAGTCCCTGTTTGCCAACGCGGCGTTTCCGGAGGCCTGGTAAAACGCATGAACGAGCCCGTCCGGCCGGCGGAAACGGTAGGGATCGCCCACGCGGAGATTGTGAAGTTCAGCGCCTCGCACCCCGGCGGGGACCCGCGCCGGGCCACGGTGATAGACGAAGTACCCCTGCGCATCGAGGTCGACGGCAACGCGTACACCGTCATGCGAACCCCCGGCGCCGACCGGGAGCTGGTTGTTGGTTTCCTTTTTACGGAAGGCCTGATCGACGGGACGGGAGACATCACGCTCCTGAACGTATGCGTGGATTCGCCCGACGTCATATATGTCCGCACGTCGTCTGCGAAGGCAAAGGTGCACAGGACCTTCGTGATCACGTCGTCGTGCGGCCTGTGCGGCAGGGAGGACATCGAGGCGCTGCTGAAGGACGTCGGCCGCGTGGAGAGTGACCTGCGCGTCTCAGCGCAGTGCCTGCAGCAGGTGTCGCCCGCCGTCCGTGGCCTTCAGCCCTTGTTTCAACTGACGGGCAGCGCCCATGCGGCAGCCCTGTTCGACCGGGCCGGCCGGATCCATTGCGTCCGGGAGGATGTGGGGCGTCACAACGCGCTGGACAAAGTAATCGGACACACGCTGCTGCACGGTCGGTCTTTCGGGGAGGCGGGCGTATTTCTGTCGGGGCGCACGAGCCTGGAGCTCATCATCAAGGCGGGCAGGGCGCGCATCCCCATCGTGGCCGCCGTCGGGGCGCCCACACGCGCGGCGATCGCGGCGGCCGAAGCGGTCGGGGTTACTCTTTGCGGATTTGTCAGGGATGCCGAGGTGAACGTATACACCCATGGGTGGCGAGTGGAGGCCGATGGCCAGCGTCAATAGCGGCGAGCTGCGAGCCTGGGAGAGCCTGCGCGCACTTGCGCCGCTCGACGTCGCCGCGCGGGCCGGCGTGCGGTACGAAGCGGACGCGGACGTTTTCATTGTGCCGTCCTTCGGACAGGAGCTTCGCGTCTGCCGCGGGCAGCAGGTGATCACGGCGGCAGGCGAGGAGGGCGAACGGCTGGTCCAGCGGGCGGGGTACTTTTCCCGGCTGGCCGCGCTCACGTACCTTCTGAATGTTCAACCGGCGCTGCCGTCCGGAACGTGGATCAAGCCGGCCGACATGAAGGCGGGCGACATCTACTACAGGGGGTCGCATATTCTCCCGATGGCCAGGGTGGGCGCGAAGTACGACGGCCGTGCGGCGGATTTCATTGTCCGTGGCCTGGCGCTTGGCGGCGAACGCCTGTCGTTCGGCGATGCGTCCGTGCGCGTGTGCCCGTTCCCGCGTCTGCCCATGGCGATCATCTTGTGGGTGAGCGACGACGAGTTCGGCGCACGTTCCGAGCTCATGTTTGATTCAACCTGCGAGCAGCACCTGCCGCAGGACATTCTCTGGTCCACCGCGATGCTGTGCGTGACGATGATGCTCTTCTGATGGACGGGCCATGACAACCCCAGTGACCAGCGAGCCGCTACTGTGCCATGATCTGCCCTCGGTTCCTGTCCCGTCGCTCGGTCCGGTGCTTGTGACGGGCGGCACAGGGTATATCGGAGGGCGCCTGATTCCGGAGCTGCTCGGGCGCGGGTACCGCGTGCGGGTGATGGTGCGGTCTGCCTCCCCGGAACACGCGGAGCGCTGGCCGGACGCCGAGATCGTGGTGGCTGACGCGAAGGATCCCGTATCGCTTTCCGCTGCAATGAGCGGCATTTACGCGGCGTATTACCTGATGCACTCCATGCTGCTGGACCCGGGCGAACTGGAGGCGTCGGAGGCGGCCAACGCTCACAATTTCAGGGTTGCGGCGGAGGCGAGCGGCGTCGGGCGCATCATCTACCTTGGTGCGCTGGGGGATGCCCGAACGTTCCTTTCCCCGCATCTGCGAAGCCGGATGCGCGTGGCGGAGGAGCTGTCGGGCGGCACGGTTTCAACCACGGTGCTGCGCGCGGCGATTATCATTGGCTCCGGCAGCGCCTCGTACGAGATCATTCACAACCTGGTCCGCCGCCTGCCCGTGATCCCGATTCCTTACTGGGGGCGCACCCGGTGCCAGCCCATCAGCATTCGCGACGTGATCCGCTACCTGGTGGGCGTGCTGGAGGTCGCCGGGACGCGGGGGCAGGCGTATGACATCGGGTCGCCCGACGTCCTGACTTATGAGGATATGCTGAGAAGTCTTGCCGAGGTGCTCGGAAAGAAGAGGGTCTTCGTACCGTCCTTCGTCTCGCACATAGGCCTGCACGCCTACCTGATGGGGTTCCTTACGCCCGTGCCTGCGCCCATCACGCGCAGGCTGATGGAAGGACTCATGAACGACGTGATGTGCCGGGATAACAGGATCCGCGACGTGATCCCCCTTCGGATGATCAGCTACCGCGAAGCGATCCTGCTCGCCATGTCACGCGAGGAGCAGGACGCCGTCTACACGCGCTGGTCCGACGCCTACCCGCCTGCCCACGAGCTGGCGATGAAGCTGCACGAGCTGAGGGGGAGCCCGCGGTACAAGGCGCAGCGCTCCCTGGCGACCGACAACAAGGCCGAGCTCCTGTTTCGCTCGATTTGCAGGGTAGGGGGCAGGGAAGGCTGGGCCCACGGAAACTGGATGTGGCGCACGCGCGGCATGCTCGACCGGCTGCTCATGGGCGTGGGCACCGCGCGCGGCCGGAGGAGTTCGTCCAGCCTGCGCGTGAACGACGTGATCGACTTCTGGCGGGTGGAGGCGCTGGTCCCCAACCGGAAGCTGCTGCTGCGCGCAGAAATGAAACTGCCGGGCCGCGCGTGGCTTGAGTTTTCAATCGAGCCCGAGAATAGCCGCAGCCGCCTGACGGTGAGGGCCTACTTCGATACCAACACGCTCTTCGGCCGGGCGTATTGGTACTTCTTTCTGCCATTCCACCGCTACATCTTCGAGAGCCTGATCCGCCAGATCGACGGGCGCGACTAACCTGGCGCTCAGTCCAGGACCTATGTCGCACCCGCCGCGCGTTATGCCGCTCTTTTCTACCCCTTCTGCAGATACGCCTTGATGTACGAATCGCTGTAGATGGATTTGTTCATCAGCAGCTCCGCAGTGATCATGGTGTTCGTGAGCTCGGTGTCCAGCGGATCGTGGATGCTCGCATCCAAACCCACACCGATGGCCATGGCGAGGAACGTGCGGTTGATGAGCGGACGCTCGGAGGCGCCCTGGCTCAGGTTGCTGAGCCCGATTACGACATGCGGCGAGGGATCGCTCAACATCTTGAACTGGGCGATGGCGTGCAGCGCGTTCTGCGGAGCCTTCTGTTCGCAGTTCAGGGGCAGGATGATGGGGTCCAGGTACACGTCTTCAATCGCGACGCCTGCTTCCACGGCTGCCGCCAGGGTGCGCATGCCAATCTCCAGCTTGCCCTCCAGCGTGGACGCCACGCCGTTCTCGTCGATCGAAAGGCCCACGATGCCGGCGCCGAACTCATGCGCAAGCTTCATGAACCCCTCCAGCTTGTCTGCCTGGCCGGTCGTCGAGTTGATGATTGCGCGGCCCTTCTTGGTGGCCGCCACGAGGCCCACTCGCATCGTGTCCAGCCCCGGGTTATCGATCGAAAGCGTCTTGTTCGTGACCTCGCGCGCTGCCTCGACGAGCCACCGCATGGCCTCCGCGCGCTCCGCCTTCGGGACACGGGTGCCGACGTTGATGTCGAGCGCGTCCGCCCCTGCTGCGAGCTGCTTCTCCGCCATCTCGTGCACGGCGCGCTTGTCCTTGTTCGCAATAGCCTCGCCGATGGCCTGGAACATTCCGTTAATGCGTTCTCCGATAACAAACATGCTTGCTACTCCTTCTGGCCGTCTCGGCCACTGTCTTCGCATGATCCAATGGCAGGGACGCCTCTCCGAGGCGTCCACGGATGGCACGGAGCGCCTTCCCTGCCAGCGGACCTCACGTGTGGACAACTCTTATACGGACAATGTCTTTCTTCTCCCACCTGAACCCCGAACCCTACGTCCTCTCCGCCTACGCCATCAGCCGCGCGATCGTGTCTTTCAACGCGATGGCCGCTTTCGGGTGACGCATCACCATGATGTCGCTGCCGGCTTGCAGCAGCGCGACGGCGGTGGACAACTCCCAGAAGATGCCGCGCGTTTCCTCGTCGCCCCACGTCGGCTGCTCCTCGCGCGTGGCGCGCGATTCCTTTGTACGCCAGGCCTCCTGGCCCACCATGCAGATGACCGGCATGGCCATCATCTTATCCCCGCCGAGCGACGCAAGGCGCGCCCGCTCCTGAATTGAATACGTGTATTCAAGCCCGTACCCCAGGGCGCCGGTCGTCTGGTACATCACCACGCGGTCCATCGGAAATCCCATTTCGGAGATCAGGATGTTTACCTGCTTGGCGATATTGATATCGATCGGGCTCAGGCCGATGAGCGCATGGCCGTCCGCCTGGCACGATGCCACAAGTGTCTTGTAGTTGTCTTCCGTGGCAGCGCCGAGGAGGCAGCGCTCGCCCGCGGCCGCCTGGCTGCAGCTCGGAAGTACGTCGTTGTCCTTCTCCTCGTTGTCACAGCCCCAGATGGCCAGCGGGACGCCGACGGCCTTCAGGACAGACTTGACGACTGCTGCGGCATCCGCCGGCGAGCGGTCACCGAAGTCAGGGTGCGTGCCCGCAAGCTTCAGGCAGATCATGTCCGCGCCAGCCTCTTCGACGGCCTTGCGCGCCCAGTCTGCCGGCGAATTGAGCGCCGCGCCCCACGCCTTCGTGAGCTGCGCAGGCCAGTCGTCCGGCGCACGGTCCCAAATCTCAACGGCCACGACGGGCCGATGGGGGGTGTTTCCGTCAAAGCGCAGGAACGGGAGGCCCGTCGCGCCGCCGACGGTTACCTTCGACGTTCTTGTGCCCCCCTCCGCTGCGGTTGCCCCCAGCACGAGGGTGTTGATCGAGCTCATCCACTTCTCTTTCGCATCATCCAGCATCGTCATTGGTTCCTCCTCTCCAGAAGTTTTCCGACCAGAATATCCACTGCCTGCAGCGCCCGCGATTCGGGGGGCAGCTCCATCAGCGACCTGCGCACTGTCTCGAACTGACCCAAGAGCGGGTCCTGCGGAATGCATCCGATCTGCTCCAGCTCCGCCTTTGCGAACTCCGCCTGAAGCCCGGGCGGCAAAGTCCCTTCGCATTCATTCAACACGAGGTATGCCTTCTTAACCTGCAGCGACAGGCTGTGCATGATTTCGCGAATCCGTAGCGCCGTGCGCGCGCCGTCGAGCGTGGGCTGGCACGCGACCAGCATCACATCGACTTCCCCGTTGGTGCGGCGGCTCAGGTGCTCCAGGCCCGCCTCGTTGTCGATGATGACGGCGCGGTACTGGTCGCCGATCTTCTCGAGGCAGTTGCGCAGAAGGTTGTTGATGTAGCAGTAGCAGCTCGGGCCCTCCTGGCGGCCCATGACAAGCAGGTCGAATCCCACCGATTCCTTGACTTCCTCGCTGATGAGGCGCTCGATCCACTCTGTCTTGGAAATGCCCGCGGGCACCTTCTCCGGCTCTGCGCGCAGCTGCTCGCGAAGTGCGCCGACGGTCTGGGCGGCGGAGACAGGAATGCCGAGACGATCCGGCAGGCAGCTGTTGGGATCCGCATCGACGGCCAGCAGCGGCTTGATGGAACGGTGCACCAGGCTGCGGCAGAGCAGGGCGGCCAGCGTTGTCTTCCCCGTCCCGCCTTTGCCCGCGATCGCAATCTTCAAAGCCATGAGCTGTTCTCCGCGGCGCAGATCACGCCGTTTTCTTCATGCAGCTTGGGAATTTCTCGATATCCGTGTGCGGCAGGAAGAGGCATGAGCTGTATTCGTTCATATACTTGTGGTGCGTGCTCAGCTCCAGGTACGTCATCATCCCCGCCACGTCCTCGACATACTTCAGCGCGTCTTTTGAAAGCAGCGCCATCTTGGCGCCTTGCACAGAGCCGTTGCCGATGAAGTGAAAGTTCTCATGGGGAAGGTCCGGCAGCAGCCCGATGCCTACGGCCTGGGGAATGCGCAGGTAGTTCCCGAACCCGCCGGCGACGTAGACGTGCTTCACATCCGCGAGCGTGCAATTGACGTAGTCGAGCAGGCACTCGGCGGCCATGAAGACCGACCCCTTGCTGTGAATGAGGTTCTGGATATCCGCCGCGGTCAGGACGATGTCGCGCCCGAGCGCCGTGTCGTCCCCTGAAAAGAGCACGAACTCGAGGTCGTCCGATTCCCCGGTGCGCAGCCGCTGTTTGCACACGTCCGTGACGAAGCGCCCGCGCCGGTCGATGCATCCCACGCGAAGGAGTTCGCCGACCGCGTCGATCAGCCCCGAGCCGCAGATTCCGATGGGCTTCCCGCCGCCCACGATGGCGCAGTCCACGACGCGGCCGCCGGGGCCCAGGTTGACGCGCTCGAGGGCGCCATGCGTCGCGCGCATGCCGCACTGGATGCCGCCCCCTTCAAACGAGGGCCCGGCCGAGGCGGAGCAGCACACAAGCCATTCGCTGTTGCCCAGCACGAGTTCGCCGTTGGTTCCCAGATCGATCAGAAGGGACAGGTCCGTCGAACGGGTCATGCCGCTCACCAGCACGTCGGCCACCACATCTCCGCCCACGTAGCTCGAAACACAGGGCAGGGCGGTCAGGAGGCCACGCGGATGAATGGAGACGCCGACTTCGCTCGCCCGTACCGTGGGGCAGGCCGAGATGCCCGGCACATACGGATCACGCCGTATGTTGGACGCATCCAAAGCCAGGAGCAGGTGGATCATGGTCGTGTTCCCGGCGCACATGATAAAGGTCAGGTCGTGGAGGCGGACGTCGGCATCCCTCACCAGCGCGGCGATCAGGCCGTTGATGTCGGCAACGATCAGGTCCTTCATCGCCTCCCGGCGGCCGGGATCGGAGGCGCACATGATGCGCGAGATGACATCCTCGCCGAACGGAATCTGGGAGTTGTACTTCGCCGTGGTGGCCATGGTTTCCGACGTGTTCAGGTCCACAAGGTGCGCCACGACGGTGGTCGTGCCGATGTCGACCGCGACGCCCAGGTTGCGAGACGCGGTGTTGCCCGGTTCCAGATCGACCACTTCTTGCGTATCGCCGCGGCGCCCCAGCATCGCGGTGACCTGCCAGTTGCTGCTGCGCAGCGTTGCGGCCATGCGCCGCAGCACGGATAACCCAATCTGCATCACCGGTGCGGGGTGCAGATTGCGGATCTCGCGGAAAATCCGCTCCTGGTCCGCAAGGCTGTCCGCGATCGTGGGAGGCGGCAGGCTGAGAAATACTTTCTGGGACAGCGGGTTGTGCGGGAAGGGCGCTTTCTGGCCGACCATGTCGGAGACGCGCCCGAACCGGATTGCATCTTCCGATGCCAGCTGAGGCGTCCCGCCGACGCGCGTTTCCAGCGGCACTTCGACGACGACCTCGCCATCGACAGTTGTCTGGCAGGCGAGGGCCATGCCCCGCTGGATGTCGCGCCGGTCCAGGAACATGTTGGGCTTGGCGGTCACCTTGCCGGACTTGACGAGCACACGGCATTTCCCGCAGACCCCGTCTCCCGCGCAGACGCTCGTAATGCTCACGCCTGCCGCAGTCGCCGCTTCGAGCAAGGTCTTGCCCTCCGCGGCGATGACGGTCTTGTTGTCCGGCAGGAACGTGACCTTGTGCGTCTTCATGCTGCAGACCAGACGGTCTTCAGGTACTTGGAGATTCCGCTCGCCTCGCGGGGGCCCACCATGACCTGCCACCCCGACTCTTCCTGGAGCGCGCCGCTCATGGCCGCAATGTAGCCCGGCAGGATGACCTTGCGGTGTTGGATCTTGGCTTTGACCGCATCCGAATTGAGGAAGGCCGCCACTTTCTCAGCGGTAAGCTTGTCCGATGCGAACGCCGTGAGCACGGACGTGCCCTCGGTGTCGATCACGCCGATGTACGCCGGAACGCGGCTGGCCTCGACCTCGCCCTCGACCGTGAAATAGGTCAGCGAGAAGTTGGTTGTGATGAGGATGGGGGACTGGGGCGTGACGGCGCCCACCTCGGCCAGCTTGGCCTCCACCTGGATCGGCTTGCGCGGATCGGTGTAGAGGTTCTGCGACACGGTCAGCATCGGGAGCAGGTGCTCGGGCTCGCAAAGGGGCGTCAGCACGATGCTCGCGTACTTGGCGACGCACATGCAGCAGTCCGCCACGTTGGCGTAAGGATCCTGCGTGCGCACGATGACCATCGCCGGCGTGCCCAGATCCCTTGACTTCTTCTTGAGCGCGAGGCGGCGGCTGGCGGTGAGCGCCTCAATGGCGTCGATCGGCTTGGGCGCGCTGAGGTCGAGCACGAGGTCTTCGGCGCCCGCCTGGCGCACCTTGGCGGCGAGGGCGGCCAGGCTGGCGAGATCGGGGGCTGTGACGGCCAGCGGACACTTCTTTGCGACCGCAAGCTTCGCGAGGGCCTCCCAGTTCGCCTCCGTGGCCGCGTGGATCAGCGGCCGCACGTCCGCGCAGACGGCGAGCGCGCGCTCAAGGTGCGCTGCGTGCTGGGAGATCAGGACCATCGGCAGCCCGAGCGTCTTGGCCGCAGCGACCGCCTTCTCGAACGGCTCCGCAGCTCCGCTCACGTTCTCCACGGCGACAACGTTGGCCTTCATCGCCATGCCGACGCGGACGAAGTGAAGCTGGGCGAGGGCCTTGACTTTGTCGGCAAGCTCCTGCGCGGACAGCGCGTCGGACATGAGCACGCCGATGCCCGGCGGGCGGTAGAACGTCTCGTCGTGGCGGAACATGACCGTCTCGTTGCCGACCTCCAGCTTGGATTCCCCCGCGCCGATCGCGACAAGGCGGATCGGCGGCGCGGCGGACCCCTCGAGCGACGCTTTGGATTCCGCGGTGACGTCGGGGCATTGGTCCAGGCTGGCCTGCTTCTGTGCGAGCTTCATCGCGAACGCGAGGCAGGTCGGGCAGCCGCACTTCTTGCAGTTGGTTTTGGGCAGCAGTTTGAAGATATCGAGCGCTTTCAGTGCCATGGTGTTCTCCTTGGGTTTCTGCGTGTCGTCAGATTACCGGCTCCATCTCCAGCGCCGGGTGTCCCACCTTCGTCAGGTGCTCCATAAGTTCTTCCGCCGTTGTCGCATTCGTCTCGTCGCCGATCTTGTCGAGCAGGTCCGGCACGCCCTCTTCGCGGGCGCGGATCTTGATTCGCTCGCTGTAGAATTCCTTCAGCTCCTTGGGCATCCACACGAGCCTCTTCAGGCCGCCATCGGCGGAGATGAACTTGTGGCTCAGGACGTACATGCGCCCGACGCCGAGGAAGCCCGGCACCTGGTTGCCGCCGCCGACCGAGCCGGCGAGCGTCGAGAACTTCATTCCGCACGGCGTCATGCCGGGGAACTCGCGGTTGACGATCATAAACCCGTTGCACTCCGGCACCAGCGCCAGGATGCATTCGAAGCAGCCGCAGGAGGTCATGGGGTTCTGGATGATCGAGTACATGCTCAGCTTCTCGACCGCACGGTTCGAGCTCTGGTAGATGAAGTCGTTCGTTCCTTCCCATTCCCCGAATTTCGCATCCAGCACGCGGCCCTTCTTGATGGGCTGGTTGGCGCCGCTGGGGTCGATCTCGAAGGCGACCTTGCCGTCGAGCCAGTTGTAGGCGCCGCACAGGCCCAGCCGTTCGGGGCTTATGACGCAGATATGGTTCGGAGCAAAGGACTGGCACAGCGCG
>CAYRKB010000053.1:0-11524 GCA_964424705.1 uncultured Victivallales bacterium
CAGCCGCTCGGGGCTGATGATGCAGACGTGGTTGGGCGCGAAGGACTGGCAGAGCGTGCAGGAATAGAAGTTGTCCACGCTCTCGTCCGTCATGCCCGCCAGGCGCGCGTCGCGCTCGCCGTACGCGTGGCGCGCGCTTTCCATGAGCTCCGCGACCTTGGCCTGGTCCGAAATGATCTTCACTTGCACCTTGTCCACGATCTTGCCGTACACGTCGAGAATGCGCGCGTGCAGCAGTGTGCCAAAGTGCTTGAGCCGGAAGCCGCTGGCATACGCGGACTTGCTGACGCGGATCCAGATGATATCCCGCTGCCCCATGTGGAAGATGCCCATGGCGTAGTTCACGAAGTGGTGAAGCTGCCGCTCGATGATGGATTCGAAGTCGGAGTGCATGGCGCGCCCCGCCACCTCCACCACGATGGCCAGGGGCAGGTTGCCGCCGACGGGGAGCGTGTCGATGTCCGGCCCGATGACCTCGATTCTGCCGTCCTGAAGCTCTTCCATGGGCCGCATACGGACGAACTCGAACGCCTTCGAATACTTGCCTCCGAACTCGCAGTGCATGTCCTCGCGGCGGACGCGCTCCCCTTCGAAGGCCGCCGAGAACGGAACCGGGATGTCCACTTTAGAGACCGACACCTTGACCCCCCGCACCTCGATGCAGCGCGGGACGATGCTGTCGTGGTTGAGCTCGTGCACCACGTGCTCGTAGGTGCAGACGCCCGTGGGCAGGATTTGCGGAATGGCCGTATCGGCGATGATGGGGAAGCCCATGTCGATCGCGCCTGCGCCGGTGGCGTACTTAAGGTCGTCCACCTCTCCGAGCGTGACGCCGAACGCGAACACGCGATTCTTGCAGTACTCGAGGCATTTGCGGGCCTGGCCCGCCTTGAGGCCGCCGAAGGTCAGCGCGCCACGGATGGCCCAGTTCAGGGGGTAGATGCCGCTCAGCGTGTCGCGGCCGTAGGGGACGATATACGAATCCCAGCCCATCTGGACCTTCTTCTCGATAAGCTGGTCGATGATGCTCACGCCGTTGGTGGAGGAGCCGACGAACACCATGATGCTGCGCTTCTGGAACTCGCGTACTATTTTGACGGCGGTGTCGCTGTCCGGGGCGGCTCCGAGAATCGCGGCGAAGCCGGGCATGCGCCCGTCCACGAGCTGGATGCCGAGCGTTCGCAGGATGGTGTCCGAGAAGAACCCGTTGCAGTCCGGCTGCGGCTCCTGCTTGTACAGGTAGCGCAGGACCATGATGATTTCCTCGCAGAGGAGCGTGGCAATGCCCGCGTCCAGCGCAGTGCCCAGGTAGGGGAACCAGAGCTTGTCGGTCGGCGCGGGCCCCAAAAGATCCTTGGCGTGATCGAGAACCTGTCGGGTCTGGCTGAGAGTCTCAATGTTAAGCCCCATCAACGCATGTGCCATGGGCAGGTAGTAGGCCGTATCCGGGAAGGCGATGGGCGTCTGCTCGCCTTTCTCCTCTCTGGCCTTGGCGTAAAACTCCTCTGCCTGACGGTAGATTTCATGACCGCCGCGAATCGCGGCGCTGGCGATAATTTTTGACATAGTCTCTCGTCTCCTCGCTCACGTTCATCACGTATCAAAGCACGTTCCTGCCGCTACGGGCGCGCTCCGGCGCAGCCCTTCTTCGGACCTGAGACCGCCGCATCGACCTGCATGGCCGCCAGGGCGGCTTCGTTCACGGCCACGGGCTCCGCCTTGGCCTCCAGGAAGCTCTTGGCATACATCAGGGGGCGCAGCTTCAGCGCCGCGCGCTTCTTGTCCATGTGCGCCATCATCCCGTGCGCAGCCTTGACCGGGTCGTCCTCGAAGTTGAACTTGCCGCCGACGATGTCCTCGATGTCCTCGGTCAGAAACTTCGTCAGCACCTTGCTCCCCAGCACGCGCAGGGCCGGGCTGTAGTTCACGTAGGCGCCGGACGCGACGCAGTAGAATCCGATGGCCACCGCCTTTTCGCACATGGCCTCGGGCGCAGCGCCCGCGATCGGCAGGTCCGAGAGCTTGTCGCCCAGGCCGCCCTCCTTGATCATCTCGCAAAGTGCGACCAGGATGCGGCTGTTGTCCACGCACGAGCCGAGGTGCAGCACCGGCGGGATGCCCACCGCCTCGCAGATTTCGCGCAGACCCGCGCCCGCCCACTTCTCTGCCGCTTCCGGCTGGAGGAGTCCGACTTTGGCGCAAGCGGTCGCCGCGCAGCCGGTCATGACTACGAGCACATCGTTGGCGATCAGCTCTTTCACCATCTTGATATGGCTTTCATCCTGGGTCTTCCTGACCGTATTGCAGCCGATGACCGCTGCCACGCCGCGGAGACGGCCCGAGATGATGCCGTCGTTGAGGGGGCGGAACGTGGAACGGTACCGCCCGCCAAGGTGCGTAAACGTGTTCTGCACCGTGAATCCTGCCACGAGGTCGGTCTTTCCCGGCGGGATGTCGACCACGCGGCGGTTCGGGAAGTTTTCCACGGCGTTCCGTACGATCTGCTTGGCGATTTCGTACGCATGCTCTTCGTCGAATGGAATATGCGTTGCGCCCGGGATGCGCGCTTTCTTGCTGGTGGTCACCACTTTCGTGTGGAATTTCGCCGCATGTTCGACGAGGGCGGGCATGATGCACTGGACGTCCACAAGCATCAGGTCGACCGCGCCGGTCGCCAGCGCGAGCTCCTGGTGCAGGAAATTTCCCACCACGGGCGCGCCCTGTCTCATCAGGATCTCGTTTGCCGTGCAGCAGATGCCGCCCACGAGGATGCCGCCGGCCCCTTGGGTCTTGGCGAACGCGAGCAG
Organism: uncultured Victivallales bacterium; assembly: GCA_964424705.1. Classification (GTDB taxonomy): domain Bacteria; phylum Verrucomicrobiota; class Kiritimatiellia; order UBA8416; family CAYRKB01; genus CAYRKB01. Next base: position 2,808 of record CAYRKB010000053.1, read on the forward strand.
CTCGGGGTCGCGGCTGGCCGCCACAACCATCTCGGAGAGCGTGGGCTCATGGCCGTGTACCACGATGTTGACGTGATCGGTCCTGAGGACGCCCAGGTTCACCTGGCTGCGCACCGGCTGCGGCGCCCCGAAGAGAATGTCGCCGAAATCCGTGGCAAGCATGGCGCCGGCCCAGCCGTCGCCCATGGCCGTTCGCATGCCGTGCATGATCAGGTTGATGTAGTCTGCGTCCACGCCTTCGTGCGTGCGGTGCAGCGTCTCCACGATCTCATGCTCGACGCCCACGGGGATCAGGCCCAGCTTGCGCCAGTTCTTCAGCGTGGCCGCCGGCGCGCGCAGGGCAGGGTAGCGGATCTCGCCTTCCTGCTGGTTGAACTGGCCCAGCGCGAGGTCCGCCATTTCGAGGGCGATCTCTTCCACTTTGCGCCCCTCGGTCTTGACGCCCCACTCCATCGCAAGTTCCATCAGCCGCTGCGGATTCTTGATCGAGTAGCCTTGCGCCTCGCCCTTGGCTGCGAGCCTGAGCGTCTTGACAACGTCATGCCCGTGGTCCGAGTGCGCCGCCGCGCCCGCCGCAACCTGGCGGATGAGCTGCCGCGCGGCAATCGTCTCTGCCGTGGCGCCGCAGATTCCGCGCTTGGCGCCGGTCTCGCGCAGGCTGATGCGGCAGGGGCCCATGTCGCATACCTTGCAGCACACGCCCATTTCGCCGAACGGGCAGCGCGCGCCTTGTTCCATGTGACGCGTGTGCGCGGTTTCCATCCCCGCGTCATTCATCTTCTGCAGCATGCCCTGCGCGACGGGGTCCACCGTGCGCTCTTCGATATTCATGATCTTCGCTGTCATACTCTGCCTCCCGTTGAGGGTGCCATTTTAAACCTTGCGTTCAGGAAGCCGGCGATACGCGCCACGGCTTCCACTGTCTGCTGACCCGCCCCGCTGTCCACCGATTTGCCGGCCATCTCCGCGGCCCGGAGGCCGTCGTCGTAGGGCACGTGCCCTGCGAACTCCCAGCCGGGCAGCGCGCCCGCCAGGAAGAGCTCGTCGTCTTTCGACCTGATCTTATTGCCCACGCCGAAAACGTTCTGCAAACCAAGCTGTCCGGAAAGCTCCCGGATGCGCACGGCGGTCTCCACGCTGCGACGCGACGGATCCACGACCACAAGGAGGGCGTCCACGGCGCGCACCGTTCCCCGGCTCAGGTGCTCGATGCCGGCTTCCATATCCATGAGCAGCGCGGAGTCCCGCTCCAATAGGACATGGGAAATCAACGCGCGAAGGAGGGAGTTCTCCGGGCAGTAGCATCCAGCCCCGCCCTTTTTCATGCCGCCCGCCACGAGCACCTTGATGCCGCCGAGGGTGACGGAATACTTTTCAGGGATATCGGCCACAAAGGGGTTTAGCAGGAACACGCCGCCAGAACTGCCTGGCTTGGCGCCCGTGCGCTCCTCGATCAGCGACTTTAGCGTGACGAGCGGGGCGATCTGGTCGGCTTCGGCGCAACCCATGGACGCGGCAAGGCAGGTGTTGGAATCCGCGTCGATGGCGATGACTTCATCGCCTCCCCGGTGCAGCTCTCTCGAAAGGAGAACACACAGGGTCGTCTTGCCGCCGCCGCCTTTACCGGTTATAGCCAGTTTCATTCGTCACATCTCTTGTCGGCGGCGTCGGCAGAGGCGCGCAGACAAATATGACCAAGAGCAGAACCCGTCTTGAATCTGTCCCTGACGCAGGAGAAAGCCAGAGCGTCCAGAAAACGGTAAAAGGCTACACCACCACACCGTGGCAGTCAAGAGAGAAAGCCTGTTTTCGCGCTTACCCCCCTGTGACCCGGCCCCTGGCAAAGGGGGGGGGTAGGGGGGGGGTGCTATTTGCGGGCAAGTCGTTCGTTGGAACCGGGGTGGGGCTTCCCGTGATGAGGAAGAACGGGGAGATACACAGCGGCAAGGCGGTAGACGAACGCGATGGCGCACACCAGTCCTATGGTAAGTGCAAACTCGCTAGCGGCGGGCAGGTATTGCCTGTCCGCGTAGAGCGGCCGGTAGGCGATGAAGAAGACTGTACAACGGTTGAGCAGGACTCCGACAATATACATGGCTGAGGCGATGAACAGCCCGCGCGGGGAGCGCCGTATGTCTGCGGACATAAACATGAAGAAAGGGACCACGGTCAGGGCCCCGAACTCTATCCAGAACATGGTGGCCGACGCCGTGCCGTCGAGCAGGAACGCATGGGTTCCCCGGTAGAGCATGTCCGCGATCTTGATTGCGATGTAGAGGCCCATGAGGAATGGCAGGATCCGCGCCAGCGGCGTGAGCATGTGCATCTCCGGCTTGCGATCGAAGCTGCGGGAGGCGAGCATGGACTCGAAGATGACCATGGCAAGGCCGACCGCGATGGCGGACGAAAGGAAGAATATCGGAGAAAGCTGAGAGGCATACAGGGGGTGGATCTTATAGGGGGCGATGACCATCAGCGTGCCGAGGGATGACTGGTGCAGGCAGGAGAGCGTGATGCCTGCCAGAACGAAGAGAAACATGACTTTGCCGAGAACGTGATCCAGAAAGCGGAGCAGGAGATCGACGGTTTCGTTGAACCGGCTGAGCTTCCGGGGAAGGTTCACCTTGCCAATGAACCGCTCGCAGACGATGGGCAGGAATTCGATGTAGAGGACCGTCAGGTAGCACATTACGCAGATGCCTACTTCGAACAGCACGGAGTTGCCCTGCCACATGGACGGCATCATGGGATGCCAGACGTTGTACCACCTCCCGAGGTCGAACAGCAGCCCGATGGCCACGAACGTGTAGCCGAGCACGGCGGTGAGGAGCGCGGGCCGCACGAGGACGTGGTAATACTCGCGCCTGAATACGTAGACCAGCGCGGCGCTGGTGAATCCCCCGGCCGCGAGCGCCACCCCGGTCGCCACGTCGGCTCCGATCCAGAGCCCCATCGGGTACTGGTTGTTGAGGTTCGTCGCGGCGGCGAGCCCGAAGATCATCCGGTACAGGCCGAACCCGAGCCCGGTCAGCATCACGGCGGTAAGAATCTTCGTGCCCGTGGTGAAGAACGGGGTGGCCACGGGTGCCGCATGTTCGGAATGGCTCATGGTTCAGGTGCTGGCGTTTGTGTTGGCCGCCTGTTTGCGCGTGGACAGATAGTACCAGATTCCGCCCAGCGCGGCATATACGCCCAGGGGGGGGAGAAACCATTTGAAGATCGCGTGCTGGATCGGCTCTGTGTAGCCGGGCGTAGGGAGGTAGCCGAGCTTTGGCAGGCCAAGCTCCTCAAAGGTGACGCTCGAAAGATAAAGCCACGAAGTGCCGCCCGCCTCGTGCTCGCCGTACACACGCGGGACGTAGTGGCCGGGATGCTTCCGGATTCGTTCGTGCGCCAGGCCCAGGACCGTGGAGCGCGGGCCGAAGGTCATGACTTCCATCGGGCATGATTGAACGCAGGCGGGTGGCAGCCCCTTGCTGAGGCGCGCCTCGTAGCAGAGCGTGCACTTGCGCACCTGCGGCGTGAGCGCGTTGTGGTATTCGTAGGCGGGGACTTGGAACGGGCAGGCGGCCATGCAGTAGCGGCACCCGATGCATTTCTTCGCGTCATAGCGCACGGCGCCTGTCTCATCCTTGCTCAGGGCGCCGACGATGCACGCGGAAACGCAGGCGGCGTCGCGGCAGTGCATGCACTGGAACTTCGCATAGACCGGCTGCGCCGGATCGCCAGCCTTGTGAAAACGGTTCACGACGGTATAGGCTTTGTCGTCCATGCGCCGGCGCTGGCTGAAGACGGCGGGGTCGCTGAAGAACTCGGCGCTCTGGCGCGGAAGATCGGTGTTGATGGCGTTGCACGCCTTTTCGCAGCGGCGGCACCCGACGCAGCGAGTGGTGTCGACAAGCACGCCGCAGGGCTCTGCCCCGGGCCCCGAGGGCGCTGCGCCGGAGGATGCGGCCGCGCCCGCCGCGGCGAGCCCGGCGGCCGCGCCGCACTGCTTCAGGAAGTCTCTGCGGCTGCGACTCATCCCTGCTTCTTTTCCTTATGGCAACCGGCGCACTCCTGCGGCATCACCTTCTCCGGATAAGCCATCTTCTGGTGGCAGCCCAGGCAGGCCTGATGATAGGCGCCCAGGAGGTTAGGCGTATTGCCGAACGGTTCGGAGCGGGCGGTGTGGCACGTGGCGCAGGGCGGAACGGGCTGGTTCTTCGCGATTGGCCCCATGTGGTGGCAGCCGGCGCACAGCGTGGTTTCCTCCCTGTGGAAGAACGTGGCGAGCTTGCTGCTGTTGGAAATCTCGGTCAGCTTCCGGGCGATCTTCTTGTGCTGGACCTTGACCTTCTCATACTCCTTGCTCAGGACCGATACTTCCAGCTCGTCCGTGAGGTTGGTCGGGAAGAGGATCGCGGGATCGGGGAGCTTGGCGGCCTGGCCGAGGCTTTCGAGTTTCCCGGTGTGGCAGCTGGCGCACGACGAAGCCGTGAGCCCGCTCTTGCGCAGGTGGTGGCAGCCGGCGCAGTCCGGCGCCTGCTGCTCCTTCGCGTGGCAGCCTACGCAGCTCCATGTGGACTGGGGCGCATGGTAGGCTTCCGCCAGGGTGATGAACGCGCCCTCCTTGGTACCGGCCATGGTATGGCATTTCCCGCAGGACTCGAGCGTGTTGTGGTGGCAGTCGCTGCACGACCGGCTGGCGGCGATGTGCGCCTTGTGGTCGAACGGCGCGCCGGGCATGCCGGCTTTGTCGTTGCGGATCAGGATTTGTTCCGTCTTGCCGTAGTCGGGAGGGGGGATGCCCTGCAGCGCCTTGATCGGGCGAAGCTGGTCCACGTGGCACTCTCCGCACGCCACGGGGCCGGCGGGCTTCTTCTACTCCCTGCGCTGCAGGTGGCAGTTGAGACAGCGCAGGTGCGCCGGATCCTTCTGCTTCAGGCTCTTTCCGGGCTCTTCCTGCCTGAGCCAGTCCTGGCCGGTCGGCTCCTTGCCCTCTGCGGCGAGCTTCTGCTTGAGCTCGGGCGGGAGGTAGTGACAGAGCTCGCATTTCTTCTCAAGCGGCTTCTGGTGCTTGTCGTGAATGTAGTAGTCATAGACAACCTTTGGCGTGGCGACCGCGATGCGCTGCTGCGCCCGAACATAGAAGGACTTCCAGTCCAGGTCGCCCGCGCCCTTCTTCGAATGCCCGGGGCTCTTCAGGTGGCATGCGGCGCACTCCTTGTGATACGTGTCCCGCAGCCCGCCGTAGTCCTGGGGCAGGGCCGGCAGGTATTCCTTCTCGTGGTAGGCCGCCTTTGCAGAGTGGCATTCGCCGCAGGTCACCGGCCCCGCCTTCCGACCCGTGCCGGCGCGCGCCGTGTGACAGTCGATGCAGGCATCGTGGAATGACTTCATAAAGCCGCTTCGGCTGTCATCCTTGCGTTCGATGGGGAATGAGAAGGCGAACGCTCCGTCCTTTCGCGGGTGGCAGGCGCTGCAGCCTTCTTCCTTGAGCGCCCGCGTGTGGCGGTCGTGCGGGAACAGCACCGGCGCGCGCTTCAGGTCCGCGAATTGCGGCGGGACGGAGACAAAGATCGAGCGCTCCTTTGACGCCAGGGGGGCGGCCTGCGTAAGGACCGGGGTGGCGGGGGGAGGGGTCTCCTCAGCGTCGCCGCGCGATGAGCTGGCGCAGAGCGCTCCGCCCAGAAGAATCAGTGCACATGCCAGCCTGTTCGTCATACCTGGATCCCCTTGCGTAGAAAGGCGTCACGCCGTCAAATTTCAGGCCGCGGCAGCAGTTTCGCCCTTTCGGCGATTTCCGGAACGCGGTGTTCCCACTCGATCGGCATCAGGTGTACGCCTGCAAGTCCCTTGGTTTGCTTGAATTCCTCGATCTGCTCGCAGCAGATCTTGATGCCTTCGTCGGCTGCCTTCTTCTTGTCGACGCCCTCGAGGCGCTTGATAACGGCGTCGGGCACGTCCATGCCGGGCACGTTCTTCTGCATATACTTGGCCATGCCCACCGATTTCATGGGGGTGACGCCGGCCAGAACGTAGGCCTTTTCGGTGACGCCCAGGTCGTTGGCCTGTTTCATGAATTCCCGGAAGCGCTCCATGTTGAAGATGCACTGGGTCTGGACGAAGTCGGCCCCGGCGGCAACTTTCTTGGCGAGGCGCAGCGCCCGGAACTCAAAGGGCTGTGCGAACGGGTTTGCCGCGGCGCCGATGAACAGCTCCGGCTTCACGGCGATATCATCCCCGCCCAGAAACTTCCCTTCGTCGCGCATCTTCCGGACCATGCTGATGAGCTGGACGGAGTCGACGTCGAAGACGCCCTTGCTGCGGGGATGATCGCCGAACTTGGGATGATCCCCGGACAGGCAGAGGATGTTGCGGATGCCCAGCGCGTAGGCGCCGAGGATGTCGGACTGCATGGCGATCCTGTTCCGGTCCCGGCATACCATCTGGTAGTTCGGCTCCAGGCCTTCCTGGATTGCAAAGATGGAGGCCGCCCAGCTGGCCATGCGGACCATGGCGGTCTGGTTGTCCGTGATGTTGACCGAGTCTACCATGCCCTTCAGGTGCTTTGCCTTCTCCCGGATCGCGTTCACGTCGGCGCCGCGGGGCGGGCCGAGCTCGCCGGTCACGGCAAAGATCTTCGCGGCAAGGATTCTTTCCAGTTTGCTTCCCGATTTCATGACAACATTCCCTTTCCAGGCCCGCTCAGCAGGCTCGCCGGCGCGGCATGCGACGTGAGGCTACTTCGCCTCCTTCACGTACCGCTGTTTATAAGGCTCAAGGATCACGCGGCGTTGAAGCTGGTTCACCCATTCGCGCGGCTCGCGGACCTTGGTGATGAGGTCGAGCCGGTTCTGGCCCTTGAGGCGCTTGTAGATCTGCACCCAGGCGCAGGGCGTGTCGGGCGAGCACTCGCAGTTCTCGCCCTGCGGCCCGCCGCAGGGGCCGTTGAAAAGGCTCTTCGCGCACATGGTCACCGGGCAGATGCCGCCCGTCTCGCCGAGCACGCAGTCCCCGCAGCAGCGGCAGCGCTCTTCGTACCAGCCGATGTCCTTGTTCACGCCGACGAAGGATGAGTTTACGGCGGGCAGCACCGGCTTGGTCGGATAGCGCTCGGCCATGAACTGCACGCCCGCCCCGCAGGCCATGGACAGGATCGCATCGTACTTGTCGACCATGCGGTCGAACTCGCAGATGAACTGCGGCTCGCACTGTCGCTCCACGGTGAATCCGTCGATCTGGAAGGGCACGTTGTCGGCCTTGAAGGAAAGCGACAGCTTCGTATTGAGCGTATCCACTTCCTTCTGTCCGCCGGCGAGACAGACGGCCGTACATCCCCCGCACCCGGTGTTCAGGACCTTGCCGAACCCCTTCAGCATTTCCTTGATCTGTTCCAACGGCCTTATTTCCGCAATGACCATGGCTTACGCTCCCGCAGAAGAGCCGCGCGCGTCCCGCTGGGAAGCGACCTCTCCCGCTGTCTTGTTCGTTGTCGTCACGTCCGTTTCCCCGCCTTCGCCACACTCCGCTTCGGGAGCCCCGCTGGTGTGCGGAAACACCCCGTAGATGCCCTGGCTCCTCAGGATGCCGCGGGCGAAGGCGATCATGTTCGGTATGTCGATCCCGAACGGGCAGTAGCAGCGCCCGCACAGGACGCAGTTGCGCCACAGGAGCTGCTGCATCCGCTCCAGTTCGACCCGGCTCACCCGTCCCCGCTTCTTGTAGAGCAGGCCCAGAGTCTTGAGCACCTTGTACGAGGGCATGTACTGCGGATCGCCGTCCTTCTCCTTGAACAGGAAGCAGCTTTCCGCGCAGAGCGAGCAACCCGCGCAGGCATCGAGGCATGCGCGCATTCGGCCCTTCTTCTCGCCCAGAAGCTCCGCGATCTTGCCGGAATCCGTCTTCTTCTCTGCACAGTCCGTCATGGCGCGTCCATCCTTACGTCGACCAGATCCTGTTTCCGCGCCCGATGCAATGTTCGCCGCCCAGGGCGAAGCGGGCGAAGAAGAAGAACACCATGTGGCCGATCTTCGTGAAAGGCAGGGCGATCAGCACGATGTCGCCCGCAAAGGCGTGGATCGTGAGCACGGTCTTGTAGTCAAAGAGCTGGTGATGGGCAAGAAAGCCGGTCAGGAAGGGCATCATCGTCAGGAAGAGCGCTCCGTAATCGTCGCTGCTGGAGATCGCCGCCACTTTGGGCACCGCGATGCGCCGCACCAGGAAGAAGAGCCCGCAGGCCAGCACGACGATCGTCATGAAATCCGCAAGGCCGTCCGGCACGCTCGGTAGGCGCAGGCCGATGGACTTGGCGATCAGTATGTTGTGCGCCATGAGAAAAAGGACAGGGAGGGCGAGGCAGAGGTGAAAGACGGCCGAAACGATAACCATGACCGGATGGCGGGCAAGCACGCTGTTGTTGAATCGCGCGATCTTCTCGAGCTTCTGTTCCTCGGCGGAGACGCCCGGGGCCGGCGCATCCTTCTTGGCTGTGACCTGGCAGAACTGGGCGCGCTTCTCTTCCGTAAGGCGGAACAATCGGGTGGCCCGATAGATGAATCCCGCGACGAACAGGGCTAGAGATATCCACAGCAACGGCCCGCAGGCAAATTCGTACATCGACGTCCTCAGCGCTTGACCCGAATTCACTCCGTCCGCGGCGACACCGGGACCGGGAACAACTCTCGCCCGACAACCTCTACCGCACGGACGGGCGTGGCAAACGAATTAGATCG
>CAYRKB010000053.1:11534-25600 GCA_964424705.1 uncultured Victivallales bacterium
TCTATACCACAACGTAGTGCTGTACAAACTGTTTTTTGTGTTATTCTCGCCGCCGGGAGTCTCAAATCGTGCCGGGCGCTGTCTCAGGCTCATGAATCTCGCCGACCTGGCGGAGTGGCTGATGCTTTTCGGGTGAAGCCACGGTAGATCGCCGCCATCGGCAGCCGCCCGCGAAGAGGGGATATGTATGTGGGAAGGGATTACGGGGTACTACTGTATTGACTGGATTGCGCTTGTGCTGAATGCCGCCGCCATCTACCTTTTGGGCAAGAAGCGGAAAGCCGGGTGGCCGCTTGGCGTCGGGGCCAACATTGCATGGATTGCGTTTGGCCTCCTTGCGCACAGCGCGGCGACCGTGGTCGCGTGCATCATCTTTGTGGGCTTGAATTTGAAGGGGTGGTGGAGCTGGCGAGCGGAATGAGAACTCAAAGAGGGGGAACGGCTTTGTCCATTCGTGCGATGACAGTCGGGGCTTTGTTGCTTGGACTTGCAAATATGTCACTCCTGCAGGCGGCGCCGGCTGAGCCAGGCACCAGGAACCCGGCCCGGGTCGCCGGACCATTGACGAAGATAGACGGCAAAGCACTGACGATCGGGGAGACCGTCATTACATGCAATGACGCTACAAAGTTCTCCAGTGAAGGGTCGCACGCGCCCGGGAAGTTCCAGGACTTGCAGGTCGGTCAGCCGGTGCGGGCGTACTACTCCAAGACCGACAGCGCCGCCTTGGCGGTGATCATCACCCGTTCTTCGGCCACGAATTCAGCTGCTGACGGGAAGAATGCGGCGCGGGTGGCGGGACCGTTGGTCAAGGTGGACGGTAAAACGCTGACCATAGGGGAGACTGTCATAACCTGCAACGGCGCGACAAAGTTCTTGCGGGAGGGCGACAAGTCGGCGGCCTCCGCGAAGTTGGAGGACTTGCAGGTCGGTCAGCAGGTGCGGGCGTATTACTCCAGGACCGACGGCTCCGCCATGGCGGTGTTTATCGTCAAGTCTCCGGCTGCGGACCCCGCGCGCTAGCTTCGGGCATGGCCGAATAGGTGCAGGTTCAAAATGGTGAACCGGGCACGGATTTGCGCTTGAAAGGGGCAATTCCGACAGGCACCAGCTTCTTCTTCGCGGGCTTTGCTTCCGCAGCAGGCGGCGTCTTTGTTTCGGGCGCGGGCGGCTTTGCTGCGACAGGCAACGTTGCTTCCAGCTTGTCCAGTTCAGCGGCCGTGTTCTCCCTCTCGGCCTTGACAGCTCTTGCCTCATCAATCTTGTCAGCCAGCATGAGCTGCTTGATGAGGCCGTCGAGCGAGGCTATCTGCCGCTTTTGCAGCGCGGCGGTCTCGCGATCCCTGACCATGTCAGACGCGGCAATGGACTTGTGATACGCCTGTGCGGCGCCGGCGAACGCGGGCTGGCAGCCATTCACGCCCGGAACGGTTTCTTCGGCGGAAAAACGTTTCTGTTCGGCTGCAGCGACTTCGTATGTGTCGAGGTCGCCTTTCTGTTTCGAGTCGGCCAACAGGTTGTCCAGGGCCTTCCGGTAAAGCCTGAGGGCTTTCTGCATCTCCTGCTGGCAATTTGCGCCAATCTCCAGCCGCGCCATTTCGTACGAGGATGTCAGAGCTTCGAGAGAGTTTGTTTGCTGGGCATTCGCCGCGCGGGGGAGGAGCACAAACGCCGAGACAGCGGCCGCAAGCAGCGCTGCACGTAGGAACGTTTCCATAGCTTCGCCTCTGTGCCAAGAGCGTTGCAGGAGCGGGCTCGCCCGAGTCTTTTACAGATCCTGCATCGACGCCCGCCCGCCGGTTTCTTTGCCCAAATAGATAGCCAGTTGACACAGCTCCGTCAACAAATACCGGAACAAACGTGTAGACCTGCTCTTGCTTGAATCGTATAGTCTGGAGCATGAATACAATACTCATAAAGGCTCGTTTTCGGAAGCCCGTGGCCCGCTGCGCAATGCTTGTGGGGGCGATTGCTCTGCGGGCCATGGCGGCCGGCGCTGGCGAGAGAGAAATCGAGGTTGCACTTGCCGTTCCGGATACGGCGTGGAAAATCACCGTGGATTCAGTGCACCACGTGGCGGGCGAACTATGGTGCATTTCGACTGTTTCACGAGACCCCGACGTAATGGGCGCTCAGGTAATCTCCACGGTAAAGGCATCGGTCAGGATCCGTGCGGGCGATTTTCCGGTGAAGCACTTTGTGATCGGGAAGACGTGGGCCTGGAAAAACAAGGAGGCCTACACATTTATCCAAGACCGGCAGCAAATAGAGAAGGAACTCGCCTCGGGCAAGGAGCTCTACGCGAGGGCGCGGCAGTGAGAATACGGTCGCTGGCCGCCGCCATTCTGACTGCCTGCTGCGTGTCCGCTGTTGGCGCAGATAGCAAACCGGACCTGCTCCCGACTCCCAAGTCAGTGGCGCTCAGGGGCGGCGAAATGAAGCTGACGCCTCAAAGCCGCATCGTGGCGGCAGACCCGGCGCTCCTGCCCCTTGCGCGGATTCTTTCGAGGGAGATCGTCGTGCTCACGGGGCTGTCTCTTGCCGCAGCGGATGGGGCGCCTGCGCCAGGCCCTTCGACAGGGCTCAGGGCCGGCGACATTGTGCTGAGGCTCAATCCGACGCTTCGCGCCGGGGCGGATATCCTGTCGGTCCAGAAGAGGGAAGTCGTCAGGACGCGGGACTACGCCCACACGATCGAGATTGCGGACACGGCGGTGGTGGAGGGATGGGACTATCGCTCCGTGTGCGAAGGCACCGCCACGCTTCTCCAGGCCCTTCAGGAGAGCGGCGGCAAATGGTCGCTGCCGAAGATGACGATCAAGGACTGGCCGCACGCGGATTACACTGCCGTGATGCTGGATTGCTGCCGCCAGGATATTCCTCTCATGGCAGTGCAGGACGCAGTGGAGGCCGCCCGCTTCTGGAAGGTTCGCTATCTTCACCTGCATCTGGCCGAGGATAGTGCATTTGTCTTTCCTCTGACGTTTCTCAGCGCCGGGAACGCAAATGGGGGTGTGTACGGGGGCGACGTGCCGAAGGTGTGGAACCGCGATGAGCTTGTGAATCTGGTGGCCTACGCGGACGCCCGTGGCGTAACGCTGGTGCCGGAACTTGAGGGCCCCGGTCACTGCTCCGCGCTTGTGGGCGCCGTGGGCAGCAATCTCGGGGATGTGAGCAGCCGGATGCTGGACGTGGCCAACGATGCCATCTATCCCGTGCTGGAAAGGGTGATCGACGAGATGTGCGAGGTCTTCAAGAGCTCGCCCTACTTCCACGTCGGGGGTGACGAGGTACAGTTCGATTGGTACATCGACAAGCCCGAAGTCCGGGAGAACATGAAGAAGCACGGGATGCGCGACCCGGACAAGGGCGGCAAGGACGACCTGCTCATTCTGTACGAGAAGCGCCTCAACGAGATGGTCAGGAAGCACGGCAAGAAGGCGATCTTCTGGGGCGGCTTGCAGGGCCCGCCGCAGATTCCCGAACTGAACGACATGATCATCTACTCGTGGTACGCCGGCGCCAGGGAGGCCCAGAAGGCCGGCTTCACGACCATCACCGTCCCGTGGGAGATCAAGGGGCCGTTCAACGAGTGGAGCATGTACAACTCGAACGGCGATCTGCTCACCAACGAAACCGATCGCGTGCTGGGCCACTGCCGGCCGATGTGGGAAATGAGCGCGGAGGAACTCACGCGCTCGTGGATTGGCGGGATGGCCGAGCGCCAGGAGCGGACCTGGGGCCCCGACACAACCATGGTGCTGGACGAATTCCGCGCGCGGGAGAAGCGGGCCATTGCGCGCATGGGCAAGCTGGTCCATCCTGTGGATGTGAAGGTGGACTGCACGATCCTGAAGGAGGAAGGCCACTATGTGATGGCTAACAACTACAGCGGCCCCATGACCATCACGCTGGCCGCCGACCTGCCGGCCGGGAGCCGGATCCACTACGTCGTTGACGGCACGCGGCCGACGCCGGCGTCGCCGGTGTACGAGAAGCCGCTTACGATCACTGGCAAGGTGCGCCTGCGCGCGGCGATCTTTGACGAGACCGGCGGCCAGCTTGGCTGCTACACGTTCAGCGAACGCTACACCTACGCGGACCACCAGGAGAACCTGACCACGGGTAAGCCCGTGCAGACGTCGGGCGGGGTGAACCCTGACGAGAAACCCGAGAACGCCAACGACGGGTACGCGCAGCTCTCGAAGTTCTGGGGCACCACCCCCGCGCCGCAGTGGTGGCAGGTGGACCTTGGAAAGGAATACACCCTGGACCGCGTTCACGTGTTCCCTTACTGGGACGGCGGCCGTCGCTACCAGTATACGGTGTCCGTGGGGATGGACACAAATGAGCTGGCCCAGGTCGTTGACTGGACCAAGAGCACTGAGCCGGAGACGGACAGGGGGCACGAGCACAGATTCGAGGCCAGGAAGGCGCGCTACGTGCGGGTCAATGTGCTGAACAACAGCGAAAATCAGGCTGTGCATCTGGTCGAGGTGTGGGCGTTTGAGGCGGGCAAGTAGCGGTGGCTATGGCCGAATAGAAATCCCTGCACGATGGCCGTCAAAGCCCGGCCGTCGCGCCGCTCGCAAGTGGGCTCGACTCGCCGCCGGAGAATCACCGGACGGCGCTGCACTTTGTCCTGATCTTCGTGCTTCTGGCCGCCGGCATCGTGGCCGCCGGTTACGTCCACTACCGCAACTACGAACGGCAATACAGGGCCCAGATAGGGCTCGAAGGAAGTAGGCAAGGGCACGGGGCTGGGCCTGGCCACGGTGTACGGCATCGTGAAGCAGAACAGGGGATTCATCACCGTCTATAGCGAGCCAGGCAGGGGCACGACGTTCAAGATCCACCTCCCGCGTTGTTCCGAACAGGTGCAGGAGAATGTGCGGCCTTCCGAGCGGCCGGCAATTCGTCCCGGCGGCCACGAGACCATTCTACTGGTCGAGGATGAAAAGTCCGTCCGGGTCACCACCACCCAGTTTTTCAAGAAGACGGGCTACAATGTGCTTGCGGCGGAGAATCCAGAGCTGGCCCTGCATCTGGCCGCGCAGCATGCCGGCGAGATCGATCTCCTGATCACCGACGTGGTCATGCCCGGGATGAGCGGGCGCGACTTGGCGGCGCGGCTGTCCGCACTTCGCCCCGGGGTCAAATGCCTCTACATTTCGGGGTTCACCGCTGACATCATTGCGCAAGAGGGCATCCTGGTGGATGGCCTGCTGTTCATGACCAAGCCGTTCAGCCGTGATGAGCTCGTGCGAAAAGTGAGCATGGTGCTTGATTCGGACAAGGAAACGCTCACAGTTCAGGGCCAAGAAGGCGAGTTGGATCCGGGTCGACGGATTGATCCAATGTCCACCCCCACGGATTCACAATGATTTGCGCAGAGCTCCGGATCCCTCAAAGGGGCTGGAATGCGCGGCCTACAGCAGCGGAAGCGCGGGGGCGTTGGAGGCGATGCTGGCCTCCGCGTGGCGGGGAAGCGCGAACATGACGCGGCGATAGCCTTCGGAGCTCAACTTCCCGGCGATCGCCTTCAAGGTTGCTGCGGGGGTTCCGTTGCCGATGGCAACCCGCACCGCGGTGTTCTGCGTGGCGCCGGCAGATTTTAGCTTCGAGGGCAGCTTGCTCAGTGTCGTTTCTTCTCCGTACACAAGAAACTTCTTGTTCGCGGTAAGCGTCACTTCGATGGTCGCGATGCCGGATTTCTCTCCCGCGCGGGCTGGAGTTCCGTGCAGCAGCGCGAGCCCGCAGGCGGCGGACAGAATCCAGCGCAGCACCACGACGTGGGGTTTAGATTGCTCACTCATCACACCGCCCCCGTGCGAGCGTAGAGCTCGAGCACCCGCTGGATCACGTTGGTGGTGGAGCGGCCCTGCGCGACGGGGGCCAGGACGACCTTCCCGCCGTGGCCTTCCACGATCTCCCGCCCGCAGACCCAGTCTTTGCGGTCGCCGCCCTTTACAAGAACGTCGGGCAGCAGCGAGTTGATCAATCCTTCAACGTGGGTTTCGTCGAAAATCGTCACGTAGTCCACCGCTTCGAGAGCGGCGAGGATTCCGGCTCTTTCTTCCTGTGGCATGATCGGGCGCAGCTCGCCCTTGAGGCGGCGGACCGAGGCATCAGAGTTCATGCCGACCGCCAGCAGATCGCCCTGCTGGCGCGCAAAGAGCAGGTAGTCCACGTGGCCCTGATGCAGGATGTCGAAGCAGCCGTTGGTGAATACAAACCGCCGCCCTTCCGCTTTGGCGCTGGCGCGCACTGCGAGCAGCGCGTCCGCGCGCACGATCTTTGATTCGTATGGCCTGGGACCGGGAGTCGTATGCATGCAGCCCTTCGCGTGTTCGTGCCGTTCCATTACCCGACGCGGGAACATTAGATGTGCCGGAATGCAGTGTCAATTTCCTTGTTGGTAGAAACCTGTTCCGTAGGCCGCGATTTCGTCGTTCATGGCGTCGATCAGCTCCCTTTTGTACGGTACTCCGTGGCTGGGTCCGGCGATATACCCGCCGCCGCCTGCCATTTGATCGATGCGCTTTCGCACTTCGGCACGGACTGCGCCGGTGGTTACGCCGGGCTTATCAAGAACGAACTGGCTGTCGATTCCTCCGCAGAAGCAGATCCTGCCTGCAAATCTTCGTTTCAATCCAGCCAGGTCATTGCACGGCTGGCAGGGGTTCCAGAGGTCGGCTCCCATGGCCACGAGGTCGGGGAAGATCTCCTCGATCCTGCCGCAGGAGTGCTGGTTGATGATGATGCCCCGCTTCTTCATGCATTCGTACACGCGCCGCGTGTGTTTCCCAACAGTGCTCCGCCATATTTCGGGGGGGAGGAAAAGCTGGGTCTGCGTTCCCCAGTCGTCGCCGTACCAGATCATGTCCACGTCCAGCGCGTCGTCCATGCGCGCGATCAGTTCAATATTGAAATCCGCAATCGCCCCGAGCAGAACCTCCATGCTCTCGGTTTCGGTCAGGTATGCCATCAAGGCTTCTTCCATGCCCAGGAGGAGGTAGGAGCGCTCGAACAGGCTGAGCTCGACAACGCCACAAACGAGCTGCGTCTCCCGGTCGATCGTGTCGATGCGGACGGGGGCACCCTGTCCGCCCCAGCCGGCCGTAAAGCGGGTCCAATCGCACGCCGTCAGGTCCGGGAAGCGGACCTGGCGGCGCCATGCCCGCACGTCGGTGCACACGCGCGGGCTGCCGGCCGGATAGGTGCCGACCTCATCCATCTCCCACAGCACGCCCCAGCTGTCGTGGCCGGCCGCCTTGGGGCGCGTGATAATGGGCGGGGCCAGCATGACCGCCGGTTCCAGCCCATTGGGCACCCACTGCGGCCCGTCATGGCGTATGCAGCGTAGCAGGTTCTCTTTCGCGTTCATGTTCGTGAAGATCCGTGAAGCGTCGCGACCACCCGTCAGTATGTGCCGAATTTCCGTGCTGTCTCGTACATGGCCAGGACATTCTCGGTGGGTGAATTGTCCTGTAGCTGGTGGGTAGGTGCGAAGCAGTAGCCGCCCCCGGGCATCATGATATCGAGCGTTTCGCGACAGCTCCTGACCACATCCGCAGGCGTGCCGAAGGTTACCGGGCCAGCCGTGCTGATGCACCCATGGAAGGCAAGCCGTCCGCCGAACGTCTTCTTGAGATAGGCGGGCGACATGTCTTTCGCTTCCGGTTGAAGCGTCTCCACGGCGTCAATTCCCATCTCGATGAACTCCTCATATGCCCAGCTCGATGATCCGCAGGTGTGGATCATGAGCTTGGCGCCGAACGCTTTTCCCAGGTCGACCAGCTTTTGATAGCGCGGGCGGACGTGTCTCCTGAAGATGTCCGTGGAAATCATGGGGCGGTCCTGCGTGCCCAGGTCTTCCCCGAGCCACAGGATGTCAATGCCGCCCTCTGCCGCCTCAAGGGTGCGGCGGGCAACCTCAAGTTGGATCGCAAAGCGGCGATCGGCGAGCAAGAGCCCCGCCGGGTCGTCTGTAATCAGGTCGACCAGCGTCTGCTCCATGCCTCGCAACATGCCGTTGCCATTGATCAGATCTCCAAAGCAATACAGGCACACCGCGAACTCCTCCTGGCGTCTGCATTGCTCGAAGATCCCGGAGTAGTCGTGTTTGTCCGGGTCCGGCATCCGCCAGTTGGCCACGGTCTCCTCGTCGGCCTCCTTGAGAGGGAAATCGCAATAGTCCCAGTACCCGCCGGTCCCGTGTTCGACCCAGCGGTGATGAATGCCCCAGTTATCAACCAAAACTCCGCGCTCGGGTATGTCCGGATGCAGCTTGGGCTCCACATGGTTTGCGCCGACTCCACGGAAGTCAACGCCCAGCACTTCAAGCAGGGCTTCGCCTTCTTCGGGCTTCAAGCCGAAATGCTCCTTAAGGCGGGCGTCTATTCCCGGATTGGCGGAATAGTTGATCGGCACGCGGTCGGCGGCCGCGCGCGCCAGCGTCGTGAGGACACGATCTTTAGATGTCATCGATTCCGTCTCCTGTGCGGGCCTACGCCAGATGAATCATGGCTTTCATCACGCCGTCGCGGTAGTGGGCCACCAGGTCGAAGGCGGATTTCGCATCGGCGAGCGCAAACCGGTGCGTTATCAAGGATGTCGCGTCGATGCGCTGTTTCTGGATCATGTCCAGCGCGTGCTGCACGCAGCCTTCCTGGCGGCGGACGTTCCGGATGCTGATCTCCTTGCGCCGAAGCTTTTCAATCACGAAGGAGATGCGGTCCACTTCCGGAATGCCGACGAGCATAAGCGTTCCGCCGGGCTTCAGCAGGTCGATCGCCTGGTCGATTGCCGCCTGCTTTCCGCAGCACTCGAAGACCACATCGAGGCCGTGCTGTTCACGGGCGAGAACGTCGGCGACCACGTCCTGCGCATCGGGGCTGCCGGTATAGTCCGCGCCGGCCCTCGCCGCCGCCGCGAGGCGGGCGGGGATGAGGTCTGTGCCGTAGACTCGCCGGGCTCCCATGTTGCGCGCGGGGAGCATGACGCACATGCCGATGGGGCCCATGCCGAGGATTCCAACCGCTGCGCCCGCCATGGGCACGGAACGCTGTACAGCATAGACGCCGATGGCCAGCGGCTCTGAAATCGTGGCCTGCTCGAACGTGGTTCCCGGCTCGATGGGAAAGCAGCAGGCCTCCGGCATCACCAGATACTCGGATAGGCAGCCTTGTGCCTGGCCCGGGCAGCCGAGGAACCGGATGTTGCGGCAGGTATTGGCGCGCCCGGCGAGGCACTGGTCACAGGCGCCGCAGGTCATGGCCGGCTCGATCGCGACGCGGTCGCCGGGCCTCACGCGCGTCACGCCGGTTCCCGCCTGCACGACCTCGCCGGCGCACTCATGGCCGACCGTGAAGGGGAACTGGACCACCTGGCTGCCGATCCGCCCCGTGGTGTAGTAGTGCACATCGCTGCCGCACACGCCGACGGCGCGCACGCGGACGAGTACGTCCGTCGGCCGGGCGACGCAGGGCGTCGGCACCTCGCGCAGGTCCATTTCGCGAATGCCGGTGAGGACGATGGCCTTCATGTTCAGCCCGTTGTCACATGTGCTGGCGAACGATGTCCCGGGCGCGCAGAAGGTCCTCGCGCGTCTTGTAATACTCCAGGATGAAGTAGGGGACCGGGCAGTAGTCCCTCAGGCAGCGCAGGTACGTCGCGTAGTCCATCTTTCCGGAGCCGGTAGGGCCGTATTCGGCGACGTCACCGTTCGGGTTGAAATGTGAGTCTTTGCCGTGGGCGATCACGATGTCCCCGGCGAGCATGCGGATGCAGCGCTCCAGGGGCGTGCGGTCGGGCACAATGTTCGCGGCGTCGATGCATACTTTCAGGGCCGGCGAGGCGACCTGGTCCTTGATGCGCAGGAAGGTCTCCGCGCTGTAGACGCTGCAGGCGCGTGACATTTCGACGGCCACGTGCACGCTCTGCTTTTCGGCGGCCGCGCAAATCTGCCGCATGGCTGAGCACAGGCCCTGGAATACCGCCTGATCGTTGACTCCGGGAACGTCGGGATAGCCCGAGGGATGCCAGATCATGATCGGCTTCTTGTTGTCCCCGAAGCGCCCCTTGAGCCCCGCGGTCCGGGCCACCATGCGCACGGCCCGGTCAATATCCGGCTGGATCGCGCCTTGCGGGCCGACCAGGTCGATATGCAGGGTCATGGCGGCCAGGCTGAGCCCGGTCTCCTTGAGCCTTGCGTCGATCTCCTCCTCCGTCGGATCGCCGGCATCGTCCTGCCGGTTGAACCCGTAGAAGAACTGCATGGCCTCGAACCCCAACGTCCGCCATTCCGCCGCGGGGACTGTGTCGCCGGGCATTACTCCAAGTTTCATAGGATGAGCAACCTTTCTGCTTCTTTGCGAGAGATCTAGCTTTGAGTGTGAATCCAACCGAGTCGCAGTGTCAACGAGGAACAGGAACGCCCCTACTTGTACCAGCCGTGTTCGTACGCCGCGTCGTACATGGCCACAATGTTCTCGGCGGGGCTGACCACCTGGATGTTGTGGCATGGGGCGAGGACGTAGCCGCCGCCTTTGCCGAGGATGCGGATGTTGTCCAGCACTTCCTGTCGCACCTCGTCGATGCTGCCAAAGGGGAGGGTGAACTGGTTGTCCACGGCCCCGTGGAAGACAATGCGCTGGCCGAAATCGCGCTTGAGCGCCTCGCGGTCCATGCCGTTGCAGCGCCACTGGATGGGGTTGAGGATGTCGATCCCCGTGTCGACAATCTCGGGCAGGATGTCCCGCACCGCGCCGTCGGAATGGTGGAAGACATAGACCCCGGCCTGGTGCGCGAGGTCCATCATCTTCTTCATGCGCGGCAGAAGGAACTCGCGGATGTGCGCGGGCGACATGAGGAGGCCTTCCTGCGAGCCCAGGTCCTCGGCGATATAGCTGTAGACCACCACGCCGGGAATCTGCTCGTAGATGCGGCGCGTGTTCTCGTAGGCCAGGTGGAAGAGCTTGTCGAGGCAGTAGTGGACGATCTCCGGGTTCAGGCTCAAGTCCATGAACGCCTGCTCCATGCCGCGCAGGATCGTGTAGAAGAGGAACGGTTCGGAGCCGCCGCCGCTCACGGGCAGATGCTCCTTGCCCTTCACCGCATCGCGCAGGTGGGTGTAGGTCCACGAGTCCGGGTTAGGCCAGGCATAGTTGGCCTCAATTTCCTCGACGCTGTTGAACTGAGCCAGCGGGTGGTGGATGCACTCGGTGTAGGAGCCTCCCTCGTGCTGCGCCTGCTGGTGCCGGCAGCCGAAGATGTCCTCGCCCGGCTTGGCGGGCGGGCCCGCATAGTGCCCCCCGACGCCCACGACGTAGTCGAGGCGCAGGCGCTTGCGGACGGCGTCCCACGTCGGAAGCCCCAAATGCTTCATCAGCTTCTCGCTAGCCTCGCCGGTGCCCCAATAGTCGAGGGGCACGCGGTCAGGAACTTCGTGGCGCAGTACCGCGAGCCATCGCTCGCGGGACGTCATGGTTTCCGTAGGCATGGGCAACTTCTCCTTCCAAGAGCCGCAGAATCTCGAAGCCCGGACGTTCCGATCTGAAACAACTCGCTTCTCTGAACTCTGACGTTGGCTGTTCAGCCGTTCGTCAATCGACGGTTCGTCTTTTCTCTTACTTCCTGTCTGGCTTGTTGCCGGCAAAAGACAGCGTCCAGTCCATCAAGGTTTTCATCTTAACTGTGGCCACGCAGCAGAGGGCGTCGGCTGCGCCGTAGTAGACAAACAGCTCGTCGCCGAGTTCGATGGCGCCGCACGGGAACACGACCCGGTTCACGGCCCCTTCCAGCTCGAACGGCGCCTCGGGCTCAAGGATGAAGTCCGGCGGCCGGGAGATGATCTTCGACGGGTCCTCGAGGTCGAGCAGCATCACGCCCGCGCGGTAGGTGTTGCCTTTGCCGTCCGGGTTGCCCACGGCATGGTAGATCGTCAGCCAGCCCTCGGGGGTCCGGATCGGCGGCGTGCCGCCTCCGATCCAGCCGAGGGGGGGCGGGCCGCCTTCCCAGCGCTCCTCCGGCCGGGCGAGCACGGTGTTGCCGGCCCACGTTTTCAGGTCGTCCGAATATGCCAGCCGGATCGCGGCGTACTGGAAGCCGGGGAATGTCTTTTCCGTGCGGTCGATGGGCCGGTGCATCATGACGTACTTGCCGCCGATCTTCTCGGGGAACAGGACGACGTCGCGGTTGTCGATATCGTCGCTCGTGCAGGGCCCCAGCCGCTCCCAGTTGCGCAGGTCCTTGGACCGGGCAATGCCGGACCGGGTCCAGTTCTCCGTCCAGGTGCCGGTCTGCGCCGGGAGATTCTGCCGCTTGCGGCCGGCCCAGTGCGCCATGGGCGGATGGGCCCGCGCCGCGTAGGTCATGTAGTACATGCCGTCCATCTTCACGACCCGCGGGTCCTCGAGGCAGCCCGCGTCGAAGCCGTCCGCGGACGGCGCCAGAACCGGCTCGTCAGAAACGCGCTCGAAGTGAAAGCCGTCCTTGCTCTCCGCCAGACCGATGTAGATGACGCAGTCCGGGTTCGTACCCGAGGCGCGATAGAGGAGGGAGACCTTCCCGTTGTCGTAGTAGGCCCCGGGGTTGAGCACGCCTCCGCCCTCCCAGTAGCTTCCGGGGCGCGGGTGGAGAATCGGGTTTTTGTCCCATTTCTTTAAACGCAGTATTTTCATATCTATCGCACCATCCTCCTTCAACTCCATCTGACGTGGCCGCTGCCATGGTAGGGACGGCACTCCGTGCCGTCCGCGGACGCCTCGGAGAGGCGTCCCTACCTCAATCATGCGCAAACGAACAGAAGACGCTCAACGCTTCTTCGTCGCTGCGAGCCGCACCGCTTTGTTTGCGCGGAACTGGAGCAGTATGTACTGCGCGCCCAAAGGTGAGCGTTGTGCGGCCTGGCCCTTGGGGCCAAGCGTCGCTTTCCCGAATCCCGCCGGCAACTTGACGTGCACCGTCTGGTCCGTTGTGCTCGTCAGCACAGCGTTCATACGGCCCTTTGCCTGGTCCCATGCCACGTCGAGCTTGATCCCGCCGCGGCACAGCATTCCGCGGGCGCTGCCGTGATTCCAGGTTTTGGGGAGGGCCGGCAGCAGGCGCAGGAGCCCCGGCTTGCTGAACGCGAGCATTTCCAGCACTGCGGCGCTGAAGCCGAGGCTGGCGTCGATCTGGAACGGCGCGCTGCCGCCGATTCCGCCGATCGTCAGGCCCATCGCGCGGCGGTCGTGGCAGTTCAGGAGCAGGTTGGCTCCCGCGCAGGCGCGGACGAGGATGTCGAGGCACTCCAGGGCGCGGTTCGGGTCGCCCATGCGGGCGAAGACGCCGGCCATGTGCGCCAGCGACCACCCGGTGTGGCTGTTCAGGCCCGCAAGCAGGCGCTTCTCGATGGCCACATGGCACGCCTCGTTCATGCGGGGATTGTTTTCCTCGGTGATCTCGAAACCCGGGAAGAACGGATAGAGATGCGACTGGTGCCGCTGCGCGTACTGCTCCGGAAACTTCGGATGGAGCCATTCCCGGAAGGCGCCGTCCTCGTTGATTTCATATTCCGGCAGGTCGGACAGGATCGCCTTCCAGCGGGGCACGCCGTCCTTTTCCAGGCCGAGCAACTCGCACCCGTCGCAAAGGCTGGTCAGGACCTCGCGGCACACGGCGACGTCCATGGTCGCGTTCGTGCAGAGCATGCGCAGGCCCTCGCCGTTTGGCCAGTTCTCAGGCGAGATCGAAGGCGAGAAGTAAAGTTTCCCGAATGGGCCCTTGTGGAGATATCCCTCGTAGAAGAGCGCGATTTCCTTCAGCCAGGGTATCGCGCGGCGCGCGAGAAACTCCCTGTCGCCCGTGTAGAGGTAGTAGTCGTAGAAGAGCTGACCCAGCCATCCGGCCGCGGACACCCAGTTGATCCAGATGCAAGGATACGCCAGCCCGCTCAGGCTCTGCGAGAGAGGGACGTAGATGCCCTTGGTTCCATAGAGCTTGCGGGCGTTCTCCCGGAAGTCGTCGATATACCGCTCGAAGTAGTCGAAGAACGGCAGCGCTGTCTCCGCCATGTTCCCGGG
>CAYRKB010000054.1:0-25413 GCA_964424705.1 uncultured Victivallales bacterium
CAAGTTGAGCCGCTAATGGACGCGAAGGCACGCGAAGCGGGGAAGCCGCGGATTCTCGCGGATAAACGCGGATCAAAGCAGCCTCTGAGAACTGATGAGTTCACGCGATCACCGCTTACTGATCACAGATGGTTGCCTCCCTTTCATTCCGGTAATTCGCATTATGGCGAATAGCCCGCGTAAAGCGGGCGCTACTGTAAAAAAGCCTCGAGGTAGAGCCCGCTTAATGCGGGCTGTGGATTGGGATGAACGGCCATAATGCGAATTGCTGCTTTCATCCGCGGTTCGGTTGACGTTGTGCGAGTTGAACCGCTAATGGACGCGAAGGTACGCGAAGCGGGGAAGCCGCGGATTCCCGCGGACAAACGCGGATTATTCTCCGGCCATTAAATAGTAGTCGATATGTGAGGATGGGGCTCCCTGCGCCCTTGCGGCGCAGGAGCCGAAATTCAGGCTCCTGCCGCACAAGGCGGCAGGGAGCCGGTCCCTCGTCAACGAAGCTATTGAATGGCCGGACTAATAGTCGATAGCTTTCGCGTGTCCCGCGTGTTTCGTAGTTACCTCTTCCTCTTCGACAAAGCTCACGACAAAGGGCGGGCAAGTTGAGCCGCTAATGGACGCGAAGGTACGCGAAGCGGGGAAGCCGCGGATTCTCGCGGATGAACTGTGACGGATGCAAACGTGATAACTGACGAAGTCGAGAGAGTCGTCGATGGGGAAGCGGCTGCGTTTGTTCGCGGAGAACGTCTTTCGCTTCGCCAGAACTTTGCGTGGACGTTCATGGGGCGCATGGTCTATGTGGGGTGCCAGTGGGGAATGCTTACAGTTCTTGCCAAGCTGGGCTCGCCTGAGATGGTTGGCCGCTTCTCTCTTGGTTTGGCGCTTACGGCGCCGATCATTATGTTTTCCATGCTGCAACTGCGAGGTGTTCAGGCGACCGACGCCCGGCGTGAGTACGAGTTTGGCCACTATCTGGCCCTGCGTCTCAGCACTTCAGCATTCGCGCTCCTGGCTATTGGCGTAGTGACATTCCTGTCCGGTTATCGTGGCGAGATGGCGTTTGTCATCATAGTTGTGGGCGTTGGCAAGGTGGTGGAATCAGTGAGCGACGCCTATTACGGGCTGATGCAGCAGCGCGAGCGCATGGACAGGATCGCCATGTCTCTCGTGATCAAGGGCCCCCTGCTTCTCGCGGCCCTTGGATTTACGGTTTACTTTACGAATAGCGTTCTATGGGGTTCGGCGGCGATGGTGATCGTATATGCGGTCATGCTTCTGGGCTACGAAAGAACCAACGCCCGACGGGTGCTGAATGATGACCATGCACGTTCACTCATGCCTCTCTGGCAATGGAGCAGGCTTGTCCGCCTGGCATGGCTTGCCTTGCCGCTCGGAGTTGTCATGGCAATCATTTCGCTGAATACGAACATCCCACGCTACTTCGTGGAGCGGCTTCTGGGCGAGCGGGAACTGGGCTATTTTTCTGCACTTGCATACCTGATGGTTGCCGGCAATACGGTCATAGGTGCCGTTGGCCAGTCGGCATCGCCACGCCTCGCGCAGTACTACGCCGAAGGTCAGCGCGACAGGTTTTCACGCCTGCTGGGTCGCTTGGCCGGTATTGGCATATTGCTGGGTCTCGCTGCCGTTACTGTGTCCGCCCTGTTCGGCCGTCATATCCTGGCCATGCTCTACCGTCCCGACTACGCTCAGCATGCCGACGCGTTTGTCTGGCTCACGGTTGCTTCAGGCATATCCTTCGTGGCATCGTTTCTGGGGTACGGAATGACCGCAGCCAGAGTATTCCGCATGCAGATGGCGCTCTTTGCGGGTTCGTCAGTGCTCATGGCTCTCGTTTGCGTGATGATGATCCCTCGGGGGGGGCTCATTGGCGCCGCGCAGGCTCTGCTCATCGTCTCAGTCGCCAATCTTCTGGGCAGTACGGCCATCGTAGGGTGGGCTTTGAGAGGAATGCCTCATAAAGAAACAAGGGCGTCGTGAACGATACTCAGAAACCGATTCGGATCTTGCACGTCGTCGGCGGGATGGACACCGGCGGTGTGGAAACCTGGCTGATGCATGTGCTGCGCAAGATAGACAGGGACCGGTACAAGTTCGATTTCCTGACCCATACGACAAAACCATGCTTCTATGACGAAGAACTCCGCGCCCTCGGATGCCGGATTACCCCCTGTCTGCATCCAACGCGGCCCCTGTGCTATGCGAGGAACTTTCGTCGCATAATGAGAAAACATGGACCTTACGATGTTGTTCACAGCCACGTGCATCATTTTAGCGGCTTTCCGCTCATGCTGGCCCATTGGGCAGGCGTGCCAGTACGCATTGCCCACAGCCATAACGACATTTCGTTGAAAGATCGAGGCGCCGCGGTGTGGCGCCGACTCTACCTCCTTGTCAGCGAGTGCCATATTCGTCGCCATGCTACGCTTGGACTCGCCTGTAGCCATCCAGCCGCCGCCGCGCTATATGGATGCGCCTGGGAGCGCGATCCCCGCTGGAGAGTGCTGTACTACGCCATAGACGTGGAACCATACACCCGGCCTATTGACATGATTGGGGTGCGTGATGAACTGGGCATTCCGGCAGACGCATTCGTCGTCGGTCATGTGGGCCGTTTTGTTGAGCAAAAGAATCATGACTTTCTCCTGGATATCTTCAGCGAGGTGGCGCGACGTGAGCCCCGGGCTCGCCTTCTGCTGGTGGGCGATGGTCCCTTGCGCGCAGCAGTCGACCATAAGGCCAGACGCTTAGGGCTGTCCACCAAGATCATCTTTGCCGGCGTGCGCCGCGACGTTCCGCGCTTGATGAGCGGGGCGATGGACGTGTTCGTGCTTCCTTCGCGCCATGAAGGATTGGGATTGGTTGTTGTCGAAGCACAGGCGGCGGGGTTGGGGTGTCTCGTCTCCGATGCGGTACCGAAGGAAGCTGACGTGGTGCCTTTGCTTGTGAATAGACTGGCCTTGTCTCAGCCTGCGATGTGGGCGGAGCGCATCCTCGCAGAAACTGGCAGACGTATTCAGCCGGAAGATGCTTGGAGGCGAGTGGATGGGAGCCATTTCAATTTGTCGCAATGTGTCAGCAACCTCGCTGCGAACTATGCGACTGCTCGCAACGTGAAGGAGCGGCTATCTTGATCCGTGCTTCTACCAGGGACTTCGCTGTCGCCGCCGCTCTTTGTGGAACTGTGGCGCTAGCGTTTGTCATGGCGGACCACAATGTACGGCATTGGTTCGTTGTGCCTGTGTTCGTTTGCGGTGTTCTTATCGGAGGCGATGGGATCGCCTGGATGAGGGGCCGGATGAATCTATTTGATCCAATGGGTATTCTGGGCGTTCTCGGTCTCCATTTCTTCTTTGTTGCACCTCTTCTGCATGTCCATTGGGATTACTGGATGAACTATGTGCAACCATTGCCCGATTGGCGTGCTTGGCTGGGATATATGGCGATTCTGAACATGACGGGACTGCTGTGCTACCGGTTCTGTGCGGGTGCGGTGCGTCTTAAGGGATTCGCGCAGCGATGGAGCAGCCCTCGTGTCCTTCATCACCGCCGCCTTGTTACTGTTTTGGCAATTCTACTGCCGCTAACGCTAGTCTTGCAGATTGTGGTGTTTGCCTACTTTGGTGGCGTCAGTGGATATATTGATGCGTTCTCTGATAGGGATGGCGCTTTTCGGGGATTGGGATGGCTCTTCGTGTTCTCCGAGAGTTTTCCAATGCTGGCGGCTATGGGATATGTCCACTGGGTCAGGCGGCAACCTGTTCCTCCAAGATGGACAACGTTGGCATGTCTTTTCGTCGGATTCTTTATGTTGCAGCTTCTGTTCGGGGGGCTAAGGGGAAGTAGAAGCGAAACCATTTGGAAGCTATTCTGGGTGGCGGGAATGCTGCATTTGGCGGTTAGGCCGCTGCCAAAGAAAGTTGTAGTGGCGGGAGCATTGTTCGTCATCATGTTCATGTACGTCTATGGCTTTTATAAAGGGGCGGGCCGGGACACTGTCGGGCTCTTGAAAGAAGGGCTAGTATCGGCCGAGGAGCAGACGGGGAGAACCTTGAGCGTCGTCTTGTTGGGCGACTTCGGACGAAGCGATGTACAGGCGTATCTGCTTCACAATTCGATTGTGAACGCTTCTGAAAACAGGTTTGCGTACGGCCGCACCTACCTGGGGGCCGCCTGCATTCCTATTCCGAGGATATGGTGGCCTGACCGGCCGCCTACAAAAGTCAAGGAGGGTACCGATGCGCTCTATGGTCCAGGAGCGTGGAACTCTGGGGCCGTTTCACGTAGGGTATACGGACTCGCCGGGGAAGCAATTCTGAATTTCGGATTTCTGTCCGTGCCATTGGCCTATTCCCTGCTAGGTGGGGCTGTAGGGATAACGCGAAGATATATATACTCTCTACGACAAGTAGACGGACGTGTTCTTATAGCGCCTTTTCTGGTGCAGCTCTGTGTGACTCTGATGACGGGAGACTCCGACAACCTTGCATTTGCCGCAATTAAGAACGGCCTGCTGCCCATAGGTCTGGTGTTGTTCTGTCTGACTACCCGATCGTCGGGTGTCAGGAGAGTTCACGGACTAGGCTGAACGCTCGATTGTGCTCTGTTGCAGTATAGTGGCTACTTTCTGTGGATCATGTATCTATCTGTGTCATGAAAGCGCTCTTTGCACACAGTGCGCGGTTTGTTCGCACGCCTGACGGCACAGTGTATTCGCAGGGGCAGTTCCCATATCGCCGTTGGGCTCGGTATTTGAAGCACTTTGACGAGGTAGTAGTGGTCTGTCGGCTGTCTGATTGTATGCGGGTGCCGGAGCAATGGGATGTCTCTTCGGGACCAAGCGTGTCGTTCGCGGGAACGCCGGATAACCATGGCAGAACGCTTGCTCAGTTGGAGAATGCACGTAGCGTGGCGGCGATTCGCCGCGAGATGAGGCATTGTGATGCTGTCATAGTGCGGCAATCGCGGCTCGGATGGCTTTCAGCCAGGGAGGCCGAACGCAGAGGAATCCCGTGGGCGGCGGAAGTTGTGGGAGATGCGTGGGGTGCGTATTGGAACTATGGGGGTATTGTCGGAAAGTTATATGCGCCCTACGCGTGGTTGCAGTCTCGCTATTGGATAGGCCGCGCTGACTATGCCATCTATGTAACGAGCATGTATCTGCAGAGGCGCTACCCCTGTGCGGGAAAGTGTGGGAGTGCATCGGATGTTGAGATTCCGCCAGTATCTGGGGCAGTGTTGAGGGAGAGACTGGATCGCGCCAATGCAGTGCGAGTGGACTTCGCAAAGCCGACAGTAGTCGGAATGATTGCCTCCCTGGGCAACCGCTATAAGGGTCTCAGCGTTGCGTTATCTGCTGTGCGCACGCTCATTGATCGCGGCATAAAGGTGGAGCTGCATGTGTTGGGAGCAGGCAGGCATGATTATTGGCGTTCGCACGCGAACCGCCTTGGATTGGGTGCGTGTCTCTATCTCGATGGGTGTCTGCCCAGTGGTGAGGCGGTAGTGAAGTGGTTAGATGGCATGGATGTCTACATTCAACCCAGTTTTGTGGAGGGATTACCTCGTGCTTTGGTTGAAGCCATGAGTCGAGGGTTGCCAAGTCTAGGCTCCACGTGCGGTGGAATTCCAGAACTCTTGCCGCCTGCATGCCTGCACCGCCCAGGTGATGCTGAGGCTTTGGCGGAGCAGATGACGCGGCTAGTTAACGACGCGCCGTGGCGCGTCAAGCAGGCAGACAGGAACTATCATGAAGCGCAGAAGTATTACGCTGATCGAATAGAAGTCCAGAGGGATGCATTCTGGAGTAACTTCCGGAGCAACATTGAGAGCCGTCGGGGCGCAGGCGTTTCTGTTGCCGGCTAGTCTATGAGTTTCAATATCTACTCGGCTAAGATACTTGCCTACCGGGCCATATCGAATATCGTTGGCCGTAATTGTCTGGAGTTCGTGCTCTGGCGAATACGCTTGCGGCACTACAGGAAACAGAAGTGTATCTTCGTCCATATTCCAAAGGCGGCTGGGACAAGTGTCGCCTGTGCAGTGTACGGCCGACGCCTTGGACACAACACGGCGGGCGAGATTAGAAATGCAGTGGGGCCTCTCCTTTTCCGTTCGTTGTTCAAGTTCGCAGTGGTCAGGAATCCGTGGGACCGACTGTACTCAGCGTACCGGTTCGCAGTTAACGGAGGTTCTGAGGGTGCCGTTGCAAATCCGGGCCTCTATCGGTGCTGTAAGTGCTCCACTTTTGAGCGGTTTGTGATGGAGTGGATGCCTGCGGCAAACATAACGCAGGTGGACAGGGCTTTCCTGCCACAGGTCGCGTTCACACACGACAAAGGTGTTCAACTGGTCGACTTTGTCGGGAAAGTGGAGGCGCTCGACAAGGCGATCATGCGCATTGAGGCGACTCTTAACCGGAGATGCGCGGTTGAGTGGCGGAATGTTTCACGGCACAAAGGCGCGTTCAGAGCCGCTTACAATCGTGAAATGGTTGAAGTCGCTGCGCGTGTCTACGCGGATGACATCAGGGCGTTCGATTACGAGTTCTAGTGGCGAGGGATACTCCGCCGAAAGGTCGGCCCAGGAGCGTGATCAGGTATGGTAATTCTCATTGTCGGCGGGTTGCCCCGCTCACTGGTTCACTTTCGCGGTACATTGCTGAAGGCCCTTGTTGGGAGGGGGCTGAAGGTGTTTGCGGCGGCCGATGGCTGGGATGAGGAGGTAGCGGCTGAACTCAGAGAGTGGGGAGTACTGTATTGTCCGATCCGGATGGCGCGGACCGGCATCAACCCACTGACGGATATGAAAACCCTGTGGGACGTGATGCGCCTTGTGCGTCAAGTAAAACCCGATGTCATCTTGAGCTACACGATTAAACCT
This sequence comes from uncultured Victivallales bacterium, assembly GCA_964424705.1. Classification (GTDB taxonomy): domain Bacteria; phylum Verrucomicrobiota; class Kiritimatiellia; order UBA8416; family CAYRKB01; genus CAYRKB01. Next base: position 6,904 of record CAYRKB010000054.1, read on the forward strand.
GTGATCTATGCCGGGCTAGCAGCTCGGTTCTGCGGGGTAGAGCGGGTCTTCTCAATGATCGAAGGCCTGGGGCGTGCATTTATGCCGCATGAATCGTTCTCACATATGCTGTCTTCATTTGTCGCCAAAGGGCTGTATCGGCTTGGTCTTCTTGGAAGCAAACGTGTATTCTTCCTGAATCCGGATGACTTGAATCAGTTTGTGAAAGAGGGATACGCTCCTATTCAGAAAACAGTGTTGCTTAATGGTATCGGGATCGATCTTGCGTATTACCCGAGCGAACAGTTGCCCGATTGCTCATGCTTCCGATTTCTCATGATTGCGCGTCTGCTGAAGGATAAGGGTGTTCGTGAATATATCGAGGCGGCGAGGATCATTCGACAGCGTCATGGGAATGTAGAATGCGTTCTGGCAGGCGATCTGGACGAGAATCCCAGTTCTATAAAGCAAGCTGAGTTGGAGGCGTGGCGCCGTGACGGCATTGTCAGGTATGTCGGGTATATCAAGGACGTACGCCCTGTCATCCGCGATTGTCACGTATTTGTCCTGCCATCATTCTACCGTGAGGGGACGCCCCGTACTGTTCTTGAGGCAATGGCGATGGGGCGCGCGATAATAACGACCGATGTGCCAGGTTGCAGGGAGACGGTCAGGGGAAAGGATGAGTGCGAAGGTCAGAAGTCAGAGGCCATAGATCAACGGCCCTGGATGAGGGGGCAGGGGGGCAGCAGCCAGAGGTCGGAAGCCGGAGGTCAGCAACCAACAGCCAATAACCTTAAGCGAACACCTATGAAGATAGGTCGCAATGGCATTCTTGTGCCGGCGAAGGATGTGGATTCGTTGGTCAAGGCAATGGAGTTCTTTGTCCGGAATCGAGACCAAATCGCTGTGATGGGCAGAGAAAGTCGCCGTTATGCGGAAGAGCGCTATGATGTCCACAAGGTGAACGCTGAGATGATGAAGGCGATGGGGTTGTTGTAGGTGAAGGTTCTTTCGTAGACGGGGGACAGCGGCACGTGAAAGATGATAACGCTATCAATGTAGGAATTACGGCGGTGGGGAGCGGGGTTGGGCAATCTATTGTGGATTCCTGCCGTTTGTCATCATTGCCACTCCATCTGGTCGGATACGATACCAGCGCTTTGGCCTACGGGGCCTGCGACTGTCAGGTGCAGCACTTGCTGCCACCTTCGCGGGCTCCTGACTATCCGGATGTTCTTCTGGCCGCGTGCCGTGACCATGACGTGAGCATACTCATTCCCGGACTGGATCTCGATCTGCCGGTTCTTGCCGAGAATGCGCCTCGATTCGAAGCCGCGGGCATCAGGGTGTTGGTCGGCGGAATCGAATTTGTGAGGCTTTGTCGTGACAAGCGACTATGGAGCCAAACACTGTCGGCAGTCTGCAGGCACATCCTGCCCGGCTTTAGCCCAAGGGAAGCCGTCGACGCAATTGCGTCGGGGCAGATTGCGTTCCCGCTGATTGCTAAACCCAGTGGCGGCTCGGCCACGGCCGGGGTCAGAATCGTAAGAGCGGCGGATGATCTTGGCCAATTGCCGGAAGAATACGTCGTTCAGCCTTATGCCATGCCAAGGATTGATGATCCGGACCATTCGGTGCTTTGCGAAGCTATCTCGCAGCGGCGTCTGGTTCAAGTGTCCGAAATATCCTGCCAATGGCTGATTTCCGCGACCGGTGATGTGCTCGGACATATGGCAACCCGAAACCGCCTCAAGGCCGGTGTGCCAATAGAGGTCGTGCCGATAGACGACAAGCCCTATTGGGAGGCGCTTCAACCGTTGATCCCGCTTTTGCTTAGCTATGGCATGCGCGGGCCTGTCAATATTCAAGGGCGTATGACTGCAGAAGGTCCCCGTTTCTTCGAAATGAATGGACGCTTTACTGGCATTAGTGGACTTCGTGCAAAGCTTGGCTTCAATGAAGTGGATCTGGCGATTCGCAGTTTCATGAATCAGCCGGCTCTGCCGTCACGGTTGGCTGTGAACAGCCGGAGGATCGGCCTGAGGCAGGTTGCTGAGCGTGTTGTGTCGGTGTCTGATCGCCCTGATGTGGAGGCGGTGACAAGCAGACGTGTACCCTCCCTGGAGCCGGCCACAACACGCAATGTGCTTGTCACAGGTGCCACGGGCTGGCTGGGCCGCCATCTGGTGCAGGCGTTATTGCGCCATCGCTCTGTTGGCGCAGTGTATGCGCTGGTACGCTCTCGCGACCGCGCGCGGGCGATCTGGCCGCGACCTGATCCGAGGCTTCGTCTTTGGATGGCTGGCGAAGTCGAGAATCGCGATTCGCGATTCGCCGACGTTGATGCTGTGTTTCATCTAGCCGCCGAACGCAACCCGTTAGATTGTGCAGGCCATGCTCAATCTCTGGCATTGACGCGACTGTTGTGTGAAGCAGCCATTCACTACCAGCATCCTCGTTTCATATATCTTTCCAGTCAGAGCGTCTATGGAGCCGGCCTGCCTACGCCTTGGACTGAAAGACTGCCCCCCGCGCCGGAGAGTACCTACGGAATGGATAAGTGGGCGGGGGAACAGATGACGGCCATGGTGGGCAGAATGAGCGGCGCGTCGCGGGCGACGTCCTTGCGACTGGCGCGATTGTATGGCGCGGCGGACGGCTTGCGCTGGAACGAACTTCCTCACAAATTTCTACGCGCAGCGATGAATGGCGATACTTTGACGATTTTGGGGGGTGGGCAAGTCTTCGACCTGCTTCACATTCGTGATGCGGTACGCGCCCTGTTGAGCCTTCTTGAGAACAAGTCCGCGGCTTGGGAACCAGTCTATAACGTCGGAGGATGCGCGCCGGTGAGCATTACCCGGATTGCCGAATCGGCTGTCGCCGCCGCGGGCCATCGGGGCCGCACTGGCGCTTGCATAGATTACAAACCCATGAATGCATGCGGACAGTCATTTGGCATGGACTGTTCTCTCTTTGCACGGGATACGGAGTGGCAGCCCGCCATTGCCCTGGATCAGGCGATGGATGAATTGGCGCTAATGGCTGAGACGGAGTAATTGCAGCCGGGCCATCGCCTGCCGGAAAACGAAGTGAAATCTCTCTACAGAACCCACGGCAAGCGTCTGCTCGACATCGTTCTGAGCCTGCTGGGCTTGGTAACGCTGTCACCGGTTCTGTTTCTTGTGGCGCTGTTGATCCGCCTGAAATGTGGCGCTCCTGTGCTCTTCTGTCAGCGGCGGCCCGGCCTGCACGGGAAGCCGCTCACCCTGTTCAAGTTCCGCACCATGACCGATGCGCGCGATGCGCAGGGCAAACGTTTGTCGGATGCGGATCGACTGACATCGTTCGGCCGGTTCCTGCGTAGTAGTAGCTTGGATGAAATGCCCGAACTGTTCAACGTGTTGCGTGGCGAGATGAGCCTCGTGGGGCCACGACCGCTGCTGGTGGAGTATTTACCACTGTACACGCCGGAACAGGCGAGAAGGCACGAGGTGAGGCCTGGAATCACGGGCTGGGCTCAAGTAAATGGACGCAATGCGCTTTCCTGGGAAGAGAAGTTCAAGCTGGATGTGTGGTATGTGGATCGTCAGGGCCTCCGGCTTGACGTGAAGATCATCGCCATGACCGTGTGGGCTGTGTTGGCCCGCAGGGGCATATCTGCCGACAGGCATGCCACAATGCCCGCATTTAGGGGCTCTAAGACAGGGGGACATTCAGATGGGTGACGCGCGTTTCGTAGACTGGAAGAAGCCGGAAATCGAGGAGGGCAAGCCTACCCAGTACAACTGGGTTGTTCAGAACAAGGATGGGCTGTCGCTTGGAGTACGAACCGATATCGGAGCTTTTACGTACATCAACGCAAAGCATGGCGTAACGATCGAGGAAGCCGTGCAGATCGGGTCCCATTGTTCGATCTACTCGGTGTCCACAATCGACAACCAGACTGGCCCCGTCGTTTTGAAGCGGAATTGCCGGATCGGCACGCATTCCACGGTGATGCCCAGCGTAACCATTGGCGAGAATACGATTATTGGCGCTTATAGTTTTGTGAATCGGGACATCCCTGCAAATTGTGTGGCGTTCGGCGTGCCGGCAAAAGTGGTCCGGAAGCTGGTCAAAGAAAGGTCTCAGGCGTGAGGAATCCCCGCCTCTATCTCTCCCCTCCACACATGGGCGGCGCGGAACTCGGGCTTGTTCAAGAGGCCTTCGCATCCAACTGGATCGCGCCGCTGGGGCCGATGGTGGATGCGTTCGAACTGGAAGCGGCGGCGGCGGTCGGTCGGAAGGGCGGGGCTGCGCTGGTCTCCGGCACTTCAGCCATTCATCTTGCCCTCAAGTACCTTGGCGTGGGTCGCGGCGATCATGTCCTGTGCTCCACTTTGACCTTCTCCGGGTCCTGCAACCCGATCCTCTATGAATGTGCCGTTCCCGTGTTCATTGATTCAGAGCCCGAAACATGGAACATGGATCCGGTCAAGTTGGAGCAGGCGATTTGTGAGCTTAAGGCGCAGGGCATCCAGTGCAAGGCGGCGATCGTTGTGGATTTGTACGGACAGAGCGCAGACTACGGACGCATTGTGCCTGTCCTGGAGCGGGAAGGCATTCCCCTGATAGAAGACTCGGCCGAGGCACTTGGTGCAAAGTGTCATGGTCGGCCCTGCGGGTCTTTCGGTATCATGGGAATCCTGTCCTTTAACGGCAATAAGATCATCACCACCTCGGGCGGCGGCATGCTGGTGGCGGATGACGAGGCGATCCTCAAGAAAGCCCGGTTCTGGGCTACGCAGTCGCGCGATCCGGCCCCATGGTATGAGCACACGGAGATCGGCTACAACTACCGGATGAGCAACGTGGCGGCTGCCATTGGCCGCGGGCAGCTGCAGGTGCTCGATGACCGGGTCACGCGGAAGCGTGAGCTCTTTGATGCCTATAGGAACCTGTTGGGCAACACCCCGGGAATCTCTTTCATGCCTGAACCATCCTGGAGTCGCTCGAACCGGTGGTTGACCGTCATCCTGATCGATCCGGCGAAGTTCGGAACCGATACCCATGCGGTCAGGGATGCGCTTGCTGCTGAGAACGTCGAGGCCCGGCCGGTGTGGAAGCCGATGCATTTGCAGAAGGTGTTTCGAAAGCAGGACCTGTCGAGCGGGGAGCGCGGAACGGGGAGCGGGGAAAGTAAGAGAGAACAAGATGGCTCGGAACGGGAGAATGCAGAAGCGCAACGTTCTCTATCTTCCGCGTTCCGCGCTCCGCATTCCGACTTCGCCGTGTCCGAGGAACTGTTCGCCAAGGGCTTGTGCCTGCCGTCGGGAACTGCCATGACAGAGGCGGATGTGGAGCGGGTGGCGGGGATCGTGAAGAGGGCGGGCGGAAGATAGAGGTGGAAGGCAGTCATCAGTATGTGGGAACGGGGCTCCCTGCGCCCTTGCGGCGCAGGAGCCGAAATTCAGGCACCTGCCGCACAAGGCGGCAGGGAGCCGGTCCTTCGTCAACGAAACTATTTAATGGCCGGGGTAATAACAGTGCGACGTGCAACCGCTAATAGACGCGAAGGTACGCGAAGCGGGGAAGCCACGGATTCTCGCGGGTAGACGCGGATCCTGATTACTGGACACTGGTTGCTGATGACCTCCTCGCTGACTATAAGGATGCTACAGAAAGAGGCCTGAGCAATGCTCAAATACCTGCACATCATAATAACGACGATCAGAGCCAGCACACTGGTACGCAGGACGTTGATCCTCGCCTGGCACGGGGTGGGGCTGTGTTTCACCTACTGGCTGGCCTTTCAGCTGCGGTTCGACGGGCATGTGCCGTATCAGTACCAGGATGTGTTTTTCCATACGCTGCCTGTTCTGTTGGTTGTGTCGTTGCTGGTGTTTTCGCTGTTCCGGCTGCATTCCGGCATGTGGTCGTATTTCAGCGTGAATGATCTTGCCCGCATGACGCTGGCTATTGCCGTCGCGATAGCTTGTTCGTTCGCCATTGCCCTGGCAGTTCGGGAAGATGGTAGTCCGCAAATTCCGAGGTCGGTCGTCGTCGAAGAGTTCCTGTTCATGTGTGCGTGGATGCTGGGAGCCCGCTTTGTGGTGAGGTGGGCGCGCGAGCGGATTGAGCACGGCGGCGCCTACCTGGACGAGATTGCGGAGCGGGTCCTCGTCGTGGGCAAGCTCAAGGAGGCGGACCTGGTGATCCGGGGTATGCGCGGCACGGCTTCACGAGTGGTGGGAATCGTGGCGGATGACTATGCCGCTGGCGCCACGCACGTGTACAGCGTCGAGCTTTTCAAGCAGTCGGACGATCTCGGCTCACTCGTGAGGAAGCTGTCAGCCAACAGCGTGCTGATCCTGCCGCCCTTCAATGGGCCTGAGTACCTGAATAAAATGGTGGCCAGTTGCATGGCGGCAGGTGTGCACTGCTCGTTCCGGATGATCACGTCGCTCGTCGCCATACTTGCGGGGAAGATCAACAAATCGACGATTCGCAGCGTGGACATCGATGACCTGATCGGGAGGGATCCCGTCCTGCTCGACCGGACCGAGGTGCGCCGGTTCGTAAAGAACAAGAAGGTTATGGTCACGGGGGCGGGGGGGAGCATCGGCTCGGAGCTGTGCAGGCAGCTGGCGGCGTATGAACCCTCGGCGCTGCTGCTCTTTGAGTCCTCAGAGTTTGCGCTGTACCAGATCGATATGGAACTGCGGAAGGCGTATCCCAGCATGAAGATTGTTCCGCATGCCGGGGACATCCGGCACGCGGAGGAAGTGGAATGGGCGATCGATTCGGCAGGCGGGATCGACATCATCTACCACTCGGCCGCCTACAAGCATGTGCCGCTGATGGAGCTGAACGTCTGCGCCTGCTTCAGGACAAACGTGCTGGGAACGCATCGGCTGGCTCAGGTCGCTGTGGCCCGGAAGGTGGACCGGTTCGTCATGATCTCGTCGGACAAGGCGGTCCGTCCGTCAAGCATTATGGGGGCGACGAAGCGGCTGGCGGAAAGAGTCATCTCGGAAGTACCTCAATCGGAGACGACGTTCGTATCGGTTCGGTTTGGCAATGTGCTGGAGAGCAGCGGAAGCGTGGTGCCCCTGTTCAAACAGCAGATTGCCGCGGGCGGGCCGGTGACGGTTACCAGCGAGAACGTCAGGAGGTTCTTCATGACCACAGCCGAGGCCGTGGACCTGGTCCTGCTGGCCGGGACCATCGGACGGAATGGCGATATCATGGTCCTGGACATGGGCGAGCCGATCAAGATTATTGACCTTGCCAGGCGCCTGATTACGTTGTCAGGCCTCGTTCCGGGCAAGGACATCCGGATCGTCACCACCGGCCTCCGCCCCGGCGAGAAGGAGTACGAGGAGGTGATGGCGGAGGATGAGAATGTAGTCCACACGCCATACGAGAAGATCTCGCTTTTCAAAAAGGAACTGGGCGACGCTTGTAAGGCGACTTGCCTGGCCCGTATTGAAGGTATGGTGACCAACAATGACGAGAAGGGCCTGCGCGCGCTGGCGGCGGAGTGCATCCCGGAGAACACGTTCAGGAGCACCGCGCAAGGCGCGGATGGCGGGATATAGTCTGAGGCCTGTTGTGGGGATGGGTGGAAGGCGGATGGCACGCGGGCCATTCGGGTTGTTTGACGCGATCCCGCAGGCATAGTAAATTGGAAACGTGGAATTCAACAAATGCGCCGGCGCCGCCTGTCGGCCCGTTGTTGTGCGATAGCGAGGAGGACCGTCATGCAGGAGCGGCACAGCGAGAGACGAGAAACGCTGGGGTATTGGCCTGTCGAGGACACGGACAGCGGAGAAGCCGTTGGGCTGGTGACCAACCTGAACGAGGAGGGGGTTCAAGTTCACAGCAGGCACGGTTTCTCCAAGGGGCAGGTGTTGACCATACGAATCGAGGCGAGCACCGGCCCGGCCGGGGCGAGCCCCATTGCGCTGCTTGTTGAGAATGCCTGGTGCCGTGCGAGCGGAGTTCCCGGACTGTATCATGCCGGGTTCAAGGTCGTGGGCATATCGGACAGGGCAAGAAGAGGTATCAAGAACCTCCTGCAGGCTTTCAGCTATCCGGCACCGGGTCCGGGGTGGACCAAGGAGTAGTCGCTGCGGCTGCAGCGCAATGCCCGCCCGCCCGGGTTCTGCCGGGCCGAGGCAGCAGCAAGGGGGGCGAATTTTTTTTCGCGGAAAGGAACTGACGAGCTCCCGCGCATTGTGGTATCCTCTTCGGCCGGAGAAGAGAGGGAGAGCACTATTCATCCGATCACATTGCATGGCGGCTGGTCGCGCGATGCTAAAAGCGTAGCTATGGGACCGTCACAATGAACTATCCATCCCTGCCGGATTTGGTCATCGGCGACATCCGAATCAACCCTCCCATCATTCAGGGCGGAATGGGCGTTCGCGTCTCCGGATCGCGCCTTGCCTCAGCCGTTTCGAATGAGGGCTGCTTTGGCGTGGTCGCCGCCGTGGGAACCGGGGAAGAATGGCCCGACCGGTCTCTCAGCTACACCGAGCGGTCGTACGTGAGCCTGCGGGACATGCTGCAGAAGACCAGGGCGCTGACCTCCAGGCCGTTTGGCGTGAACATCATGTGCGCCCTTACCAACTATGAGGACCTGGTGAGGGCGGCCGATGAGGAAGAGGTGTCTGCGATCATTTCGGGCGCAGGCCTGCCGCTTAAGCTGCCCGGGCTGGTTACGCACAAGAGCATCAAGCTCATCCCTATTGTCTCTTCGGGGCGGGTTGCCGACCTGATCTGTCGCTCGTGGTGGCGGCGATTCAGCAGGCTTCCGGATGCCATCGTCGTGGAAGGAAGCCTGGCGGGCGGGCATCTTGGTTTTGCGCTGGACGACGTCGTCGGCGAGCATCTTCCGCTGGAATCCATCGTGAAGGATGTGCTCGCTGTCGCCGCCTCTTATACGGCAGCGCACGGGCAGGCGATACCGGTGATCGCGGCCGGCGGGGTCTTCACCGGCGAGGATATTGCCCGCTTCCTCAAGCTGGGCGCAAGCGGCGTTCAAATGGGCACCCGCTTCGTCTGCACCCACGAATGCGACGCTTCCACGCTGTACAAAGAAGCCTATGTCAACTGTCGGAAAGAAGACATCCGGATCATTCAGAGCCCGCTGAAGCTTCCGCTGCGCGTCATCCGCAACGACTTCGTGGACCGGATACAGTCCGGCGAGAGAGTGCAGTTCGGCTGCTCGTACCAGTGTCTCGGCACCTGCGACCCGAACACGTCGCCCTATTGCATCGCGCAGGCGCTCGTCAACTCCTACCGCGGAAACATGATGGACGGCTTTGTGACGTGCGGCGCCAACGCCTACCGCATTGATCGCATTGTATCCGTGCATGAACTGATCCAGGAGCTGGCGGATGCCTGCCGCCAGCATCTTGCGTCCGGGAAATAGCCTTTCGCCCCACGCCCATCGCGAATTCACCACGCTTCTCTTTTTTTGAAGGCGGTCAGCTTCAAAAGTGTAACGAAGCTTTTCAATTACGACGTAAATGTATCGTATTCCCGCATGATTGTCCATGGTGGTAATGTATAAAGTGTTTATGTAAAACATCTTGCGAGATATGCCCGAAGCGATGGCATAGATGGTGCTAATTCCGGGACAATCGTAGAAATGGTCTCGAATCTAACAAGCTAAGGAGTTGCAAGATCATGAACGGCACCCGCGAAACCATGGACCCTCTGACTGAAGTGTTTGGATCGAACGTTTTCAATGAAGGCGTCATGCGTGAGCGTCTGCCGAAGGACGTCTACAAGAAGCTGCGGGAGACGATCGACGGCGGGAAGGCGCTGGATGTGTCCATCGCCAACGTCGTGGCCAACGCGATGAAGGACTGGGCGATCGAGAAGGGCGCCACCCACTACTGCCATTGGTTCCAGCCCATGACGGGGATCACGGCCGAGAAGCATGACTCCTTCATCGCGCCCGCGCCGGATGGCCAGATCATGATGGAGTTCAGCGGCAAGGAGCTGACGCAGGGCGAGCCGGATGCCTCGTCGTTCCCGTCCGGCGGGCTGCGCGCCACCTTTGAGGCCCGCGGCTATACGGTGTGGGACTGCACGTCGCCCGTGTTCGTCAAGACCGACGGCTCCAATACGACGCTGTTCATTCCGACGTCTTTTGCCTCGTACACCGGCGAAGCGCTGGACAAGAAGACCCCGCTGCTGCGCTCCATGCAGGCGCTGAACACCCAGGCCCTGCGCGTGTTGCGGGTCCTCGGGAACACCACCAGCAAGCGCGTTGCCGCGACGCTCGGCGGGGAGCAGGAATATTTTCTGATCGATCGGCAGCACGTCGACCGCCGCGAGGATCTGCGCCTGACGGGAAGGACGCTCTTCGGCGCCCCGCCGCCCAAGGGCCAGGAGCTGGAGGACCAGTACTTCGGCTCGCTGCACGAGCGCGTGGCCTCCTTCATGGCGGACCTGAACGCGGAGCTCTGGAAGCTCGGTGTGCTGGCCAAGACCCAGCACAACGAGGTGGCGCCCAGCCAGCATGAGCTTGCCCCGGTCTACGCCACGGTCAACATCGGCGTCGACCACAACCAGCTGACGATGGAGTTCCTCCAGCGGATCGCCCGCAAGCATGACTTCGTCTGCCTGCTGCACGAGAAGCCCTTTGCGGGCGTCAACGGGTCGGGCAAGCATAACAACTGGGCCCTCGGCACCGACGACGGCGCGAACCTGCTGAACCCCGGCAGGACGCCGCATGACAACATGCAGTTCCTGGTCTTCCTGTTCGCCGTGCTGCGCGCGGTGCACAAGTATTCCTCGCTGCTGCGCGCAACGGTTGCGACGCCGGGGAACGACCACCGCCTGGGCGCCAACGAAGCGCCCCCCGCGATCGTCTCCGTATTCCTGGGCGAGCAGCTCACGGATATCTTCCAGCAGATCAAGAAGGGCGGCGCCAGCCGCTCGAAGCAGGGCGGCAACCTGCAGCTCGGGGTCACGACCCTGCCGGCCATTCCGAAGGACACGACGGACCGCAACCGGACCTCGCCCTTCGCCTTCACGGGCAACAAGTTCGAGTTCCGGATGGCCGGCTCCTCGCAGTCCCTGAGCGGGCCCAACTTCGTGCTCAACACGATTGTGGCCGAGACGCTTTCGGAGATCGCCGAGCAGCTGGAAGGCGCGAAGGACCTGCCGGGCAAGGTGCAGCAGCTGCTCCAGGAGTACGCCGTGGAGCACGAGGCGATTATCTTCAACGGGGATAACTACACCGCCGCGTGGGCAAAAGAAGCCGAGAAGCGCGGCCTGCCGAACGTCCGCAACTGCGTGGACGCTCTCAATGCGATGGTGGAGCCGGCGAACGCGGCCGTGCTGATCAAGCACGGCACCCTGCCGAAGGGCGAGATTCACGCGCGGCACGAAATCCTGCTGGAAAACTACGCGAAGGTGATCAACATCGAGGCGAAGACGATGCTGAGCATGGCGCGCCGGCAGATTCTGCCTGCCGTCATGGGTTTTGTCGCCGATCTGGCGAGCGGAATCAACGCCGTCAAGGCCGCCGGCGCGAAGCCGGACGCCCAGGGCGAGCTTCTGCAGAAGGTCAACTCCGCCGCCCGAAACATGGCGCTGGCGATCGAGGCCCTTGCCACGGCGGTCGAGAGCGCAGCGGCCAAGGGTCACGCCGACCAGAAGGCGTCGGCTTTCCGGGACCTGGTGGTGCCGGCGATGGATGCCCTGCGCCGTGTCTCCGACGGCGTCGAGCCGGTGATCGATGCCGCGCGCTGGCCGCTTCCGACGTACGAGGCCATGCTGTTCCAGAAATAGATCGGGCTGGCGGCCGCCCGCGGGCGGCCGTGCGCAAGCGAGGGCGATGAGGCGGCCTGCCGGGTGTCCCGGCAGGCCGCTCTTTTTCCGGCGGACGCCCTGGTTTCCTGCGCGTGTCGGCTCCCCGCCGCGAGGGCGCAGGAAGCCCGCTCCCACGCGGACGCGGCACGGATTCCGCAATCTTCTTTTTGACGGGCCCAGTGCTTTTGTGTATATCAGTTCCTCATGCAGGTTCGCAAAATCAACCGGATGTGCGCTTTGCGATCGACGAGGCTTCTTCTCGCCTTTTTCTTTCTGCTGGCGCCGGTGCGCGCGCAGGAGCCGGAAGCCGACACTCCTCCCTCGCCCGCTGTGGCTGCGGATGCCGTCCTTGAGCGCGAGCTGGCCTTTGTGGAGGGGCTGCTGCAGCTCGGCCTGGCGGACTATGCGGACATCGTCCTGAAGTCCCTCGGCACGGACCCCAAGGTGGGGGTCATGAAGCTGCGGACGTTCCTCATCAAGGGTGAGTTCCCCAAGGTCATCGCGCTCATCGCCAAGGAGCCGAACCAGGATGGCGAGAACGTCTGGGCGATGAAGCTGGCGCTGGCGGACGGCTACTACGCCTGGGGCAAATATAAGGAAGCCCGCGCGCTCTACGACGGATTCTTCAAGAAATATGCCGGCGCCAGCGCCGCCGGCACCAACGCGGTCGCCGCCGCCGGCAGCACCAGCGTGCCTGAATCGCTCAAGGAGTTCTTTGCGAGCTCCGGCTACAAGTACGCGCAGATGCTGATCGTGATGAAAGACGACAAGGCCGCCGTGCAGGCGCTTCGCACCACGCTGAGCGTGAAGCTGGATCGTCAAATCGAGCGCCAGCTGCAGTGCGAGCTGGGGGATCTGCTGATCAAGGTGGGAAGCGCCGACCCTGCGGCGCGGGATGCCGCGTTCGCCGAAGTGGACAGCATTTCCCAGAAGATCCTCTGGGTGCAGGATGAGTGGTTTGGCAAAGCCATTGTCATGATGGCTCACATGCGGCTGCTCAAGGGCGAGCTCGAAGGCGCCACGAAGCTGCTTGAGGACTACGCCGACCAGCTGAAGCAGATCGACGACTTTCTCCAGGAAGAGAGCAAGGCGACCGGCCGCGACATGACGCGGCAGAGCCCTGTTGCGGAGTGCCGGTACCTCATCGGCTGCATCATGCAGCAGGAAGCCGAGCGCAAAATCAAAGAGAATAAGCCGCACGCCGAGATTCTCGAGCTGCTTGTGGGCAAGAAGGCCGCCCGCGGAACGAACGCGGCGGACGTCCCCGGCGCGCTGCAGCATTTCGTCAATGTGTTCTATCGCTATTCGAGCTCCAGCTGGGCGCCGGATGCAGGGGTGCATCTGCGGGAGGTCGAGGCCCTGCTGAAGCAGATCGGCGTGGATCCGCCCGTCATCAACATCAGCGATGAGCAGCGGCTGAAGGTCGAGAAGATGCTGATGCTGGCGGCGAAGGCGGAGTTCAACAACGGCCAGTATGCCGAAGCGGTGGAGCAATACCGCAAGTTTCTGAGCCTCTTTCCAGAAGTGCAATCCTCCGTGCCGGCCCTGACGGATCTGGCCGTGTGCTACATGGAGCTGGGGGACGACATTTTCGCGGACACGGTGGCGCATCACGTGGCGGATCAGTTCGGCCGCCGGAAGGACGAGCTGATGTCCATGGCCGGCGATTCGATCCTGCTCATCGCCTCCGCCTACGAGGAGCGCAAAAAGTCCGACAAAGCCTCGGAGATGGAGGACCTCTTTGCCGCCCGCTTTCCCAACCACCCGCGCACGGCGGGGTTCATCTTCCGGCGCGGCGAGAAACGGTTTGAGGGGAAGGACTACGCGGGCGCCATGGTGCACTACGCGAAGATTCTCGAAGGCTTCACCAACTCGCCGATCTGCCTCGATGCGATGAACCGCATGGCGGCCTGTTACAGGGAGACGAACAGGCGGGAGGAGGAAGTGAAGCTGCTGACGCAGGTGAGCGCGCTGCTGGACGCGAAGCCGGTGCCAGGCCCGGCGCTCATCGCGTGCAAGTATCGGCTGGCCGTTGCCTACCGCGACATGGGGCCGAAGTTTCTCCCTTCGGCCTTCAACCGCTATGCGGAGATCATCAAGAGCCTGAGCGGCCCCGACGCAAAGCGATACCAGCGGACCCAGGAAGAAGCAGACGCGAACGGGAAGCTTCTTGAAGGCGCCCTGTACGGCAGCGCATCTCTCTACACCCGAATGACGCCTCCGGCCGGCCGGCCGGCCGACGAGTATAAGCTGGCGGCGATCAAGGGGTTCGATTCGTTCGTGGCGAAGTTCCCCGAGTCGTCGAACGCGCCGGGGGCCCTGATGCAGCTTGGCGCGATCTGGACGCTTCTCGACAAGCCGGACGAAGCACAGAAGGCTATGTCGCGGCTGCAGAAGGACTACCCGGAGTCCCAGGAGGCCAAGAATGCGCGCTTCATGTTCGCGCGCCTGCTGCTCAACATGGGCCGCCGGGCGCAGGCGATCGCCGAGATCAAGAAGATGTTTGGCGAGGAGGGGGGCAAGTACCCCGCCTCCCAGATTCTCATGGCGGCCAACGAGCTGCAGAAGGAGAACGAGAACGAGCTTGCCGTGGAGGCGTACGACAGCCTGGTGGCGACGAACAAGACCCGTTCCGTGCTTGAGCCGGCGCTCGTCGGCAGGGGCCGCGCGCTGCTCGCGCTCCAGAAGTACCCCGAAAGCGCGGCAAGCTTTGAAAAACTTCTCTCCACCTTCACGAACACCGGCTTCACGGTGGAAGCCTGCATGGGCTTGAGCCAGGCGTACGGCGAGATGGGGAGCAAAGAGCCGGAAGAGAAGAAGCGCCTGGACCTTTTCAACAATGCCGTGAAGGCCATGAACCGCGCCTCGAGCTTCGAGCGGTCGAGCGAAGTTCAGTCGCGCGCGGAGCTGATCAAGGCGCGGATCAGCGAATTGAAAGCCAAGGCCTCCGAGCAATTCGGTCCCAAGGAGCGCGTGGGCGAGTACCGGGGGAAGGCTGTTGCGACGTACCAGATTCTGATGAACATGCGCGACCCGAACGACATGGCGGCGCGGCCCAACATCGAGCAGGCCTTCGGGGAGTGCGTGCCGCTCATGCAGTCGATGGGGCGCTGGCAGGACGTGCTCGACGATGCCGTGCGATACCTGGAGCTCTTTAAAGGCGGAAAGTTCGAGACGCAGGCCCGGTCCTGGATGAATGAGGCAAAGGCAAAGATTGCGACACAGGCTCCCGTTGCGCCTGCCCCGGGGGAAGCGCAGCCCTGATTGAGCGGATTGGGCGCGGACAGCACAAGGAGAGGTCACGATGAGAAGATTTTCTTTTATGCAGCCGGGCTGGCTCGCCGTCATGCTGGCCGCCGCAGTTCTGGGCGCGCCCCGTGTTCAGGCCCAGGTGGAAGGCACGATCATCAAGAAAGCCGATAAACGGGAGGTGGTCGGGTCGATCGTCTGGAAGAGCCGGCAAAGAGTCTACGAAATCACGGCCAAGAACGTGACGACCACGCTGGGCCTCGACGAGGTGGCAAGGGTCAAGATCAAGGCGCCGCCTCCGGAGTTGGCCGCAGCGATCCAGCAGGTCCGCGGCGGGAAGCCGGCGCTTGCCATTCCGGCGCTGAAAGACATTTTCGACAAGTATGAGATGCTGGAGTACGACATCGTGGCGGGCCGGAGCCTTGCGGACGCCTACGTGAAGAACGGGCAGCCCAAGGACGCCCTGGCGGTGTGCGATAAGCTGGCGCGCGAGAATCCCGACATCTTTTCAGATCCCGGCCTGGCGGGCCCGTACACCGAAGCCTTGCTGGCGCTGGATCAGGTCGGCAAGCTGAAGGAGGTTCTCTCGAACATAATTACCAAGGGATCGCGGGAGTCGGCGGCCGTCGCGCTGATTCGACGCGGAGATCTGGAGAAGAAGCGCGGCAACTTCAAGGAAGCGCTGATCGACGGATACCTGCGCACGATCGTTCTGTATGAGGACGTCAAGGGGGCTCAGCCGGAGGCCCTTTACAATGCCTCGCTGTGCTTTGATCAGCTGAGCCAGGGGCCCTATGCGGAGCGCATGCGGCGAAAGCTGCAGCAGACCTATCCCCAGGACCCCTACGCGAAGAAGGTTGCAGCCGGCAAGTGAACCGGAAGTATGTGAGATCGGACAACGGAGCCGGGGAAAACCGGCAAGACAACAGAAAGGAACGCGGATTCAGTATGAAGAAGTTCATCTTTATGTCGGTCGCGATCGCAGCCGTGCTCAGTGTGGCAGCCGTTTCACGGGTCTTTGCGCAAGGGGCCGCCGCACCTGCTGCACCGGCCGCCGCCGCGCCGTCGGGCGCTCTGGAGGCCGCGGAGGGTGCGCCGGCACCGAATCCCAATAAGAAGACGGGAATGGAGTTCTGGACCATCGTGACCAGCTCCGGCTGGCTCGGGAACGTGATCTGGTTTGGCCTGTTCGCGACGGCCGCCGCCGCGGTGTACCTGTGCGTCGATGCGGGGATTACGATTCGCCCGAAGAAGATCATGCCGGAGAGGCTCATTGGGGCGGTGACGCAGGCCATGACGGAGGGCGACGTGCTGAAGGCTCTCAAATGCTGCGAGGCCGACCCGGGCCCCCTGGCTACCATTCTGACGGCCGGTTTCAGCCATGTGGAAGAGGGCTTTGAAGTGATCGAGGAGGCCGTCTCCACCGCCGCGGATTTTGAAACCGAGAAGATCGCGCAGAAGCTCACGTGGATTTCTGTAAACGGCAACCTTGCGCCCATGCTCGGGCTGCTCGGAACGGTGCAGGGCATGATCATGGCGTTCGCCGGCATTGCCCAGGGGTCTGTCGACGTGGCGTTCCTTGCCTTGGCCATTGCCCAGGCGCTATACACCACGGCGGCCGGACTCGTGGTCGCCATCCCCTGTGTGAGCGCGTACTACGCCTTCCGCAACCGCGCCAATACGATCATCCTGCGCATGCAGGCCCTGACCATGGAGATGATCAAGGACCTGCGCAACGTGGAAGTCGTCGAGTCGTAGACGAACTAACTCGCAGGAGGACTCCTCCGTGGGAAAGAAACTCAAGCTCGACGAGATGGAGCTTAATATGACGCCGATGATCGACGTCGTATTCCAGCTTATCATCTTCTTTGTTGTGACCCTCAAGATGGAGGATGAGTTCAACAAGGAAATTCACCTTGAAAAAGGGCCGCACGGCCCGGCCATCAAGAGCGAAGGGCAGAGCAGCACCTTGGTGATCGAGGTGGATAGCAAGGGCCGCCTGTCCATGCACGGGCTGCGGATCGACAGGAACCTCCTCACGGGCATGCTGCATCGCCGATACAACAAGGTCGGCGAGTTCCCGGTGCTCATCCGGGCGGACAAGAAGACGAAGCACCAGGACGTTCGCGCCGTGATGGACCTGTGCACATCGGTTGGGCTCTGGAAGATCAATTTCGCGGCCGTCAAGCAGGAGGCGGGCAAGGCGCGTTAATCGGAGATCCATTGTGAAGCGAAAAAGAGAACGAAAGCAGATGGAGAATCCGCAGCTCAACATGACGCCGATGATCGACGTCGTGTTTCAGCTCATGATCTTCTTTCTGGTGACGTTGAAACAGAACGACATCCTGTCGCATCTTGACGTGACCCGGCCTGCCGGACAGCCCCCCCCGAAAGAAGTGCCCGTTACAGAGCTGCTGACGATCCTGGTATATAAGGATGGATTTGTGCTGCAAGGGCATCGCGTCGACCTCAAGGAGCTGGAGCGTCAGCTGACCCGCCTGGCCTCGTTCGACGAGACGGTCTCGGTAATCATCAAGTGCACGGGAGATTCGCCCCACGCGTTCCTGATCCAGCTGCTGGATTTGTGCGCCAAGGCCAAGTTGAGCAATCTTTCCGTGTTCAGCATGTAGCAGGCTTCTAATAAAGCATCGGCCGCAGCCGTATGTACGGGTGAAAGCCTGCAGTGAGCTTTAAGGTGTTCGTCGGGTCTTAACGGGATCAGGACGAAAGGCAGGAACTGGAATGCGAAGGTGGAACCGGAACCCACCGGGTCAAAAGGCGGGGTAGCTATGGCAGAACAAAAGAATAACAGCAAGGTTCCAGATCCGGCACCTGTAGATCAACTTCCTGCAGGCCGCAGTCTAATGGAGATCTTTGACCAGCCTTCCTTTCGTGAGCAGGTTCGGAGGGTGCTAGACGGACTGAAGATGCCGAAGGATTCGGGCGAGTACAGATTCGCGATCTTCCAGGTGCAGCGACTCTGGGCTCCCGTCTCTGCCGTGGTGCTTCCCTGCGTGCTCGTTCTGTTGCTCACGGTCATGGGCGGCATGACGGAAGCGAACAAAGTCTATGAAGTCAAGACGGTGGAAGCCAAGGAGCCGGAGAAACTAGAGGAAATCAAGGAGATCGAAGAGCCTATCGTGCCGGAAGATGTTGTTGAGCCGGTGGATGTGCCGGATAGCACGTCGATTGGCGCCGGCGACGAGGCGGGCCCGCCTTCGCAGGTCGTCGGCGACTTCAGCCCCGTCCCCTCGACGATTGATACGGTGGCTCTCACGAAAAGCCCGATTGTGATGAGGGGAATCTATGCCGCTCGCAGCGGGTCGGCTCGTGGGTCTGCCCTTGCCGGGCATGGCGGCGGCGGCAGTACGGAAATTGCCGTGTACCGCGCGCTGCGCTGGCTGAAGAAGAACCAGGATTCCGACGGCAAGTGGACGGCGGCGTCGGGCGGCGGCCCGGGAT
>CAYRKB010000055.1:0-25181 GCA_964424705.1 uncultured Victivallales bacterium
CGACCGGATGATCCGCCTTCTCCGCAGGAAAGCTGTTGCCCTTCCACACCACAACGCCCCAAACATCCGCCTTGTCCGGCGGCCTGTGACCCGTCGCATCCACGAACTGCTTGTACTGGCGGTTCGTCACCGGATGCATTCCAAGGTAATACGCGGGAAGGTCCACGGGAAACTTGTCCTCCCCTGCCAGAAATTCACCGGCGGGGACCAGCAGCAGGACGCTGCCGTCGGCGGAGTTCTCGATTCTCTGGATCATGCGTTCACCTCGCGTTAGGCTCCCGGCAGTCGGAGGCCGCTCGTCTGCCGGCAATCTCATACGTCTGGGCTCGCCACGGGTGCAGAAGGATGGGCGATGCGACCGGCGTGCTTTCAACAAGCGCCAGGTTCGTCGCTGTCACAGCTCCTTGCAAGGGCACCGACACGGGCTCCTCGCCCATGTTGCAAAGGCGAAGGAACAGTTTGCCGTCCTGCGGGAAGAGCGCCTGGACGGTGACCGCGTCCTCGACCTTCGGCAGCGCCACGGCCGCCCCTTGAAGAGGCAGATTGCCGCCCCGGCCCTCGAACTCAAGGATGTAGAGCGGACGGTCCCGCTCCACGGCCTGACGATGGGCCGCGCTGCGCTCCGCCGTGCCGCCATACGAGTTATGCAAGCTATACGACCAAAGCGAATAGCCGCCGTACGGAATCACCGCAAAGCGGTAGGTATACATGCCCTCCATGAGCCGCGGCCCGCCCCACGAGTGATCGCCACTGTAAGCCAGGATGGGCTCAACGGACGAACCGGCGGCGCGGTACCCCATCGAGCCGCCGTTCGAGATCGCGAGGCCTGACTTCTCTGTCTCGACCGACGCCCACAGGTTCGCGTACAGGATCTCGTCACCGGCCGGAGCAGTCTGTACGATGAGCGGCTGATGCCTGACCGCGCGAGGCACCTTGCCAAGGACGTCCTCGAGCTGGGCGTTGAAAACGTACCGCAGCTTGACGGCGTGATCGCGCTCTCCGCCGCGCTTGGGAGCGACGGGGTCCTTGGGGTCCGGACAGCCGATGCGCGTGCCAAACGGCACAGTCAGCAGGATGTCGAGATCAATGCGGGCGTTGTCAGCCGTGAACGTGTAGATCATCTCGTAGGTGATCGTGCCCACCTTGCCGGTCTCGACCGCGCGCCACACGCCGGGGCCGCTGTAGGTCACCTGCGCTCGGCCGCGCGATTCCTCCATGGCACTTCCGATCAGTCCGGCAAGGACCCCGGCTCTGCCGCCTTCCTTCACAACGTCCCGCCCAGTCAGCTTATCGCGCAACTTGACGATGCCGCCCTCCGGGCCGAAAGCCACCTGGTAGCGTCCTGTCTCAAAGGCCTGCGCGTCTCCCGGTTTGGTGTCGTCCCCTGTGCCCGGCTCGATGCGGTACACATTGTATCCCAGCGCAGGCACGTCGCGGGCAACGAAGCAGGTGCCGGAAGGCCCTTCCTGTCCCGCCACAGAGGTGCCGTCCGGAGAAATGACGCACACCGGCCCGGCGGCTTTCAGAAAGACGGCTTCGCTGCGCGCGTGGCCCGTGGGGTTGAACACGAACACGGCGGCGCCTTTCGTTTGGGTTCGCATGGCGACGAATTCCGCGGTTTCCCTGGCCAGATCCTGTGAAAGCTGCTTCGACGGGTCCGTGAAGTCGCGTCCTTCCTTATAGATGCCGGCCGCCACCGAGTCGTGGTGCTCGGCAATGAGCAGGTTCTTCCAGGCATCGTCCACTCGCGCCTGGTGAGCGCGAGTCCACTCGAATCCGTTCAGGATGGCGGCTACAGCAAGCGCCTCGGCCGTCAGCGCCTGGCTCGAAGCGACGCGCGGCCCGGTCCACGAACAGTTGCCGCAGTAACCCCAAGGCTGCTCCGGCATAAAGTCATTCGGCCCCGCCTGGAAAGGGACGGGCTTGGTGCCCGAGCGCTCGATGAGATCGAAGTATTCCGGGGCCGTCACCCACTTCGTGTTCTTGGCATGAGTCTTAGCATCCTGCATGAGGCCGGGATTGGGCCGGGTGCCCCAGTCATCGCAGCGCGAGATGAGCGGATGCCGCACGCCCCGGGCTAGCATTTCCGCCTTGAACGCATCCATGTGCGCCCAGGTTCCCCAGGCCCCGTGGCCCGTCATAAGCCACATGTTGCCCCAGCACTGCTCGAGCCCGCTGTAGGCCGGGATGGCCGGGATCGAAGACCCGTCGAGTCCGGTCCACAGCACCCAGTCGGCATCGCGCGCCGGCCCGTCTCCACCGTACTGCATGTGGGTCCGGAAGAAAGCCCCGCGATAGCCCATGCCCGCAAGGATCTGGGGCATCTGCGGCATGGTCTCATGCTCGCTGTAGATGTAGATGCTGTTGTCGTAGCCAAGGTGTTCCTTGAGGGCGCGCGTCCCGTAGAAGATCTGACGGATGCCAGACTCCTCAGATATGAATGTGAAATACGGCTGGCCGTACGAGCCGCCGTCCGGCAGCCACCGGCCTTTAAAGCGGGAGATCCATTCCCGGGCCTCTTTGACGAAAGCCGGATCGTTCTTCGCCAGCCAGTCCCACGTCCATCCTTCGACCTGAGAGCCGGTCCTGAATTCCGGGTTCGCCTCGACCTGGGCAATGGTCTTGCGGGCCTCCTCCTGGATGTGAGGATAGCCGACGGCATGGTCATATGTGAGCAGGTAGAGCGGAGTGTCCTCTATACTTGGGCTCGTCACGCCGCTATCTGGCACCGGCTTCATGTCCACGCTCCCCTTGGCAAGAGTCTTGCCCGGCCAGCACTTCCTTCATCTTGTCTTTGCAGCGATCACGTACGTTTGCGCCCGCCACGGGTGGAGAAGGATTGGCGATGCAACCGGCTCGCCCTCGACCAGCGCCAGGTTGGTCGCGGTCACGGCGCCTTGCAGGGGCACTGACACGGGTTTCTCGCCCATGTTGCACAGTCGGAGAAACAGCTTGCCGTCCTGCGGGAAGAGCGCCTGCACAGTGACAGCATCGTCGACCCTCGGCAGCTCTACGGCCGACCCTTGAAGGGGCAGCTTGCCTCCCTGGCCATTGAATTCCAGCGCGTAGAGCGGACGATCCCGCTCGACGGCTTGCCGGTGCGCCAAGCCGCGTCCCGTGATGCCGCCATACGACCGGTGCAGGCAGTACGAATCAAGCGAATAGCCTGCATACGGGACCAGCGAATAACTGTAGGTATAAGTGCCTTCCATGAATTTCTGGCCGCCCCATGCATACTCCCCGCTGTACGCCAAGATTGGCTCAATCGTCGAACCCACTGCGCGGTAGCCCATCGAACCACAATTAGCAATGGCAAGCCCGGACTTATCCGTCTCGACGGACGCCCAAAGGTTGGCGTCAAGAGTCTCGTCCCCGGCAATCGAGGTCTGGATGATGAATGGCTGATGTCGGACGCCGCGGGGTGCTGCAAATCGTGGCGGCGGCGAACCATCCGGGGAGCTGATCTCCTCGAGCTGCGCCTTGAAGACGTAGCGAAGTTTGGCGCCATGATCCCCCTGGCCGCCCCGGGCAGGCTTCCCGGGCTCGTTGGGATCCGGACAGCCTATACGGGTGCCCGCCGGGACTTCGATCCTGATATCGAGGTCGATGCGGGCATTGTCCGCCGTAAAGGTGTAGACCATCTCGTAGGGAATAGAGCCGACCCTCCCCGTCTCGACCGCACGCCACACAGAGGGGCCGGCCAGCACCAATTCCACGTGGCCGCCCGACACCTCCCAAGCGCTGCCGATCAGCCCCTCAAGGACGCCGGTCTTCAATCCCTCCTTCACGAGGTCTCGCCCGGTCACCTTGTCGCACAGCCTGACAAGGCCGCCTCTGTCGCCAAAAGCCACGTGGTAGCGACCGCTCTCGAAGGCCCGCGCGTCTCCCGGCGCGGCGGAGCAGGTGGGCGGCCCGCAGCGCTCGATACGGTACACTTTGTATCCCAGCGCCGGAACGTCGCGAGCAATGAAACAGGTGCCGGAAGGCCCTGCCTCTCCCGCCACAGAGGTGCCGTCCGGGGCGATCACGCGCACGGGCGCGGAGCCATGCAGGAATACGGCCTCGGTGCGCGGGTGCCCCGTGGGATTGAACACGAACACCGCATCGCCTTTCACCTCGGTCTGCGCCGCGATGAACTGCGCGGCTTCCTTCGCCAAAGCCTGCGACAGTTCCTGCGACGGGTCGGTAAAGTCGCGCGCTTCATTGTAGATCGCCACGATCATCGAGTCGTGGTGCTCGCCAATAAGCAGATTCTTCCACGCGTCGTCCAGACGGGTCTGATGCGCCGGGGTCCACTTGAACCCGTTCAGCATGGCGGACGCCGCCAGCGCCTCCGCCGTCAGCGCGCGGCTCGCCGCAACGCGCGGCCCGGTCCATGTCCTGTTGCCGCAGTAGCCCCAGGGCTGCGCAGGGAAGAAGTCGTTCGGGCCCGCCTGGAAGACAGCGGGCTTGGCGCCCGAGCGCTCGAGCAGGTCGAAATAATCCGGAGCTGTCACCCAGCTCGCGCCCGGCGCGTGCGCCTTGACATCCCGCAGCAGCGCCGGGCCGGGGCGAGTGCCCCAGTCATCGCAGCGCGAGATAAGAGGGCGCCGCACGCCGCGGCTGCACATCTCGGCCCTGAAGTCCTCCATGCTCGCCCAACTCGCCCACCCCCCGTACCCCGTCATAAGCCACATGTTGGCCCAGCACTGCTCGCGCCCGCTGTAGGCCGGAACGGCCGGAATCGACGACCCGTCGAGCCCGGTCCACAGCACCCAGTCGGCGTCGCACGCCGGACCGTCACCCCCGTACTGCATGTGCGTACGCATGATCGCGCCGCGGTAGCCCATGCCCGCGAGGATTTGCGGGAGCTGCGGCATCGTCTCATGCTCGCTGTAGATATAGAGATTGTTATCGTACCCGAGGTGCTCCTTGATGGCGCGCGTCCCGTAGAACATCTGCCGGATTCCGGATTCCTCGGATATGAACGTGAAGTACGGCTGGCCGTACGAGCCGCCGTCCGGCAGCCACCGGCCCTTGTAGCGGGCAATCCATTCCCGGGCTTCTTTGACGAACGCCGGATCGTTCTTCGCCAGCCAGTCCCACGTCCAGCCTTCCACCTGCGAGCCGGTTCTCCATTCCGGGTTCGCCTCGACCAGGGCAATAGTCTTGCGCGCCTCCTCCTGGATCTTTGGATAGCCCACCGCATGGTCATACGTAAGGAAATAGAGGGAAGCGCCCTCGGCGCAGAGACGGGCTGAACTGCTTTCTGGCACGGGCTTCATATAGTATCCTCCTTGGAGCTGCAAAAAGTCACGCGACGGTACGGCTGAGGCTGCGCGTTGTCAAGGTCTGCGGGATGCGCTCCCTCTTATTTCTCCGCTTTTTCGTTGCAACCGACAACTGCAGTACGCATCATCCCCGCACCTCGGATCTTGTTTTGATTCATGGCTGACGTCCAACGCGGCAAAAGGAGTGCGTAAATGCATCGAAGCTTGCTGACGGTCTTTGTCTTCCCCGCTCTTGCTTTGTCGTTCGCCTGCCAGCCGGCAAACGCTGGGAACCCGCTGAATCTTCTGCCGACCCCGAAGGTCCTGAAGGTCGCAGGAGACGCGATGCCACTGACGGCTGAGAGCCGGATTGTGGCCACCGATCCGAGACTGAAGCCACTGGCAGACATCCTGTCGGACGAACTCCTGCTGGTCACAAAGCTCAGACTGACCGTGGTCGAGGTGGACCCCAAGGCAGGGGACATCGTGCTGGCGATCAATCCCAAGCTGCAGGCTGATGCGGAGATTCTGACGGTACATGGCCAGGAAGTGCTCAAGACGAGGGAGTATGCGCATACGATTGCAGTGACCGACCGGGTCGTGATCGAGGGCTGGGACTACCGGGCTGCCTGCGAAGGCACGGCGACGCTTCTGCAGGCCATTGCTCTCGACGGCAACAAGTCCTCCGTGCCGAAGATGACGGTCAAGGACTGGCCCTATTCCGACTACGGCTCGATCATGATTGACGTCGCGCGGCAGCACCAGCCGATTTACGTTCTCAAGATGGCCGTTGTGACCTGCCGCATGTTCAAGATCCGCTACCTGCACTTGCACTTGAGTGACGACAGCGCCTTCACCTTCCCTTCCACGGCCTACCCTGAAGCGAACAGCATCTTCTACCCACCGGTCACCCCGTACACGCTTGCGGAGCTCAGGGACCTTGTGGCCTACGCGGACGCCCGGGGCGTCACCTGCGTGCCCGAAATGGAAGGGCCCGGCCACAGCACCGCGCTGCAGGACAGCATGGGGGGCCGGCTTGGCAAGCCAGGCAGCAACATGCCGATCGACCAGTTCCTTCCGACCACCTTCCCGATTCTGGATACGCTGGTGGGCGAAATATGCGAGGTGTTCAAGAGCTCGCCGTACTTCCACATCGGCGGCGACGAAGTGGGAACGGGGCTTCTGGGCGATCCGCGCTACGTCGAGTATATGAAGGCGCACAATATGACAGGCGAGAGCGCCGTCTGGCTTTTCTACGCCCAGAACATGGCCCAGATCGTCAAGAAGCACGGGAAGAAGACCATCATGTGGGACGGCATGCCCGTCGGTTGTCCGCTTGATCCCTCACTGGTAAATGACGTCATTCTCTACGTTTGGTTTCCAAGCAAGGGGCGGAACAAGGCTGCGCTGGCCATGGGATACACGACGATCACCGTCCCATGGAATTCGCCGCCTTTCCCGGAGTTCAGCATGTTCGCCGCCAACGACGACGTGCTGAGCCGCACAGATAAGGTGCTGGGCCACTGCCGGCCGATGTGGGAGATGGACCAGGTTGCCCTGGCCAACAGCTACCTGCGCGGCGCCCCCGAGCGGCACGAGCGGACGTGGGGACCGGACAGCGTGATCGAGGATGGCTATCAAAAGAACCGGATGGCCATGCAGAATGCGCGTGCCGACATGATCACCCGGCCGGTGACCTTGCGTTTTGACGGCGCGATCAAGGATGGAGTCTTCAATGACCCGATCACCGTCACCATGAGCGCGATCGTTCCCGATACCCAGATCCGCTACAGGCTGGACGGCAAAGAGCCGACCCTGGAATCCTCTCTCTACGAGAATCCCCTCAAGGTCGCCGAGAGCCTTAGCATCCGCGCCGTTCTCTTCGACAAAGCCGGAAAGCGCCTGGGCAACGCGACCATCGGGGACGCGATGCGGTACGTGCATTTCGAGCAGAGCTTGACAACGGGAAGGCCGGTGAACGCCTCGAGGCCCGGAGGCACGGAGAGCCTCGAGAAAGCCGAGTATGCCGCCGACGGCTGGGTCGACGGCACCAAGTTCTGGGGCAACATTCCCATTCCGCTGTGGTGGCAGGTGGATCTCGAGAAAGAATACTCCGTGGACCGGATTCAGGTCGTCCCTTACTTCGACGGCATGCGATTCTATCAGTATACGGTATCGGTCGGGACCGACACAAACGCACTTACGCAGGTTGTCGACGCGACCAAGAACACGGAAGTCGGAACCGAGAAGGGCTACACGCACAAGTTTGCCCCGGTAAAGGCCCGCTACATCAGGGTCGATATCCTTAAGAACAGCGATAACCCGGCCGCGCACCTGGTGGAGGTACGGGCGTGGGAGGCGGGCAAGTAAGGCGTAGAGCGGGAAGCGTGGAAAGCGTACGACTGTGCGGAGCGGGCGCACGCCCTGGAGCCTGGGAGCCCTCTCCCCGGCAGCCATACGCTTCACAACATGGGTGTTACGTAATGCAAAAGGAGGCACTGTGAACCGTGGAAATCTGTGTCTGGTGGCGGGTGCCGTTCTGGCTGCTTTGTGCCTGAACGTTCACGCCACTGTAAAAGGCATCGACCTGCTGCCGACGCCCAAGTCGATCACGGCCGATGGCGGCGAGATGGCGCTGACGGCCAAGAGCCGCATCGTCGCGGCCGACCCGAGCCTGGAGCCGCTGGCGGCGATTCTGTCGGATGAAATCCTGCTGGTCACCAACATGAAGCTTGCCCCTGCCAAAGGCGAAGCGAAGCCGGGCGATATCGTGCTGAAGCTCGATCCCACGATTCGCGCGGACGCCGAGATCGTCGCGGTGCAGACGAAGGACGGCAAGCCGCAGGTCGTGCGCACGCGCGACTTCGCCCACACCATCACGGTCGGCGACAAGGCGGTCGTAACAGGCTGGGACTATCGAGCCGCCGCCGAAGGCACGGTCACAATTCTTCAGGCGATTACCGGCAAAGAGGGCAAATACGCCCTGCCTAAAATGACGGTCAAGGATTGGCCGCACGCCGACTACACCGGCACCATGATCGACGCAGCCAGGCAATGGATTCCGCCCGACTGCGTGAAGTTCACCATCGAGGCGTGCCGCTTCTGGAAGATCCGCTACCTCCAGATGCACTTCAGCGACGACCACGCCTACACGTTCGAGTCCAAGATATTCCCGGAACTCGGCAACAGCAACTGGCAGATCTCCGACGGCATCGTAGCCCGGTGCTACACGCAGGAGGAGCTGAAGGATCTGGAAGCTTATGCCGTGGCGCGCGGGGTGACCATCGTGCCCGAGCTGGAGACCCCGGGCCACTATGGCGCCATGGCCCGCTCGCGGCCCGACATCTTCGACGGTCCCGGGTGCATGCCCATGGCCAGCGAGAAGCTGTACGAGGCGCTCGACAAGCTGGTGGGCGAGATGTGCTCCATCTTCAAGTCATCACCCTACTTCACCATCGGCGGCGACGAGTGCAACTTCGATAACGTCGAGAGCTGGCCCGGGGCGGCCGAGTACATGGCAGCGCATACCCTGCCTAAAGACGACCACCCGCTGAACGACGCATGGCAGGTATACATCATGCACGTCTTCCGCATGCAGGACATTTGCCGCAAGTATGGCAAGTTCACCATTGCCTGGGATGGGTTTGCCGCGGACAGCCGCCTCAAGGACGGCATGGCCGTCATGAGCTGGTACTGGCCGAAAAACGCCGCCGACCAGGAAAGAGTGGGCTGGACTCTCATCTCAGTGCCCTGGTTCATGGAGCCGCTCCCCGAGTGGAACATCTACAACGCCAACGGACACCGCTTCAAGCGCACGAGCAACATACTCGGCGCGCAGCGCCCGATGTGGCAGATGAGCGAATACTCGTTGCTGCGGGACTACGTGCCGGGACTGTCTGAGCGCCAGGAGCGCACCTGGGGAGCGGACAACGTAATGGAAGAGGGCTACAGGACTAATCGCATGGCCCGGTCCAAGGAGCGAATGCTCAAGGTCGCCGCACCGGTCCAAGTGATCGCGGAAGGCGAAAAACTCATGGGCGTGGCGGACGGACTGAAGGGGTGGCTCGGTTTCTCGGGCACCGTGACCGTTAAGCTCGTGGCGGCGCCCATGCCGGATGGCGCCAAGATTCACTACACGCTGGACGGAACGGATCCGACACCGCAGTCGCCCGAATACACGAAGCCCATGACCACGAACCAGACCTTCGCCCTGAAGGCGGCCCTGTTCAAGGATGGGCGTATCCTGGGCTCGTGCAACCGGGCAAAGTTCGAATTGCGATAGCAGTCACAAAAGGGAGAAATGAAGGAATGAAGAAGAACCGACAGGCCTGGAGAGTGTTAGCGACGTTCTGTGTGGTCCTGCTGACAGGATCGCTGGCGGCGGGTGAGACCCCGACGACAAATGTTCCGCCGTCATCCGCCGTGGTGCTGATCAAGGCGGGTACCAATAGCGGGACGGATCCGGAGACGGGGGCGTACTCCCTGACCGTGACGAACGCTTTCTACATCGATAAGTGCGAGGTGACGAAGGCCCTGTGGGACGCGGTGGCCGCGTGGGGCGGGTCCCACGGGTACGGATTCAATAGTGCCGCCATAGGCAAGGCCACGAATCACCCCGTGGTGTCGGTCACATGGTACGACGCCGTCAAATGGTGCAACGCACGCAGCGAGATGGAGGGCCGGCCCGCATTCTACCGGCGCGGCACCGAAGTCTACCGGAACGGGACCGCGGTACCCGACGAGGTGCCCGCGCAGGGGAGCGTGCCAGGGTACAGGCTACCCACGGGCTTGGAGTGGGAATATGCGGCGCGCGGCGGATCGAAGGGCAAGCGGTTTCCGTGGGGGGATACGATCGATCACGACAAGGCGAACTACTTTGGACATCCCTCCTTCCTTGACTACGATAAGGGGTACGCTGGCGGCGACAAGCGCTATTCAGAAGGCGAGCCGCCTTTCACGACGCCTGTCGGGAGTTTTCCCGCCAACGGCTACGGTTTGTTCGATATGACTGGCAATGCGTGGGAGTGGTGCTGGGAATGGTCGCCGGCGGCGCCGAACGCGCACCGCATGATCCGCGGCGGCGCCTGGTCCTATTCCGCCGATTATGCCCGGTCGGCCTCCAGCTTGAACAATGTGTACCCGGAGTATACCTCCTTCACCCAGGGCTTCCGGTGTGTCATGACGAAAGGCAAGTGAGATTGGTTTGCTTCGTAAAGGAGTTGTTCGATGAATCGAAGAGTGATCGGAATGTTAGCGCTGCTCGCGGCGGCTTCGTCGTTCGCAGGCCTGCCGGCAAACGCCGGAAATCCCCTTAACCTTCTGCCGACGCCGAAGGTTCTGAACGTGGAGCGAGGAACCATGCCGCTCACGGCGGACAGCCGGATCGTGGCGACGGATCCGAAGCTGAAGCCGCTGGCCGCTATCTTGTCGGACGAAATCCTTCTGATTGCGAAGCTCAGGCTGGCTGTCGTCGAAGCCGACCCGAAGGCGGGTGATATCGTGCTGAAGATCAACCCCAAGCTGCAGGCCGATGCGGACATCCTGACAGTGCATGGCCAGGAGGTGCTCAGGACCCGCGAGTATGCGCACACAATCGCGGTCACCGACCGGATTGTGATCGAGGGCTGGGACTACCGCGCCACGTGCGAGGGGACGGCGACTCTCCTGCAGGCCATCCAGCCCGACGGCAACAGCGCAGTCGTGCCGAAGATGACCGTCAAGGACTGGCCGTACTCGGACTACGGCGCCATCATGCCGGACGTCGCCCGGCAGTTTCAGCCGATCTACGTTCTGAAGATGGCCGTCGAGACATGCCGCTTCTTCAAGATTCGCTATCTACATCTGCACCTGCACGACGACAACGCCTACACCTTCCCATCGACCGCCTATCCGGAAGCCAACACCAAGGGCGGACTTCCACCCTATAAGATTGAGGAGCTGAAGGATCTTGTCGCCTACGCCGATGCGCGGGGCGTGACCTGCGTGCCGGAGATCGAGGGGCCGGGCCACTGCACCAGCCTGTTGGACGGCATGAACGGTAAGCTGGGCAAAGTAGGCAACCGCACGATGGATGTGATCAACCCGGACATCTACCCGATCCTGGACACGTTGGTCGGTGAGCAGTGCGACGTATTCAAGAGCTCCCCCTACTTCCACATCGGCGGGGATGAGGTTGAGCCAGCGTGGTATCTTGGCAACGAACATGTAAAGAAGTACATGAAGGAGCACAACCTGACCGGTGAAAGCGCGATCTGGTTGCCGTATGCACAGAACATGGCGCAGATCGTAAAGAAGCACGGGAAGAAGACGATCATGTGGCATGGGCTGCCGGTCGGCGTCCCGCTCGATCCTTCGCTCGCCAAGGACATCATCGTCTACACCTGGTTCCCGCGGAAAGGCGAGGCCAGGGCCGCACTGGACAAGGGGTTCACCACCATCACGGTCCCCTGGGACTGTCCGCCCTTCCCCGAGTTCAATATATTCACCTGCAACAACGACGTGCTCAAGCGGACGGACAGTGTTCTGGGCCACTGCCGGCCCATGTGGGAGATGAGCCAGGTCGCGCTGGCCAACGATTACCTCCGCGGCGCTCCCGAGCGCCACGAGCGGACCTGGGGCCCGGACAACGTGATTGAAGAGGGCTACCACAAGAACCGGCTCGCAAAACAGAACGCACGCGCGGACATGATCGTGCGGCCGGTGACCCTCAGCTTCGATGGCAGCATCAAGGACGGGATATTCACCGATCCACTCACGATCACCATGAAGGCAGTCCCTCCCGGCGTTCAGATCCGGTACCGGCTGGACGGCCAGGAGCCGACCATGGAGTCGCCCCTCTACGAGAAGCCCTTCAAGGCGGCCGAGAGCCTGAACCTGCGCGCAGAGCTGTTCGACAAGAACGGCGCAAGAATCGGCAACGCCACCGTGGCAAGCCTGCGATACGTACACTTCGAGCGGAGCTTGACCACTGGGAAACCGACCATGGCATCGGGCCCGGTAAATCAGAACGAAAAGCCCGATTACGCTGCGGACGGCTTCGTGGATATTGCCAAGTTCTGGGGGACGATTCCTGCCCCGCAGTCATGGCAGGTCGATCTGGAGAAGGAGTATTCCGTGGATCGGGTGCAGGTAGTACCCTATTTCGACGGCGGACGATACTATCAGTACACGGTATCCGTCGGAACCGACACGAACAAGCTCACGCAGGTGGTCGATGCGAGCAAGAATACGGAGGTCGGAACCGAGAAAGGCTACATGCACAAGTTTGCCCCGACCAAGGCCCGTTTCATCCGCGTCGATGTGCTGAAGAACAGCAACAATCCTGCCACCCACCTCGTGGAGGTGCGGGCGTGGGAAGCCGGGAAGTAAGGCGTGGAACGCGGAAGGACGCGACAGGTCTCGCCTTGTTGCTTCACTGGAGCCGGGGCGACCCCACCGGCACACACACAATTCTCAATGTGGGTGAGAATCAATATAGAGGAGACACTGTGAAGCGTGGAACACGATCTCTGTTAGTGGCTGCCGCCATGCTTGCCGCTGCCAGCGCAACCTTGCGCGCTGCCGAAACTGGCCCGGACCTGCTCCCGACCCCGAAGTCGATCAAGGTGGACGGCGGCACAATGTCGCTCACAGCGGCAAGCCGCATCGTTGCAACGGATCCCACCCTCGAGCCGCTGGCGGCCATCCTGTCGGACGAGATCTGGATGATCACCCACCTGAAGCTGTCCCCCGCCAAGGATGGCGCGAAGCCAGGTGACATCGTGCTAAAGATCGACCCGAAGCTGAGGGCGGATGCCGACATCGTCGCCGTCCAGAAGAAGGACGGCAAGCAGCAGGTCGTGCGCACGCGCGATTTCGCGCACACCGTTGAGATAGCCGACGTGGCTGTCGTCACCGGTTGGGACTACCGCGCGGTCTGCGAGGGCACGGCCACGCTGCTTCAGTCGCTCGCCACGCGGGACGGTAACACTTCCTTGCCCAAAATGACAGTGAAGGACTGGCCGCACGCGGACTACACAGGAACGATGATCGACGCGGCCCGACAGTGGATTCCGACGGACTGCATAAAGTTCACGATCGAGGCCTGCCGGTTCTGGAAGGTGCGCTACCTCCAAATGCATTTCACCGATGACCATGCATTCACCTTCGGGTCCAAGATCTTTCCCGAACTCGGAACCAACAACTGGCAGATCTCCGACGGCGTCGTCGCCCGGTGCTACACGCAGGACGAAATGAGAGATCTGGAAGCCTACGCCGTGGCGCGCGGGGTGACGATCGTGCCTGAGTTGGAGACTCCCGGCCATTCAGGCGCAATGGCCCGCGGCAGGCCAGACCTATTCAGCGGCCCCGGCTGTATGCCCATGGCCAGCGAGAAACTGTATGAGGCGCTCGACAAACTCATGGGCGAGATGTGCGCCATCTTCAAGGCGTCCCCGTACTTCCACATCGGCTGCGACGAGGCCAACATCTACGGAGTCGGCAAGACGCCCGAGGAGCAGGAGTACATGAAGAAATACACCCTCCCCGAGGACAATCACCCGCTGAACGATGCGTGGCAGGTCTACATCATGCATGTAATCCGCATGAAGCAGCTCTGCCAGAAGTACGGAAAGATCGCAGTCGCCTGGGAGGGGCTCGCCAGCGACAAGCGCGTGAAAGACGATATCGTCGTCATGACCTGGTATAACCCGGGCTTTGCAGCCGAAATGGAGCGAGACGGCTTTAGCGTGATCACAGTCCCGTGGGGCATCCCGCCGGAGAAGTTCCCCGCATGGAACATGTTCGATGCCAACGGGCATCTGTATCCGCGCACAGCAAACGTCCTCGGCGCTCAGCGCCCCATGTGGCAGATGAGCGAATACTCCATGCTGCTCAGCTATGTGCCGGGGCTGTGCGAACGTGAGGAGCGTACGTGGGGGCCGGACACCGAGATGCCCAACGAGGCTGCGTACCGGGCCCGCATGGCCCGCTCCACCGAGCGCATGTTCAACGTCGCCGCGCCCGTCAAGGTGGTGACCGAAGGGGCAGAGTTGCTCGGGGTCGCCGACGGCCTGAAAGGCTGGGTCGGCTATTCGGGCACGATGACCCTCAAACTCGTGGCCCCTTCCCTGCCCGGCGCCACAATTCACTACACGCTGGACGGCAGCGACCCCACGCCGCAGTCCCCGCAATATGCCAAGCCTATGATAATGC
Organism: uncultured Victivallales bacterium; assembly: GCA_964424705.1. Classification (GTDB taxonomy): domain Bacteria; phylum Verrucomicrobiota; class Kiritimatiellia; order UBA8416; family CAYRKB01; genus CAYRKB01. The sequence continues at coordinate 14,442 of CAYRKB010000055.1, forward strand.
AGAAGGACTTCGTGCTGAAAGCGGCTTTGTTCCAGAGCGGCCGCATGCTCGGGTCGTGCAACCGGGTCAAATATGTGTGGCGCGACATTGCCGGCTACATTACGGAGTACCAGATGGCCGCCCCCTATGTGAAGGACGACCTCCCTGGCACCCAGCTCTTTGACGTCCCCTTCGATCCGGAGACAAACGGAAAGGCAGAATGGAAGGCCTGGAAGGGCTCCGGCGCGAGCCCCTGGATTTGCGACCTGGCCCCGCAGGGCAACGACCGGTGCGGCTATCTGCGCGCCCAGCTCTGGGCGCCCAAAGCGCAGGACGCCATGCTTCTGGTTGCCGCCGACGACGGCGTAAAAGTCTGGCTTAACGGCAAGCTGGTCCACCAGAAGAACAAGGTCCAGTCCTACAACGATCCCGCCGACCAGGTGAAGGTTGCCTTGGTGGAAGGATGGAATCCCATCCTTCTAAAGATTGTCCAGAGAGACGGAGGCTGGGGCGTGATCACCCGCATCGTGGCCGCCGATGGAAACAAGTTGGAAGGCCTCAAGACAAAGGCTGAATGAGTGCTAAGAAATCAGAAAGAAAAGGAAAGAAAAGATAGAGACTTATCTTTTATTCTCGGTTACATTCTCCGCTCAGAAATTTTGGGACAGTTGTCCCCGTCAAAAAGGAAAGATCCACGCAAGGAGTAATCCGTATGAAACAGCGCAGGGACATGGCTACACTTGAAAGCAGCATCCGAGGGCGGATGAGCTCGCAATCCCATACATGGCAGTTGTTGTGCGGCGCGCTGGGAGCCTGCTTATTGTTTGCTACAACGACGCCGGCCAAAGCGGCACCGAACCTGGTCCCCATGCCCAAATCCATGATCGTCGAGGAAGGGACCATGCCGCTGACGGCTGCCTCCAAGATCTTTGCGGGCGACGCGAGCCTCATGCCGCTCGCGACCGTGCTGTCGGATGAGATTCAGCTGGTGACGGGCCTCAAGCTCAAAGTGGAGCAGGGCAGAGCGGGGCGGGGCGACATCGGGCTGAAAATCAATTCCGCGCTGCGGGCCGATACGGACATCCTTGCCGTGCAGAAGCAGAAGATCGGGGTCACGCGGGACTTCGCCCACACCATCGCGATCGGCGACTCCGCCGTGGTGGAGGGCTGGGACTACCGCGCCGTCGCCGAGGGAACGGCCACAATTCTCCAGGCGATCACCGGCAAGGGCGGGCAATACTCGTTGCCGAAGATGAAGATCAAGGACTGGCCGCACGCCGACTACACGGGCGTCATGGTTGACGTGGCCCGCCAGCGCATCCCGATCGATTCCTTGAAGGCAATCGTCGAAGCCTGCCGTATCTGGAAGATCCGCTACTGCCAGCTGCACCTCACCGACAACGAAGCTTTCACATTCCCGTCCGCCGCGTTCCCCAAACTCGGGACAAAGAACGAGGCGATGCATGAGGGCGCGGTGCCCCAGGTGTACGCACTCAAGGACCTGAAAGAGCTGGTGGCGTTCGCCGACGCGCGCGGCGTAACGCTTGTCCCCGAACTGGCAACCCCGGGACACAGCAAGGCCATGGCCCGCGCCATGCCGGAGGTCTTCGGCGGCCCCAAGGTCATGGACATGACAAACGACGAAATGTACAAGTCGCTTGATACGCTCGTTGCCGAGATGTGCGACGTCTTCAAGAGCTCGCCCTACTTCCACATCGGCGGCGAGGACACATACCTGTTTGAGTTCGTCGAACTGCAGAAGACCAAGGACTACATCCAGAAGAACGGCATGAAGGGCGTGGAAGACATCCTCGTCCAGCACGCCATGCGCATGAACACGATTGTCCGGAAGCACGGCAAAATGACCCTGGCGTGGGAGAACACCGCATCGGGCACGGAAGGCCGGCAGTGGACGCTCCCCGTCCCCGCCAAGGACGAAATTGTGCTGATGTGCTGGATACCCTATCCCACCGCCGATGGATACCAGAAGCAGGGCTTCACGACCATCACGGTTCCTTGGAACCTGGGCAAGGCGACGGAATGGAACCAGTACGCCTGCAACGGCGTCGCCTTGACGCCGACCAATAAGGTCCTCGGTGAGGCGCAGACGATGTGGCACATGAGCGCGAGCGCGCTGGTGGGTGACCACCTGGGCGGCGACCTCAACGGCTCCAGCACCGAGGGCTACATCCGCAGCCTCTGCGAGCGCATGGATCGCGCGTGGGAGCCGCTGCGGAAGAATGAGGAGGCGGAATACGCGGCGCGCCTGAACGCAACGCGCACGCTCCTCGACCAGCTCGTCCTGCCGGTCCGCATCGAAGGGACCTCCCTCGCCTACCTGTCGTGGCCGGTGCTTGGACGCCGGTACTGCGGAGGGGCCGCGGAGGTGAAGCTCTCCCTGACCAACGCCATCGGAAGCGGAGAAATCCGGTACACCGTGGACGGGACAGAGCCTACGGCTCTGTCGCCGGTCTACGCCGCGCCGTTCACGCTTGAAAGGACGACCGCCGTCAACGCGGCCCTGTTCCGCGCGGGCAAGCAGGTCGGCAACGTCAGCCGCGCCGTCTTCGACATGATGGACACCGGAGGCATGATCAACAAGTGGCTCGTGTCGGGCCCTTATAGCGAGCAGGGCAAGAACTACGCGGCACTGTTTGACGTCGTATTCCCCCCGGAAACAGGCGGCGGCGAGTGGAAGCCCGCCCCTTCGCCGCATGTCAAGTTCGCTGAGATCCCCGGGATGGCCGGCGACGAGCGCGTGGCCTACCTGAAGACGCAGATCTTCTCCCCCGCCGCCCAGAAAGCAACGCTGCTTGTGGCAACCGACGATGGCTTCAAGGTCTTCCTGAACGGCAAACTAGTGCACGGTGCGAACGTCGGGCGCGCGCTCGGCAGCCCGGACTCTGTGGATGTCACGCTCGCCGAGGGCTGGAACAAGATCATGCTGAAGGTCACAAACGCCAACGGCGGCTGGGAAGCATGGGTAAAAGTTAGAGACGCGGCGGGGGAAGTAATGGACAAGATGCGCGTCAAAGCCGAGTAACCTGGTCACGCTAAAACTGAATCTATCCTGGAGATGACGATGAAACATATGATGAAGAAGTTAATGATGACCGCGGGCCTCGCCGGCGGGCTTGTATGTATGAGCGCTCTTGCAGCCCAGCTGCCCGATGTCCCCGCGAAGCCGGACCCGGTCGACGGATCCGACATTCTGGACTTGTCCCCCAAGTTGAGCTGGGCGCCCAGCGCGCGGGCCACCGAGTACAAAGTGTCCATGTGGGTGGAGGGCGAAGGTGCCACCAACAGCGTAAAGGTGACGGCGAGCACATTCTCTCCCGCGAAACTGCAGTGGCTGAAGACCTACAAGTGGCAGGTCGTTGCGATGAACTCCAGCGGATCCGCAACAGGCGGCGTATGGACGATTGCAACCCGCCCCCCCATCCTGCCCACGCCCAAGAAGATGACGATGGGTGAGGGATTCATGCCCCTGACAGAAAAGTCCAGGATCGTTGTGCTGGACCCGAGCCTCGAAGCTCATGCGGAGGCGCTCCAGGAAGAGCTCTGGTGCTTCACGAACTGGAAGCTTGAAATCGTCAAGGCCAACCCCGCGGCGGGCGACATCGTGATCAAGATTAACAAGGATATCCGGGCTGACGAGCCGATCCTTGCGGCGCAGAACCTGAAACTCGTCCGCACCAAGGACATGGCTCACACAATCTCCGTGAAGGACATGGTCGTTGTCGAAGGCTGGGATGTCCGTGCGACGTGCGAAGGAACGGCGTCCGTCCTGCAGAGCATCGTGGAAGACAAGGGCAAGTTCTCCATACCGAGAATGGAAATCAAGGACTGGCCTTTCGCCGACTTCTCCGGAACCATGATTGACTGCGGCCGGCAATGGATGCCGGAAGACGTGCTACAAGTCCTCGTCGAGTCCTGCCGGTTCACCAAGACGCGCTACATCCAGCTGCACGTGGGCGACGACCAGGGCTACAGCATGCCCTCCAAGGCCTTCCCCCAGCTTGCCACGGCGAACGGCTCCTGCTGCGAGGGCGTGCCGCCCAAGAAGTGGGACTGGGACGCCCTGGTGCGCCTTGAGGCCTTCGCGGCCGCGCGCGGCGTCGGCATCGTGCCGGAACTGGAGACCCCGGGCCATCACGAAGCCATGGCGCGCACCATGCGCGACCTTTTCGGCGGCCCCGGCTGCATGGATATGGCCAGCGAGGAGCTCTACGAGGGTTTGGACACTGTGATTGGCGAGATGTGCACCATCTTCAAGAGCGCGCCGTACTTCTCCATGGGCTGCGACGAGGCCAATGCCGGGGGTGTCGGTGCCGGCCCGATGGCTGAGATCTATAAGCGGCGTCATGCGATCCCCCGCGACTCGCAGTCGGCCCGCAACGCGTACGAACTCTACGTGGTGCACATGAAGCGCACGGCGGACATCGCGCGCAAGTACGGCAAACTGACGCTGGCGTACGAGAACTTCCCGGCTGACGGACGCCTGAAGGACGACATCATCGCGATGGTCTGGTACCCGAATGCAGTGGCCCAGAACTTCCAGTCCTCCGGTTTTGCCACGATCACGGTTCCCTGGGAACTCGGAGTGCCGTTCCACCAGTGGAATATCTTCCATTGTAACGGCTCGACGCTTCAGCGCACGGACCGTGTTCTCGGTGGCAGCGGCATGATGTGGCAGATGAGCGCCGTCTGCGTGGCCGGCGGCTGGGCCCAAGGCACGGCCACCCGCTCTGAGCGCACTTGGGGGCCAGACACCCCGCTCGACTACGCCGAGTTCAACAGGCGTCAGGTGGTCAACCGCGAGCGCAGCGACCGGTTTGCCTTGCCTGTCAAAATGGAGACGGAAGGCATCGATGGCGGGCGGGTCATCCGCTGCCAGCACTACCTGACCGGCAGGATGATCTTCGGCGGCAAGCTGAAGGTAAAGCTGAACGTCAAGGCCCCGACCGGCGGCCAGGTTCACTATACAACGGATGATTCGGAGCCCACGCCGAAGTCCCCCGTCTACACCGAGCCCCTGGTCTACAACCAGACGTTCATGCTGAACGCGGGCTTATTCTTCGGCGAGCGGAAAGTCGGAGGATTCATCCGGGCGAAGTACGATTACTTCGGCATCGAAGGCTACATCACAAACTGGATGGTCTCCGGCCCCTATATGGAGGCAGGGAAGTCCGGCCAGCAGCTGTACGACGTGGAATTCCCGCCGGAAAAGGGCGGGGACGCCAAGTGGATCGAGTTCGTCAGCGAGCCGGAGCCGGAAGTGCCCTGGATGGTGAACTTCGACCGCTATCCCGGATTCTCGGGCGATGCCCGCGTGGCATACATCAAGTGCCAGGTCTATTCGCCCAAGGCTCAGGACGCGATTCTGTACGTGGGTACGGATGACGGCGTCAAGGCGTTCGTCAACGGCAAGTTCGCTCACGGCGTGAACGCCGGCCGCGGCGTCACGGAGGAAGACCGGGCGGGGATCAAACTGAACGAGGGATGGAACGATCTCCTCATCAAGGACAATAACTGGACCGGAGGATTCGCCGCCAAGGCCCGCATTCGTTCCGCCAGCGACACCCCTCTCGAGGGGATGAAGGTGCGCGCGCAACCATAGTCCGCCCTAACACGGCCTACCGGTCTGTAAACAGAGAGCCGGGCCCCTCGGGGCCCGGCTCCTTCTTTTGGGTAAAGACAGCCAGACTACTCGGCGCCATTGAAACCAAACCAGTCAAGCCTGAAGATTTCACCCTCCCCGCCGGTGAAGACCAGGCACACATCAAGTTTGCCCGACCGGTTCTTCAAGTTGCACGAGACGGTCTTGTAGCTCGTCCATCCGCCCGTGTCGGACACCCTGCAAGCGCCCAGCAATTCGCCGCCCGGGCTCCCCGCCCGCACCTCAATGGTTCCGCCCGCCGGATTTCCCGAGGACACGCGGAAGGAGGCCTCGCTGTCTCCGCCGACATTCATCACATTGGGATACAGCAAACTGCTCCCCCGCCGGAGATCGCGCATCTCAAAGCCGCCCGCCGGGCACTCCCTCTTGGTCGCCCCGACTGCCTTGAAGTAGTTCTCCGCCTGCAAGGGGAAGCTCCGGGCATCATACTGCCCCACCCCCGCCCGGTCGATGAACACCGGATCAATGTCCCCGTTGTCCCGGTAATGCACATATGCGATGACGGAATTGCGAAAGCAATGCGTGCTGCCGGGAAAGCTCTGGTCGTTGCAGATGAAGTACGACTGGCCGTGCAGATCGAAGAAAGAAGCGTGCCGATCCATCACCAACGCCTTCTGGAACTCTGGCGCGACCCGCTCCTCGACCACGATCGACGCCTTATAGGTATACGGGCCATAGACGTTCTTCGCCGTTGCGTAGAAACAGCCCCACGATAGGTAGTAGAGCTCTCCGCGCTTGTGAAGGAATGCCTTGTCGTCCATCTTTCCGAGCCCATACGGCCCCATCTTCGTGTCCACGTCAATGTGCCGGGGCGTTTCCGCTAGGGAGATCATATCCTCGTTCAAGCGGGCAATGTAGAATTCCCATGTGCCGAACACGATGTATGCTGTGCCGTCATCATCAACAAGGATGCCAGGATCCCGCGCCTCGGTGGGCGTCGAGCCCTCCGCAATGAGCGGCCTCTTTAATTGATCTCTCCACGGGCCCGCAGGCGTGTCGCTCACCATGACGCCGATTTCAAAAGGCCCGCGCGAAAAGTAAAAGTAATACTTCCCGTTCCGACTGATCGCGTCCGTTGCCCAGCAGGCCCCGCACGCCTGGCCGTAGTACGTCTCCTCCGGCCTCACCGTACACTCGTGCTTCCACGAAAGGAGGTCGCCGGAGGACCAGACCCACCAGTCGTCCATGCGAAAGCCCTCGTTTTCCAGCGCCTTGTCGTGCGTCGCGTACAGGTACGCCCGGTCACCATAGACGCGCACCTGCGGATCACACACGCCGCGTCCCGGAAGAATCGGGTTTCCCTCCACAGGCCTATTGCCGGACATCGCGCCTTCTGAATCTTGCTTGGACTTGTTTTTCATGCGCGCAAAGATAAGGATTCGCGGCGGTGATTGGCAAGACCGAAGACTGAACGCGTTACAAGCCGCGCGTTTCCACTCGACGTCACCACTTCAATGTTCCATCATCACGCCCCAGCCGCCACGCAGCAGCAGCGGCGTTAAGAGGAGAAACGGATGAATGCTTCCAAGGGCGCGGTCAGCGGATTCCATCACGTCGCTTTCAGGGCGGCGAAGTTCGATGCGTCCGTAAAGTTCTACACGGATGGCTTGGGCTGCCGCGCAACGACCCACTGGGGGAAGGCGCCCGGGCGCGCGGTAATGATCGACACCGGCGAGGGAAGCTACATCGAGATCTTTGAGGGCGCCCAGCCCGGGGGCAAGCCGGAAGGGGCGTTGCTCCACTTTGCACTCAAGACGGCCGACTGCGATGCATCCTTCCAGCGCGCCATCGGTGCCGGCGCAATTGCCACCATGGCGCCCGGGGACGTGACCGTGGACGCGACGCCACAGCCATTCAGCGTGCGGATCGCCTTTTGCACGGGTCTCGACGGCGAGACGATCGAGTTCTTTCAGCAGAAGTCGTAACAACCCCGCTACATAGGCAAGGCATCATGAAATACCTGTGGACTTCATCCTCACCTGCATCCCAGTGGAAGAAGCGTGGCGAACCCGCCCGGGTCCGAACGCCCCCTACCCTGACATATAGGCCTGATCCGATCCGCGAATGGAAGGGGTTCGGTGGCTGCTTCAACGAACTTGGCTGGACGGCCCTGAATCGCCTTTCGCGCGAGAACAGGCAGAGGGCGCTCGAGAGCCTCTTCTCAGCCGGGAAGGGCTGCGGCTTCACCTACTGCCGCCTCCCCATCGGAGCCAGCGATTACGCGGAGACCTGGTACAGCCACAACGAGAACCCGGGCGATTTCAAGATGAAGCGCTTCAGCATCGAGCGCGACCACAGGCACCTGATCCCCTATATCCGCGCGGCTCGCGAACTGCAGCCGGAACTCTATCTGTTCGCGTCTCCGTGGAGCCCACCCACCTGGCTAAAGAACCCCCAGGCCTACAACAACGGAAAGCTTATCTGGCAGCCCGAATGCTTGAAGGCCTATGCTCTCTACTTCCTCCGCTTTGTCCGAAGCTACGCGAAGGAAGGCATCCCTATCCACGCGGTGCACGTGCAGAACGAGCCGAACTCGGACCAGAAGTTTCCATCGTGCCTGTGGACCGGGGAAAAAATGCGCGACTTCATCCGCGACTACCTGGGCCCCCTCTTCCGTAAGGAGCGGCTCGATTGCGAAATCTGGGCCGGCACCATCGAGCGGGCCGATGTCAACGCGTGGGCGCAGCTGATTCTCAGCGACCCCGCAGCACGGAGGTTCATTACGGGCGTCGGCTACCAGTGGGCCGGCAAAGGCGCCGTCCAGCGAACAAAAATGGCTTGGCCCGACGTCCCGGTCATCCAGACCGAGAACGAATGCGGCGACGGCGCCAACACGTGGGATTATGCCCACTACGTTTTCGACCTGATGCACCACTACATCACGAACGGCGCGGAGGCCTACGTGTACTGGAATATGATTCTGCAAGCCAACGGCGAGAGCACGTGGGGGTGGAGGCAGAATTCAATGATCTCCGTGGACGCGGAGCGCGCCACGTTCACCTACAACCCCGAATACTACGTCATGCGCCACTTTGCGTCGTTCGTGGAGCCCGGGTCCCACGTTCTGATGCCGGAGGGCATCCTGGCGGGCAATGCTATGGCCTTCAGGAAGACGGACGGACGCATTGTCTACGTCGTCCACAATCCGTTCGCAACGCCCGCTCCGGTGCGCCTTGGAAACAACGGACAGGTCGCGGAGTTCATCATGGAGCCCCAGTCCATCAACACGATCGTCGCGCCCCCGGACGGATCCTCGCGATGACGCCGCAACGCTCGAACCTCGTGCTGATCGGAATGCCCGGCGCGGGCAAGAGCACGGTGGGCGTAATCCTCGCAAAGCAGACAGGGCGCGCCTTTGTCGATACAGACGTAGTCATCCAGGTCGCACAGGCGAGGACGCTCCAGGACATTGTGGATAAGGACGGCTACTTCGCCCTTCGTCATATTGAAGAGCGGGCCCTGCTTGGGCTTAGCGTGCGAAACCACGTCGTGGCCACCGGCGGCAGCGCGGCCTACAGTGAGCCAGCCATGCGCCACCTCAAGCAGGACGGCGTGCTCATCTTTCTCGACGTCGATCTTCGCACAATCGAGGCGCGCGTGAACGACTTCAGCGCCCGGGGACTCGCCAAACGCCCGGACCAGACATTCTCCGATCTCTTTGAGGAGCGATTCGAGCTCTACATGAAATACGCAGACCTCGTGATCAAGTGCAGCTCGATGACACAGGAGCAGGTCTGCGCCCGGATCTCGAAAGAGCTCGGTGCGGCGTTGACCCCATCCGGCAATCTTTGATATTCTTACCCAGCTTACACACGAGAAGGAACCCAAGACCATGCGCATACAGCAGTCCGTCTGTTACCCTATCGCCAAACCGCCCGACATGAACGTCGACCGCTTCTTCGGGGAAGTCGCCGCCATCGGCTACAGGGCGGTCGAGATGTGGGGCCGCGACGGCGATTTTCCAGCTGTCATGAAGGCGGCTGCCAAACACGGGCTCAAGGTCGTGAGCATGATCGGCGTCGGTTCACTGGACAACGGCTTGAACTGCCGCGAGAATCATGTTCGCATCGAGGCCGAGTTGAGGGAGTCCATCAACGTCGCCGCCGACCATGGCATACCGGGCCTCATCTGCTTCAGCGGCAACCGGCGGCCGCAGCTGAGCGATGAGGAAGGGGCATTGATCACGGCGGAAGGGCTCCGCCGCATCGCCCCATATGCCGAGCAGAAGGGCGTGAACCTGAACCTCGAACTGCTGAACTCCAAGGTGGATCACAAGGGCTACCAATGCGACCACACTGCATGGGCTGTATCCGTACATGAACAGGTCAAGAGCCCACGCGTCAAGATTCTGTACGACATCTACCACATGCAGATCATGGAGGGCGATGTCATCCGCACAATTCGAGAGACGATCGCGCGCATCGGCCATTTTCACACGGCCGGAGTGCCCGGGCGCAACGACATGGACGACACCCAGGAGCTGAACTACCGGGCCATCGCGGCCGCCATCAGCGCCACCGGCTACTCGCTGTACGTCGGCCACGAGTTCAGCCCAAAGGGCGACGCCCTGGCTGCCCTGAAGAATACCTTCGATCTGTTCGATGTGAAATGAGCTACAGCCCCCCCCTCAAGGAGACAGAATAATGAGCAATACACAGGACGCCGACAACATGTTCCCGCGCACGGTCGTGGGCGGAGTTTCGGTTTCACGGATGCTGATCGGCACAAACTGGTTTCTTGGCTACTCGCACACGAGCGCCGCGAAAGACAAGTTTATCGTGGAGTACCAGACGAGGAAGAACATCGCGGACATCCTGACCGTGTTTTACGAGCGAGGCGTGGACACGATGATGGGGATGCCGACGCCGATCCTTCAGGAAGCCATGCAGGACGCCGAGCAGCGCACGGGGCGCAAGGGCATCCTGATCCTGACGCCCTGGTTTGATCCCCTGCCCACGGCGGCGCCCGACGCCGGGCCGGAGAAGGCCTTCGACACATGCAAGACATTGGGCGCCACATTCTGCCTGCCGCATATGGGCGTGACCGACCGCGTGCTCGACAGGCTGAGCGGCAAGATCCGC
>CAYRKB010000056.1:0-24939 GCA_964424705.1 uncultured Victivallales bacterium
AAAACAAAAATGCCGCCAAATTGTCAAGCCCTAAAACACTCCTCTCCACTGTAAGCGGTTACAGGAGGCAAAAGATAAGATCATGAGATGACGCCACTTTCTTCATATATTCTCTTTACGCCGCCGGAGGAGTTCAGATATATTTGCGTTGCTCGGTGAGTGAGTTATCGTGAGTGGTAGGTTGTCCATCACCTGCGTGGAGCAGGATGGTGCCGATCTGAAACCCGAACGACTCGGGAACAGTCACCCAATTTCTCCCTCCAGGGCATCAAGGAATAAAGGCAATGGGTACTAAACTGTATGTCGGGAACCTGTCATTCGACTCGAACGAAGGCGATCTCAGCGCCCTGTTTGCGCCGTTCGGCAAGGTAGTGAGCTGTAACGTCATCATGGACAAGTTCACTAACAAGTCACGAGGCTTTGCGTTTGTCGAAATGAGCAACCAGGCCGAGGCCACCAAGGCCATTGCCGAATTGAACGGCAAGGAATGCAATGGCCGTGCCCTCACGGTCAATGAAGCCAAGCCCCGCGAAGAGCGCTCCGGCGGCGGCGGCGGCGGCGGCGGATACGGTGGCGGTCGTGGCGGTGGCGGCGGTGGCGGTGGCGGCGGCGGTGGCGGCGGACGTCGCGATCGTTATTAGTCCACTGGCGAACCTGGTTCCGCAAGGGATTCAGGCACGCTGAATTTGGCGGCCCCAGTCAAAAGGGGCCGCCATTTTTTTGGGGCTTACGTAAAATGCCTTCATTCGCGCAACCAAACTGCGAGCCGCTCATCTGCAGGCAAGAGACCATGCGATACCGCCCGCTGGGCAGCACCGGACTGATGGTCTCCGCTCTTTCCTTCGGATGCATGCGCCTGCGTGACGATCAGCCTTACAACACGGCGCTGATTTCCCGGGCCGTCGATCTCGGGATCAATTACTTCGAAACGACGCGGCACTACCTTGGCGGAACCTGCCAGCACCGCGCGGCACCCGGGCTGGCCCAGAAGACCTCAGGAGTCATTGTCTCGGGCAAGCAGGGACTCAATGCCGACACGACGGCCTACCTGTACAGGAAAGAGATTGAGCGGCAGCTCGACATCCTGGGACTAACCCATTTCAAATTCTTCCAGGTGGGCTGGTTCTCGTGGGGCATGATGCCCCACCTGCTCAAGCGAGGAGGGGTCCTGGACGCGATCCGCGAAGCACAAAAAGGGGGGCTCATTCAGCACGTCGGGTTCACAGGGCACGACACGCCGGAGAATTTCACCCGCTGCATCGAAACGGGACTGTTCGACAGCCTTACTGTGCCCTACAACCTCCTGAACCGAATGTATGAGCCTACGATAAAGCGGGCGGGCGAACTGGGCATGGGGGTTGTGGCGATGTGCCCTGTCGCCGGCGGCGTCCTTTCCTTTGAGTCGGACCGCCTGAAGGATGCGCTGGGAATGGATCTGCCCACTACGGAAATGGCCCTGCGCTTCGTCCTCTCCAACCCGAATGTGAGCACCGCCTGCTCCGGAATGAATGCGACCGCTCAGCTCGACCAGAACGCCAAAACCGCCAGGGATTTCGATCCGTCCTCCGGCGGATTTGAGGCGATGTGCGAAGGCTTGGATAGGCTTCGTGCAACGCTTGGGGAGCGCTTCTGCACCGCGTGCCGCTACTGCCTGCCCTGCCCGCAAGGCGTCGACATTCCGGGACATCTGGCAATCTACGTGAACTGGAAGGGCTTTGGGCTGGATACGTGGGCCCGGAACGCTGTGAAAGAGATGCCGGAAGCACAGAGCGCCATTCACTGCGACGAGTGCGGAGCCTGCGAGGAGAAATGCCCCAACACGCTCGAAGTCCGTGCAAAGCTCAAGGAACTTCTGCATCTCGGGGGGATGCAGAAGTCGGGCGGCAGCAGAAGGACCTAGATTCTGTCGAGCGTTTCGATGCCCAGCAAGTCCAGCCCCCTGCGCAATACACGGGCCACAATGCCGCACAATCTCACGCGGCTCTCCCGCACGCCGGGGTCCGCCTTCAGGAACGGCACGTTCTGGTAGAAATTGCTGTAAAGTTGCGAGAGCTCGTAAAGGTAGTCGGCCAGCACACACGGCTTGTAGGCCAGCGCGGCCCGCGACACCGTCTCTCCAAAACGGGACACCTTGAGAGCCAGCGTTCGTTCGATCGGCTCCGCCAACTGCAGCGGCGTGCAATCGGGATCGACCTCGCCAAAACGTTCGCGGTACTTATCGCGCACGCTGGCAATACGGGCGCAGGCATACTGCAGATAGGGCGCTGAGTTGCCGTCCAGCGCGAGCGCCTTGTCCCACGAGAACGTCACAGTGGTCTGGGGGTTCTGGCTCAGGTCCGCGTACTTGATAGCCCCCATGCCGACCACGCGCGCCACCTCGCGCTGACGATCTGGCGGCATATCAGGGCTCGACGCCTGCACAATCGCCAGCGCGCGGACCTCGGCTTCGTCAAGAAGCCGCTCCAGCTTGATCACGTTGCCCTGCCGCGTTGAAAACGTGCCGGTCGGCAGCCGCATCAGGCCGAACCAGACGTGGTCGAGCTGCGTGGTGTGGCCCAGCCGCCGGCAAATTGCGAAGATCTGGCTGAAATGAAGCTGCTGCCGTTCGTCGGTGACGTACACGATGCGGTCCGGCTGAAACTCCGCAATGCGGCTTTCCACCGTGGCCAGGTCGGTCGTGGCATAGTTGAATCCGCCGTCGCTCTTGCGGACGATGCACACGGGGAGCTTCTCCTCCTCCAAGAGAACAACCGTGGCGCCTTCGCTCTCGCTCGCGAGGCCTCGGCTCTGGAGCGTATCGATGACCCCCTGCAGCTTGTCATTGTAGTGACTTTCGCCGCGCATGAGATCGAAGCGCACGCCAAGGCGCTTGTAAATGCGATCGAATTCCGACAGGCTCAGCCGCACGAAGTCGCTCCACAGAGCCCGGTTCTCCGCGTCGCCCGACTGCAGCTTGACCAGCTCTTGCCGGCACTGGGCGAGCCACGCCTCGTCCTGCTTCGTCTGCTCATAGCTCTTAACGTAAACGCGTTCGAGCTCCTCGATCAGCTCGTCCTGCAGCGCTTTCGGATCGGAAAAAGTCCGGTAGCCCATGATCAGGATGCCGAACTGCGTGCCCCAATCTCCGATGTGGTTGTCCGCGACCACGCGGTAGCCCAGGCATCGAAACATTCGGTCCAGCGAGTTACCGATGATGGTGGAACGAATGTGCCCGATATGCATCGGCTTCGCCACATTCGGGCTGGAGTAGTCGAGCACCAACGTGTGCCCCTCCCCGCTCCGGGGCACTCCCAGCTGATCATCGCCGCTGATGGCTTCAACGTGGCGCGCGAGCCACTCCGTCCGCAGGGAGATATTGATGAAGCCGGGGCCCGCGATTGACGTCTTCTCCACGGCAGGATGCTCCCCTGCAGCCTGCAGCACGGCCTCTGCCACCTGGCGCGGGTTCTTCTTCAGTCGCTTGGCCAGCGAGAGCGCATCGTTGCACTGGTAGTCGCCAAATTCCGGGTTCCCCGTCGGCACCACCGTGACCACGAACGAGTCCGACTCCTGACCCTCCCGGACTTTCAGGAAAGCAGGCTGCAGCCATGCGGCAAGCACATCGCTGAGCAACGTATCGGCGGGTTGGGACTTCTTCATGGGTTTGTGCGTATAGCGGGTGCAGCCTGGCAAGACAAGGCGAAAAGCCGCCTCACTTCGGTGGCTTGTCCTCAGCTCCCGCGCCTGAGGCCCGCGCCGGGAGTACGGCATCGAGCCCGCCAAAGGCGTTGAAGAGCGTTGTTGGACGCGACGCTTCCAGCGCCTCGCCGCCGTGCGTGCCCTGCAAAAGATCCTTCTCGTGCTCGTTGTCGTGGCAGTACAGGCAGAGCAACTCCCAGTTGCTGCCATCGGCCGGATTGTTGCGGTGGTCGTGATCCCGGTGGTGCACCGTGAGTTCGCGGAGCCGCGCGCCAGAAAGCTCCCGCGCGCAGCGCGCACACACATGCGGAAGAATCTTGAGCGCCTGAACACGGTAGCTTCGCTCCCGCAGCGCCACATCACGATACAGCTCCGCCCGGATCTTCGCCTGCCGCGCACCATCAGGAACTTTGCCACCTGCCGGCATATCCATCCCCCTGCTGACCTGAGGCTATTCTTCCACCATGCCGCGCCGCAATGCAAGCGCTGGTTTCTTGCGCACGCCACCATCCGCGAGCTTCGGTAACGTTCTGCTCTGGCGCAACGCGCCCGAGGCGCGGATTCCGGAGCGGCAGCAATTCGCATTATGGCCGTTCATCCCAATCCACAGCCCGCGTAAAGCGGGCTCTACCTCAAGGCTTTTCACGGTAGAGCCCGCTTTACGCGGGCTATTCCGCCATAGTGCGAATTTCTGCCGGAGCGGGCGCACGCCTTGCATCTTCGGACGACACGGGGTAAATTGTTGCATGGCCCGTTGGGGTTGCGGCGGCACGCGGGCTTGCGCTGTTCTGCATTGTCGCGGCGGCGGCGTGCCGACGTGGGAGCGAGAGCATGAGCACGATCCTTGAGCCGGCCTGGGCGGCGCAGCGGCAGGCCATGGTTGCGCAGCTCCGGGCCTACGGCATCACGGACAAGCGGATTCTGTGCGCCAAGGCGAAGGTGCCGCGGCACGAATTCATCCCGGAGGATTTCCCCCGCAAGCAGGGCGGGCGGCTGATCCGGACGGCCGACCTTCCCGTCCGCTTCGTGCCCATGGTCCACGGCGAGGAGGGCGGCCCATGATGAGCAGCCTGCATCTTCGGATCGAGGGGCGCGTGCAGGGCGTGTGCTACCGCATGTGCGCCGCTGACGCCGCGCAGGCCCTCGGCATCACAGGGTGGGTTCGGAACCGCCCTGATGGCACCGTCGAGATTGAGGCCGAGGGGGAAGAACCGTCCTTGCGCGAGTTCGCAACCTGGTGCCGACGGGGCCCGCCGCATGCCCACGTCACCCGGGCGGACGAGACCCACGGAGCGGCGACGGGCCGGTTTCCAGACTTCGCGATCCGCTGACGATTCCTGCAAGACGCGGCTACGCGCGCTTCGAGCGCGACTTCTTCCCGCGCTTCTCAATCGGCTCGTACTCGAGATTCAGCGGCCCGGTGTAGATGGCGCGCGGCCGGAAGAGCCGGTTGTTCTGCAGGTATTCGAGAATCCGCGCCGTCCACCCGGAGACGCGCGACACGGCAAACGTCGGGGTGAAGAGCTCGATCGGGATGCCCAGGGAGGAATAGACGAGCCCGGAGTAGAAGTCGACGTTCGGATAGATCCCCTTGGAAGCCCCGAGCGCAGCGGTCACCTCTTTCTCCACGGCCACGGCGGTATCGTACAGCACCTTGATGTCCTTGTTCCGCGACGAGTAGTAGTGCGCCAGAGGACCCAGGACCAGCGCGCGCGGATCGAACGTCTTATACACACGGTGCCCGAAGCCCATGACCTTTTCCTTGCGGGCCTGCACCCGGGCAAACCATGTCTTCACGTTCTCCGCCGAGCCGATCTGCTGCAGCATCTTGACAACTTGCTCGTTTGCGCCTCCATGCAGCGGGCCGTTCAGCGCGGCAATGCCGGACCCCACCGATGCGAAAATATCCGAGAGGGTGGACGCGACGACCACGGCGGCAAATGTGCTCGCGTTCATGCCGTGATCGGCGTGCAGGATGAGCGAAATATCCATGATGCGTTCTTCTGCGGGAGTGGGAACCTTGCCCGTAATCATGTAAAGGTAGTTCGCGGCATGGCCCAGCTCCGGATTCGGCTCAAGCGGCATCAGCCCCTCGCGCAGACGCGAAATAGCCGCCGTCAGCGTCGCCAGCCCGCCCACGAGGTGGTAGGCGGACTCATAGCCCTTGAACATGTCCTCTGCTTCTTCGTCCAGCGACATCCCGCGGCGGGCGTGCTCGTTGCCGAATTCGTACACCGCCTGCTCTTCCCCCATGGGCATGGTCTCCATGGCAATCGAGTCCTCGTCCGTGCCAATGGAATTGCGCTGCTCCCGGCGCGGGTACTCCTTCTCCAGCTCGCTGTATTCGCGCCGCATGAGCGTGGTGCCAAGCCGGAGAGCCGCCATGGTATTCATCTTCTCAACCGGGAACGACATGAGCTGGCGCAGAACCGCAGGCACACGCCGATACTTGACCAGGCGCTGGTTGAAGCCCTTGAGCTGTTCGGCGGTAGGAAGCTTGCCGTGAATAAGAAGGAAAGTGACTTCCTCGAACGTGGAATGGGCACACAAGTCAAAGACGTCATAGCCACGGTAGATCAGGGCGCCCTGCGAACCGTTCACATAGCCAACCGTACTCTCGCACGCGATGGCGCCTTCGAGCCCTGGCCCTACAGTGCATTCGACCGGCCATTGCACCGGGCCCGTAAAGGCCGGCTGGAGCGAACCATTGCGCTGCTCGCGCGCCCGCGTCCCGGCCTTTATGACCATGTCATCAATGATCTTCATGTTCTTCATAGTCAACCCCACCCTGCTGCTTATTCGCCAAACTGCGCATTTACCCGAGAACTTGAGTCTTCTAGCCTGTTTTTCGGCCATGTGCAATGCGCAAATTGCCGTATGCAAAAAATGTGCGTGTCTCGACGCGCGTGCCCCCCCCCCCTCGCCGCGCTTCCCTTACGACTCGACGGTCGTAGGGGCTGAGCGGGTGAACCGCATGACAAACACGTCGTCCACCGTATGGAGTTGCTCCGTAAACCCTCGCGCTCGAATGCCTTGCACAGCAGGGACCAGCCCGTCCCGCCCCGGATCGGCGAGCAGGATCTCGCCGCCCGGCGCACAGTTCGAAGTGACACACTGGACAAGCGCGGCCGCGTCTTTGCGCTCGTACAGCACATCGCTGCACAACACAAGATCGAAGGGCGCCTCGTCCACCGGGCCGTCCCATCGCAAGGTACGATACCTCATCCGCACTCCGTTCAGCTCCGCATTACGCATGACATAGGGAGCGTTGTCGGGATGAAAATCGGTGGCCAGTACATCCGCCCCGCGCAAGGCGGCGACGATGGACGGCAGCCCCAGGCCGCACCCCAGCTCGACCACGCGCAGGGATTCAAGGCTTGAGGGGATTTCGGCAATATAGCGCGCAAGGGCCAGCGCCGACGGCCATAGCGTCGCGTAGTACGGAATCATGTCCGTATCGCTGGGGTACCGGGCCGCATAGCTATCCAGCAGCGGATCAAAGTCCCGCACGGTTTCAAGCCGCACGGGGAACGGGCCGATCATCCGCTCCACAACGAGGAGGTCACGCCACAGTTCTCCGAACGCGTCCGTCTGCATGCCGCCAATTCCTTTGACTTGGTCTTGTCGCGACACCATCTACATCATCCTCCGGATCGGAACGACGAAAATCGGCAGGGCATGAGTTTCCTCCCGCCCAATCGCTTGACCGCCCGGGACGGGGCGGCTATTCTGAAGACGCAATGCATGGCGAGGGCCATTCGCACTGGACGGCGCGAGAAACATTATGCTCAAGACAGCCCTGCATACCACGCCCCTGCACGCGTGGCACATAGCGCATGGTGCCCGGATGGCGGAGTTTGAGGGATGGGACATGCCGGCCCGGTACGAGCCGGGCAGGCTGAAGGAGCACTTGGCCACGCGCCGCTACGGCGGCCTCTTCGATATCAGCCACATGGGCCGATTCATCTTCAAGGGCGGCGCGACGCTTTCATTTCTTCAGCATGTCCTCACCAATAACGCACAGGCTCTCGGCCCGTGGCACGCCCAGTACACGCTCATCCCGAATGAGCGCGGCGGGGTGATCGATGACGCCTACCTCTATCGCTGGGGCGCCAATGAATACATGCTTGTCGTCAATGCCGCCACCCGTCAAAAGGATCTAGAGCATCTGCGCACCCAAGCCGGAGCCTTCCCCGGCGTCGAGGTGCTCGACGTCAGCCTCGAGACCGGCATGCTGGCGCTGCAAGGCCCGCTCGCAGCACAGATGCTCGCCGACGCGCTTGAGGCCGGAGACCTTCCCGACACATTTCACAACAGCCTGTCACAGGCTACACTCTGCGGCACGGGCGTGCAAGTTGCGCGCACAGGGTACACCGGTGAGCCGGTGTGTTTCGAACTGGTCATGCCGGCCGAACGCCTCGCGCACGTGTGGGAAGGCCTCCACCGTCGCGCGGCCCCGCTCGGCGCCCTGCCCGTCGGCCAGGAAGCGCGCGATTCGCTGCGCGTCGAAGCGGGCCTGCCACTCTACGGGCATGAGTTCGGAGTCGACCCGGACGGCCGCGAAATTCCCGCGTTCGCCGTTCACCTCACTCGCGTCGCAGTGAGCTTCGCGGACAGCAAGGGCTTCTTTATCGGCCGCAACGCTCTGGCACGGCAGTTCGAGGAGGCAAAGAAGATTGGCTTCGGCCGGCCCGATATGTCGTCCGCTCTGCCCCGTCGGATCCGCTGCCTTGCGGCCCTTGGCACAGGCGTCGTGCAGCGGGGCGACGCGGTATTTGCCGGCGAACACAGGATCGGCGTCGTCACAAGCTGCGCCACGGCCCCCTGCTGGAAGTTCACCGAGACCGGGCCGGCCGCGCGAATCACGGACGACA
Source organism: uncultured Victivallales bacterium (assembly GCA_964424705.1). Classification (GTDB taxonomy): domain Bacteria; phylum Verrucomicrobiota; class Kiritimatiellia; order UBA8416; family CAYRKB01; genus CAYRKB01. The sequence continues at coordinate 8,553 of CAYRKB010000056.1, forward strand.
CGGAATTGCGCTCCATTGCGCTGGCCTGCGTGGAGGCTAACTACCAGCCCGACGCGGACGTTGACACTGTCGCGCGCGGGCATCGCCTCAAGTGCCGCCTGGTAAAGAGCCACGGGCGCAGCGAAAAGCCCTACTTTCGCCCCCTGTCGGCAGGCGCCCTGCGACCCGCATCCGGCCCGCTCGAAGTTCCCGACCGTTCCGCGGCGGATGACATGCAGAAAGTCGAAATCCTCGTCCACCGGGCGCTGGACAACCAGGCCTGGCGCCAGCAGCGCTGCATCAACCTGATTCCGTCTGAGATGACGCCCTCCGCGCTGGTCCGGGCGCTGCAGACGTCCGACCCTGCGGGCCGCTACGCGACGCATAGGGACATGCTGGCCCCGCACGCCGCAGACGGCATCGGCTACCGCGGCACGGACTTCATAGCCTGGGTCGAACAGCGCCTGGCCGAGGAGCTCGCGGCCTATCTCGAATGTCCGCAGGTGGATGCCCGCGCCTTGAGCGCCCAGATGGCGACCCGGATTGTGTGCGCCGCGCACATGGATTACCGCAACCGCGGCGGGCCCATGCGCGAGCCGCAGCGCACGCAAAGAGCCTTTGTCGAGTCAGCGCCGGGCGGCCTGGCCGGCGCTCTTCCGTCCTGCATCCTGCAGGACTACGTGGCCAGGGACGGGGCCACCGGGGAATACGCAGTCGGGCACCTCCCGGCGCAGAAGGAAAACCCGTACCGAATGGATCTCGCGGCCGCCTCCGATCTGTTTTCGCGCGCAGACCCGGAGATCATCATCCTCGGTCGCAGCGCGATGCTCCACCCGCCGCCCATCGCCGAGATTCGCCGGCTCGCCCAGACGCGTGGCAGGCGGCCGATCATCGTATACGACGCCTCCCAGACGCTTGGCCTCCTGGGGCCCTATTTCCAGATGCCCTTCCGCGAGGGCGCGGACATCGTGACCGGGTCGGCGCACCATACATTTTTCGGGACGCAGCGCGGGCTCATCGGCGCGAACCTGGCGCAGAAATCACCGGAATACGAGCTGTGGAAAGCCATCCGCCGTCGCACCTCGCCGGGCATGACCAGCAACGGACAGCTTGGGTCCCTGCTCGGGCTGCTCATGGCGACAATCGAGATGAACGCGTTCAAGGACCAGTATCAGCCGCAGGTGCTCGCCAACGCCAAAGCCTTTGCGCGCGCGCTCAAGATGGCGGGGCTCGACGTACAGGGCGATCCCGCGGCGGGTTACACGGAGACGCACCAGGTCATCGTGCGCCTCGGGCGGGCGGACGACCTGCCTGCCGCGCAGAATCTGGAGCGGAACAACATCATCGTGAGCCACGTTGCCCTGCCGGGCGGCACATCGCCTTCGGCCCGCAGCCTCACGCTGCGCATGGGCGTGGCCGAAATGACGCGCTTCGGGATGCAGGCGAAGGATTTCGAAGAGCTGGCGCCGATGTTCGTGGAGGCGCTGCGCGACCCGCATGGCGTGGGCGACCGCATCGCCGACTTCCGCGCGCGCTTTCTTATCATGCAATACTGCTTCGACGCACGCATTGCACCGGACCTTGCCCGGCGCGTCCTATGAGAAGACGGGGCCGCTCAGGGCTCGGCTTCATTCTCGCCCAGCAGCTCGAGCGCGGCCGCATAGACCCCTTCAGGCCGGATGGAAGCCAGCTGCTGTTCCGCAAGCCGGGAGCTGCGCGCAATGTCGCGCGCCCCGCGCACGCCCTCCGGCGCCAGCACGCGATGCCCCTGCCCCAGCGGGCGGGTGCGGGCGGGATCCGTCAGGCCGAACACGGCCGCGACCGGCGTGCCAACCGCCGCCGCCAGATGCATTCCGCCGCTGTCGTTGCAGATCACCACGCGGCACAGACGCAGCAGCGCAGCCAGCTCCGGAAGAGAAGTCTCGCCCGCAAGGGACATGGACATGCCCCCGATCCCCGCGGCAACGTGCCCGCACAGCTCGGCTTCCGGCTTGCTCCCGAGGACCATGACGCGGCATTTCAGCGAGGCGGCGAGGCGGCGGCCCACGACGACAAAATGCTCCGCCGGCCAGCGCTTTGCCGGGCCGCGCGCCGCCCCCGGCAGAATGCCAACCCAGCCGCGCGGGGTCGCCACGTCTCCCAGCTTCGCCAGCGCAGCCCTGGTCACCGTCTCAACGATCGTCAGCCGCGGAGCGTCCACGTCATTGCACCACCGCTCCACGCCCATCACGGAAACATACTCCCAAGCCTGGTGCGGCCCGGCAAAGTCCGGCCGATCGCTCGCCACCGCGCTGAGCATCCACGCGCGCTGGTGGCCTCGCAGCCCCACGCGCTCCGGGACGCGGGCAAGGAAAGGGACAAGGGCCGACCGGAAGGAGTTCGGAAAGATGAAGGCCCGGTCGAAATGGCGCGACCGCACGTCGCGCACCGTTTCGACCAGGGACTCCTGCCACTCCATTGTCTCGTCTGCGGCAGCCTGCATCCGCCATAGCGGAGCAAGGTGGGATCGCACGAGCACGCTGATGCGGCAGCCGGGCTCAGCCTCCTTGCGCATCTGCACGGCCGGCATGCTCATGATCGAATCGCCCAGCCAATTCGTGCCGCACACGAGGTAGTTCCTGCCCACGCGCCCGTCCTTGGGCTCCCGTTTCGCGGGCGCCGTCGCGCCCGCCTCAGCGGAAACAGATTCTGGAAATGGCATGCCTGAAATCCTCTTCCCCGCTCATGATCTCGATCTCCACGCGAAGGAAATAAATGGGAACGTCCTGGCGGTCAAGCCTCGGAAAGCGCACGGCGTCTTTTTGCGTCGTAAGGATTGCGTCCACCTTCAGCTTGCGGCACTTGTTGACGATGTCGATAATCTCCTGCTGGCTGTAGCGATGGTGATCGGCAAACCGGTTGCAGTCGGCGAGCCGGGCTCCCAGCCGCTCGAGCTCCCTCTCGAAGCCGCCGGGGGACGCGATGCCGGCAACCGTCACCACCGTCTTCCCTTGCAGAAAATCAAGGTCCTTGCGCTCCGCCGTAAAGACGTTCTGGAGATGGCGCGCGCAGTGCTTGCACTCAATGATTTCCGCCGTCTTGTTGAGCTGCCGCAGCTGGGCTTTCAGCGCATCCGTATCCTTTCCGTCCGACTTGGTCAGAAATATGTAATCCGCCCGCCGCAGGTTCCGGATCGGCTCGCGCAAAATGCCGCGCGGCAGCAGCCACCCGTTGCCGAACGGGTTGGTCTTGTCCACAAGCACGATCTGCAGGCGATGCTTGAGGGCCAGGTACTGGAATCCGTCGTCGAGAATAAGGGTGTCGCACCCCAGCTTGTTGACGGCGTACTGCCCGCTCTTCACGCGGCTCCGGTCGACGAGCACGGCAACGTCCGGCAGGTTGGATGCCAGCATATACGGCTCGTCGCCGCTCATCGCCGAGTCGAGCAGCAGACGTGTGCCGTCCGAGACGACCCGCGGCGGGCGGCGCTTCTCGCGCATCAGCAGAGCATCAAGCACCTTGCTGAGGAAGCCGGGCTCGACCTTCTTGTAGCCACGGCTGAGAATTGCAACTTTGCGCCCCGCCTTCTGCAGTTCGCGCGCAAACACCTCGACGACAGGCGTCTTCCCCGTGCCACCCACCGCAAGATTGCCCACGCTGATCACCTGGCAGCCGAGAGTGTGGTGCCGCAGGATACCTTTTTCGTAAAGGAAAAGGCGCGCCTGTACCACCACCCGATACAGCCGCGAGACTTGGCGGAGAAACCATATGAACGCGCGTATGGGCCGCGTGCGGCAGGAAGTCACGCCGTTGTCGTAGATAATCGACACGACAAATCGTTCGGCGCGCTCCCGGCGATTGGGCTTCATCTTGACGACTCCCTCTGCTTTGAGGCAAGCTGTATACTTATTTTTTTATCAAAGCACAAGCGAACGCGCGCGCGCCGTCCCGGGGCCGGCAAGCAGGAAGGAACGAGGTCGATGAAGATATCCCTGAACATGGGGCAAACCGAGCCGTCGGGCCGCGCCGCCAATTTCCGCGCCCTGGAACAGAATATTCTGGCCGCCCAAAAAGGCGACTGGAACGCCAAGGGGAACCTTGCACGCACGTTCGGCGGGCTGCTGACCTCGCTGGCGGAAAAGCGGACCGCCAACCGTGAGCAGATCACCCATCTCGTCGAAGCTGGAAAGCGTGGCCTGTTCGAGGCGGTCAAAAAGTATAAGCCTTCCATCGGCGCAGAACGGTTCCAGATCTTCGGACTGGATTTTATTGAAAAGCACATGGATCAGGCAGCCGCGCGCAAGTTCAGGCAACCCGGCGTGGGCGCTTGGCTCGCGGGTTTGTTCGGGCGGTAGGCCTACCCGCCGGCCGGCGCCAACGAAAGAAGCAGCCTCAACATGGACTCCGTCTCATCTATTCTCGATGCGGAACGCGTCAAGCCGCCCTTGGACGTTGCTGCGCTTTACGGCAGGACGCGGCCCCTGGAGGTGGAGATCGGGTGCGGAAAAGGGCGATTCCTGCTGGCGCGCTGCAGGTCCTTCCCCGAATCGAACTTCCTGGGGATTGAGCGCCGCGAGAAACGCGTGCTGATTGTGAACCGCAAGTTGGAGCGCGAAGGCCTGACGAACGCGCGGCTCCTGCGGCTGGAGGCTGTGTACGTCGTCGAAGAACTGATACCGCCCCTTTCGGTCGCGGCCTACTACATCTTCTTCCCGGATCCTTGGCCCAAGCGGCGGCATCACCGGCGCAGGCTTTTCAGCCCGTCCTTCATGCAGGCCCTGCACCGCACGTTGCTGGAGCGCGGCGCGCTGCACCTCGCCACGGACTTTGAGGAGTATTTTATGCTGATGCGCTCGCTGCTGCGGGCCGATCCGCGCTTCACCGAGACGGTGACCTTTGAAACGAACGAGGAGGAGCGCTCGGAATTTGAGCTTACGTTCCGGCAGCAGGGAAGGCCAATCTACCGCGCCTCGTTTCTGAAGGCGCCGGCCGCGGCGTGAGCCTGCGGCGCCCGCGGGCTATTCGCGCAGATAGACCGGGCGGCCGCCTAGCGGCATGGCGCCGCCCGAACAGGGCAGCTCGCCGCCCAGCGCATCCGTAGCCGATCGAGCCGCGATCGGCAGGGCGAACCTTCCCCCGGCCAGGCTATACGCCACGCTGACGCGGCTGCCGTCGGGCTTCACGAACGAGAACATGCTCCACGGCTCGCCCGCGGCGTCCATCCCCGGCGGCAGCCCGAGCACGCGTTCGAAATCGGAGTCACCGATTTCATGCAGCAGATGCTTCAGGGCGAGGTAGGCGGGCCGCGTCCGCCAGCAATCGGCCACGGTGTCATCGACGAGTCCGAACCCGCGCGCCACGAGCCGCCACCAGTAGACGCGCTCGACCAGGCCGGACGTCGCCGCCATCAGGAAATACCGCACCATGTAGTCGGCGTACGTATCCTCGCTCACGCTCGGGTCGCCAAAGCGCGGCCCCGGCGAGACGTACGGCGAGCCGACAGGTGAAAAGACGCCCGTGCCCTCGATCGGCCAGTTGACTTCCGACACGATCAGGCGATCCTCGCAGCACCCCGACCATCGGCCCACGGCCCTTGCCAGCGCGAACTTGTGCAAGGCAGAGAACCCTCCCTGCCTGTTCTCGGGCGCGCCGCGGCGATCCACATACAGGTGATGTGAAAGCGCCTGAAGACGCAGCTCGCGCGGCACATTCCGCAGCGCGGCCATCAGGGCTGGATACTCAAAATCAATCGCCGCCGGGCCCATGAGCCGCACCTGAGGATACCGCGCCCCCAGATCCCCTACTGCGTCCAGCAGCCGGCGATGCTCGGCCTGCGACCAGATCCCCCACTTGACGCGGTTCACTGCGTGCCCCAGTTCGACCCACTCAGCGTCCCCCGCCACTTCGTCCAGCACGCGCGTCGCAAAATCGCGCCACGCGCCGGGGCTGCATACCGCGCGCCGGTCCTGGACCAGCGCGACCGCCACGGGGTGGCCTTGCGACCGCAACTGTTTCAAGGCCGAGGCTCGAAATGCCGTGGCCGCCGCGGATTCATGATGATAGAAGCGAAGAATCACCGGAATGCTTCCAAGCGCGCGTAAAAGCTCAAGCTCGCGGCCCAGCGTCGCGGGCGAGGGATCCACCGCAACGCCGATCCGGTCGTGCATGGGCACCATCGAGCGATAGCAGCCGCCCATCAGCGACCGGTACTCCCGCCACACCCGGGCGGCGCCCGCGGCGGCCGTGAGGGCGACGCGCAGATGATCCGACACGCGCTGGTGGCGCCGTCGGTCCGGGGAACGCATGACGTTGATCGCCTGCGCCGAACGCTCGTCCCAGACCCACATATCCTCCTCAGGCGGGTACGTGCGCAAGCCGCCCGCGCGGCGGGCGCACTTCCGTGGGCGCAGAGGGTGCCGCCAAGACCGCGTTCGCGAGTGCCACGCGTAAGCCCGCCGATAGAAACGCTCCCAGCGAAGAAACTCGCGCGGAGGGGGGGCAGCGAAATACATCTCCACAAAAACGCGCAGGAAATCGCTGGGCAGGTAGATGCGAGAGATGTCGCGCGCCCGCTGTCGCAACGTCAGCGCGGGAAACATCCGGCCGCGGTTCAAATCAATGAAGCTTATGTCGCACCACGTCCCGTTGCTCGCGCGGCGCAGCAGGATATTCTGGTTCCCCATGTCGTTGTGCTGGAACCCGGCGGCGTGCATCGCGCGCACGCCGTCGGCCACGGCCTGCATCAGCTCCATGAACTTGGCACATTCCGGGTCGTGCGCCAGCAGGTCGCTCAGCGCAGCGGTAAAGCTCGTCATTCCGTCCAGGTAGCGGGAGAGAAAATAGCTCTCGACCAGGCGCCCGCCTTCCCTGCGCTCCAAGTACCCCAGCGGCTCCGGCGTGCCAACCCCGTGCACCCGCAAAGCGCAGGCCGCCAGCCAGGTCCGCCGTGACTTGGACCCGCGCCAGCGATCCGCCCACTCCTTGGGTGCCGGCTCGCGGCCAAAGGCCTTCACCATCAAGTCCACCTCGCCCGCTGCCGCCTGCAGGCGCAAGCGGACATTCCGATTGCGCCCGGCCGAAATCACCTGCGCGCCAGGCTGGTCCAGCCGGGCGCCCAGCGTTGCAAGCTGTCCCACGACCTCGGTCGCCTGGAGCGCGGGATGCAGCATGCCGCTGCATGCCCCTGCCGTGGTGATGGCTGTCGCCTTCGGTTCCATGCGCATGACCTTATGCCGGACACAAGGGAAGGTCAAGGCGGCTCGACAGAGACGCCTGCCTCCCTGCCGTGCGGTCAACGCGCCGGCCGATCCCTCCCAAATGAAAACGGCACCCAGCCGATGCCGGATGCCGCTTCCAGAATACACAAAATCCGTTACGCGTGCTTCGTCAGGTAGCTTGCCACGCCGGCGGCGGTCGCCTTCATTCCCTCTTCGCCCCGCTTCCAGTTCGCCGGGCAGACGTCCCCGTTCTCTTCGTGGAACTGCAGCGCATCGACCACGCGCAGCGCCTCGTCGACGTTGCGGCCCAGCGGCAGGTCGTTGACAAGGGCATGGCGGACCACGCCCTTCCTGTCGATCAGGAACAGGCCGCGCAGCGCGACTTCCTCGTTGAACAGCACGCCAAACGAGCGAGCGATGTTCTTGGAAAGATCTGCCACCAGGGGAAAGCCCACCCTCCCTATGCCGCCCTTATTCACGGGCGTCTCGCGCCACGCGAAGTGCGTATACTGGGAGTCCACCGACACACCGATCACTTCCGTATTCTTGTCCTTGAACTGCTTCAGCGCCTTGTCGAACGCAATGATTTCGGACGGGCACACGAACGTGAAGTCCAGCGGATAGAAGAACAGCACGACGTATCTTCCGCGGTACGAAGACAGCTTCAGCTCTTCGATCGCGCTGTCGGGCATCACGGCTTTCGCCGTAAAATCAGGGGCTTCCTTGGTGACCAGCGAGCTCATACAGTTCTCCTATTTAGTGTTGTGAAGACTTTCCCGGATATTGCCACAGCCTCTGTGTCAGTTGCAACAGGAGATTCGCCGCGAGCACTTGCTGGCGGGGGCCGAAGCCGGCTTCATGAGCTGCCCGAAGCGAACGGCGTGCAGGTTCGCGCGCAGCGTCTTCTGGACTTTCGCCACTTCGCGCCGGACCGTGCACCCTCTCGTGCGAGGACAAGTGGACGCGCCGCTCAGGCATTCGTTCAGGGTCAGGCTGCGAGGATTGATCGCAAGGATCACGTCCCTGAGACTGATGGCCGCGATGGGCCGCGCCGCACACATCCCGCCGCCGCGCCCGCGCATCGTCTTGACGAGGCCGCCCTTCACCAGCCGCAGCACGATGCGGCGCAAGAACCTGTACGGGATATGCATCTCTTCGGCCAGAACATCGGCCGCCACCGGGCCCGCCTTGTCCGTATTCATCGCAAGATACAGAATCACCCGTATCGCATAATCAGCTTCGCGTGTAATCATTGAGCCTCCAAAAAACCTTTATTTTGTATCATTCGCACGCCTTCGCGTCAACACTGCAAAAAGAAATAACAACTCGCGGTTATGAGAATAGCCATTGCCTCACCGTTCTTCCCGGCCTACGCTTGACACTCGATCCCGATTACGGCACGTTCCAGCCGTGAAGGGATGATTCTTGCCCGAATGCAGGGCTTGCGCCTGCGCCTTTCGGAGGCCGGTTTCTTTCTGTAGCGACGAGTGGGAGAGCTTGAATGCCTCGTTCCCCTGACTTTGAGAATCTGTTGCGTGTGCTGCGGAGGGAGCCTCCGTCGCGCCCGACGCTCTTCGAGTTCTTTCTGAACGGCCGGCTCCACCTGAAGCTGGCCGGCCTGGCCGAGATACCGGGCCAGCCGCTCGAATACCGCCGGATGCTGATCAATGCGTTCGCCGGGGCCGGGTATGACTACGTCACGATGCAGGGCTCGGACTTCTCCTTTCCCGCCAGGGCTGTGGCGCACCAGGCCAGCCGCTCGATGAACGACACGGCGGTCATTCTCGACCGCGCCTCGTTCGACGCCTACGCGTGGCCCGATCCGGATGCCTTCGACTACACCATGCTCGACCGGCTCGCCGGCGAACTGCCGGGCGGCATGAAGATCATCGTCTGGGGGCCCGGCGGCGTGCTGGAGAACGTGATGCAGCTGGTCGGCTACGAGCCGCTCTGCCTCATGCTGGCCGACGATCCGCAGCTGGCGGAGGACATCTTCTCCGCGGTCGGGTCGCGCTTCGTGCGCTACTATGAGCGCAGCGCACCGCACCGCACCGTCGGCGCGCTGATCTCCAACGACGACTGGGGCTTTAACACCCAGACCATGCTCTCCCCCGAAGTCATGCGCCGCTATGTCTTTCCCTGGCACAAGCGGATCGCGGCGGCCATCCATGCCGCCGGCAAGCCGGCCATCCTCCACTCCTGCGGCTGCCTGGATGCCGTAATGGACGACATCATCGATGACATGCAGTACGACGCCAAGCACTCGTATGAGGACAAGATCTGCCCGGTGGAAGAGTCCTACGAGCGCTGGCACAGCCGGATCGCCATCCTCGGCGGCCTCGATCTCGACTTTGTCTGCCGCTCCACGCCGGCGGCCGTCAAGGCCCGCGCTCTCGCCATGCTGGAGCGCACCGCCGCCCGAGGCGGGTACGCCCTGGGCACCGGCAACAGCGTGCCCGAGTATGTGCCGGACGAGAACTACTTCGCGATGATTTCGGCTGCCACCGGCGGCTGATGGCAAGCCGCCAGGGACGGCGGCTGCCACTCGTTGTCGCTATCTTCGTCCCGATCCTTATCGGTCGATAAGGGCCGAACGCAATTGCGTCAGATGTCTCACCGACACGATCTGGCTTGCCACCCCTTTTGTCCGTGTCCTTGTCACCCCTTGTCCTTGCATTCTCCTCACAATCATGGGACCATCCTCCGCTTTCCGGGCGGCTTCGCCGCGGATGCGTTCAGGGCTCCGATTGTTTTCGGGCAAATACATACGAGGAGTGTGCGATGAAGATGCGAGTCTATCCGGCGGCGATGGGAGCCGCTTTTCTGACCTTTTGCAGCGCGGTCGGGCCGGCGATGTCGGCGGACAAGCTCCCCCCACTGGAGCCGCTGCGGGAGCCACTGGCCTATGATGGCGAATTCGTCGAGGTGACGCAGGCGAACACCCTCCGTCAGCGCTACCACTCCTATGATCTCGCCAAGGACATGGCTTTCTATCTCGAGCGCGCCAAGAAGAGGTCCGAGGGACGCAAGCCCGGCAGGATGAAGATCATGCAGGTGCTCATCCGCGAGATCGATCTCATCGACTCCAAGGGCCAGGTGGCGGCCGTCTGCAAGATTCCGGAAAGCTTCATTACAGAGGCAAAAGAATATGAGAAGGCGTTCTCTGATTTCGTGTATGCCTCCAGCGAGGGCGCCATGGTCGTGGAGTTCCTCCCGGCCAAGATCATTGAGAAGATCAAGTACAACAACGGCGACCTGGGCGCGCAGTGGTGGTTCAATCCCAACGAAGCAGAGGGGCAGTACGAGTTTCTGAAGGACATGAAGGAAGGCGACGCCGACTTCCTGTTCTTCTACCTTACCATCGCCAAGCGGACGGATAACAGCCAGGACCTGTACCCCGCCAACGGCGGAATGGCCTACGGCAACCTGGAAATCAAGGGCGCCCGGTTTGTCGCGCTCAACGACCATGAGATCGCGCGCGGCGTCCATGAGTGGCAGCACCACATCTTTGACACGACGATCCAGGAGACCGAGAACATGACGGTCACCCGCTCCCATGGCCTGATCGACGCGGGATATGCCTGGGATGCCCTGAAATGGGGCCCCCTTTACGGAACGCTGAATGTCGGGCCCTGCCTGGCATATTATCGCGACTGCAACCTGTACTACCAGCCGCGCGACATGTGGGAGCGCTGGCGCCTGCGGCCCGTGCATAACACGCCGCATGAGCTTTTCTCGGGCAAGGCGTACAAGTGGGATGATGTGCGGAGCGACTACTGGTTCAAGCTGCCCCGGCTCTTGACGCAGGAGCTGCAGAAGCTCACAGGCCTGCAGATGGTCGAGGCCACCGCATCCGACGGCGCCATCACCTTCGACGTCGGCGACGGCGCGGATCTTTCGTCGCCCCGCTTGTCGGGCGAGGTCAAGAATGACGCGGAGCTCAACAACTGCATCAACCTGTTCCACGAGACCGCCGCGTTCCTGAAGACGCCCACCGGGAAGTGGCTTTTCGTGAAGCCGCAAATGGCGGATGTGTACGTGGATCTGCTCCGCTTGCGGGGCAAGCCGGCCCAGCCGCTCTCCGTGTACGGCTACGTCCTCGAGGGCGACAAAGCCGTGCTCGCCATCAAACTGCCCGACGACATTCCGGTCCCGGCCGACGAGCTTTCGCTGTTCAAGCCAATCCCGATCTCGGCCCAGGTGGACGGCCTGATCGCGCCCGAGGACTTCAGGTTCCGCGACGCCCTGACCCTCACGCTGAAGCCGGAGATCAAGGGCGCGAAGATCCACTATACCCTCGACGGCAGCGAACCCACGGAGCAATCCCCCGCCTGCGAAGGGCCCATCAAGCTGACGGACACCACCACGGTAAAGGCGCGCATGTTCGGCGGCGAAGCCGTGCCCGGCACACAGACGTGGACGAAAACGTTCGCCTGCAAGCCGTTCTCGACGAAGTCCGACGGCCTGGCGAAGGGCTACGCGTCGTCCTTTGATGACGCCGCGAGCATCACGCTGAAGCCCGAGGTGAAGGGCGGAACGATCCGCTACACGCTGGATCCCGCCCCCGCCGGCGCGGGCGCGGAAGCCACCGGCGTTCCTGGATCCAACTCGCCCGCTTACGCGAAGCCGATCGCCCTGGACAAGACGACAACCATCAGCGCCCGCTCTTTCGGCGCCGACGGCAAGCCGCGCGGCGACCTCTGGTCCGCCCGCTACCAGAAAAAGAACCTCACGACCGGCAAGCCCGTGACAATCTCCAACACGCGCAGGGAAGGCGACCGGACCGATATGCCTGAGAACGCCGTGGACGGAATCGCGGATATCGGCAAGTACTGGGGCACCATTCCCGCGCCGCAGTGGCTGCAGGTCGACCTCCAGAAGGAAGTGACGCTCGACCGTCTCCACATCTGGCCGTACTGGGATGGCGAGCGGCACTACACCTACACCATCGAGGTCTCCATCGACGGCAAGACGTGGACGAAGGTTGTCGACGCCAGCGGGAATACCGAGGCGGAGACCGACCGGGGCCGCGAGCACAAGTTCAATCCCGCCAAGGCGCGCTACGTGAAGGTGAACATGCTCAGCAACAGCTCCAACCCCGCTATTCACCTGGTTGAGATACAAGTGTTTGAAGCTGGAAAGTAGGAACGCGTGGAGCGCGCAGCGAAGGTCGTGAAGCGTTGGCCAAGGAAGGATGAGTTACTCATGAAACTATTGCATCTTGCGGCATTGTCGATCGTGGCGCCTGTGTTTGCCTTTGCCGCTGAGCCGGCCAAAGTGGCTGAAGCGGTGAAACCGGCTGCAGCGGCGAAAACGGCTGCGCCCGTACGAGCGGCCGCACCTGTGGGACTGCAGGGCGCCGCGCCGGAAATGCCTTTCATGATCACGTACTGGTGCGGACCCTCGAAGGAGGAAACGAACCTGGAGCGATACAAGGAGCTTGCGGACTGCGGCTTCAACGTTGCCTTCCCCGCCATCAACAACCTGTGGGACCCGGCCAGCAAGGAACAGGAAGCGCACAACATGAAGGTCCTTGAGCTGTGCCAGAAGGTGGGAATGAAGGCCCTGATCTGGGACGGGAGCATCACGAACGTGGGCCCCTGGAACACGGCGCCTACACCGGAGGAAGCACCAAAAATGGAGAAGGTGCTGGACGGCTTGATTTCCAAGTACTCCAAGAACCCCGCGTTTCTCGGGTTCGTCCTCGGCGACGAATGCAATACCGCGGAGGGGAATCTGAGGCTCGGCGCCGTCAACCAGTACCTGTTGAAGAAGGACCCGAAGCACTTCCCTTACTTCAACCTGCTGCCGAGCTATGCGTGGGGATTCCTGCATGGCCAGGACTACGAGAAGTTCATCATCGATTACATCCGGGATGCAAAGCCGCGGTACCTCAGCTGGGACCATTACCGGCAGATGTTTGAGGGCGGTGATGAAAGCATGTACTGGAGCAATTTGGAGATCGTCAGAAAGCACTGCATCGAGGCGAAGATCCCGTACATCCAGATCATTGTGTCGATCATGCACATGGGATACCGCGAGTGCAGCGAGGCTGACCTGCGCTGGCAGGTGTGGACTTCGCTGGCGTACGGATCACGCGGAATCACCTACTTCACCTATTGCCACGTGCCGGGCATGGCGTGGGGCGACGCGCCCGCGCTGCTGACCAAGGACGGCAAGCGCGACCAGAAATGGGGCTTCGTGCAGAAGATCAACCAGCGCATTGCCAAGCTGGGCCCCACGCTTGTGCAGCTGACTTCAACGGGAGTCTACCTCACCGACCCGATCATGCCGGGAACCAAGGGACTGGATGACACCGCGCCGGTCAAAAGTGCCGAAGGCGGCCCGCTGGCCATCGGCTGCTTCAAGTCGGCCAAGGGCCAGAATTACATCATGGTGGTGAATAGGTCGCTCCAGGCAAAGACAACCGCCAAGCTGACGTTTGCCGCCAAAACCACCTCGACCTCGGAAGTGTCGCAGGAGACCGGCAAGCCCTTGCCGGTCGCACCCCTCAAGAACAAGCTGCTCGAGGTGGCGCTGGAGGCGGGCGAAGGCCGATTGTATCTTCTGAAATAGGCGTACAGCCGCATAGTCGAACCCTCTTTACGCACCCCGGGAATTGCCATGGCATTTGCTTCTTGTTCACTCGGCACAGGCAACGATGGGCTTCTTGGCGGCGACCTGACCGATCCGGAAGACAAGATCGTGCCCACCGGCAAGGACATGGGCTCGGAGCTGTCCGAAGAGGAGCTCAAGCCACCGAACGCAACGTGGCTGAGAATGAAGTGCGCGCCGGCGAACGGGCCCGCCATGATGCCACACCAGCGTCATCCGTACCACAGCTGGCAGGGCTCGCCCGCCTGCGCCATCTTCCTGAACAGACCCGGGAAGATGAAGTGGTACGTCGGGTTCAAGGACGGCGGCTACGGCGGACCCACGCGGAAAGCCCCCTACTTTGCAGCCATTCAGCTCAAGGAAGCGTTCGTCCTGACGCACTTTACGATCACGCCCAGCCCCGAAATGCCCGGGCGGGATCCGCGGGAATGGGCCATCCAGGGCTCCGCCACCGGAGAAGACGGGGACTGGACCGACATCTTCGCCTGCAACGCCCAAGACCGCGACGGAACGCCCTTCAAGGAAAGCTCACGGTGTGAGACATTCCTCTTCACTTCGTTCACGTCCGCCGACCTGCAGAAGTCCGTCACATCCCGGGATGCCACGAAACTGACGGCCAAGCTCGCCGGCAGGAAGATCGAGCGCGCTGCGTTCCCCCGCCCCGCGAAGGCCTACGCATGGTTCCGGCTCGTCGTGTATTCCTGCTTCAATCCCAATTCCATGCACGTGGAAGATTTTAACTTCCCGCCGGGTTTCGCGTTGGGTCAGCTCGAACTATTCGGCGTCCCGGCGGGCGGGAAGTAGGTTGATCGAGCAGCGGCGCAGCGACCAGAGACATCGGAGCGGACACCTCAGGGGCAAAGCCAGCTCTGGTTTGCAGTCGGCATCGGTAAGGGTGTCGTCTCAGTCACGGAGTGGCGCTCTGAGGTAGGGACGGACCTCCGGGCCGTCCGCGGGCGCCTTGGTCTTCGCTGCGTTTCGCCGAGACGCGTCGGAGAGGCGTGCGGAGGGACGGCAAGGCTGAGTTCCGGATAGAGAACTTTGGGATAAGACATGGAAGTGCATGTAACAGGAGAGGTCGCTATGCTCGCGAAAGAAGTTTTTGGATTGGCCTTCGTTGTGCTCCTTGGATGCGTGCTCACGGGCCCCCGGCCGGCGCGCGCGGCACAGTCGCTGGGCACCGGCAATGCCAGCCTGATCGGCGGCGATCTGACGGACCCGACGGACACCGTCGAATTGTCCGTCGACCCGGGCCAGGGGCTGCCGGAAGAGAAGATGATCCCCAAGAACGCCGCATGGGTGAAGATGGCCTGCTCCCCGACCAGCGGACCCTACGCGCTGCCGCACCAGCGCCACCCCTACCAAAGCTGGGTGGGCGCGCCGGCGGCGGGCATCTTCCTGAACAAGCCCGAGCAGGTGAAATGGTACGTGGACTTCCGGGAAAGCGGCTATGGCGGCCCCTCGAAGGAGGATCCCTACTATTGCGCTATTGAACTGAAGGACGCGTTCGTCCTGACCCATTTCACGATCACAACGGGCGGGCCCGACATGCCGGACCGCGATCCCAAGCAGTGGGCCATCCAGGGCTCCAACACGGGCGATGAGGACGACTGGACGGACCTCTACGTCTGCAACGCGACAAACCGCAATGAGTCACTCTTCAAGGGCACGCCCTTCGAGACGTTCCTCGTCACCTCCTTCGATTCAGACGGCATGGCCAAGGCTGTCACGCCCGCGGACGCCAGGAAGATCCAGGACAAGCTGAAGGATAAGAAGATCGAGAAGGCGGATTTCGCCCGGCCGGCGAAGGCCTACACGCATTTCAGGATCGCCATCTACGCCTGCTTCAACCCGAGCGCGACGAGCTGGATTTACCGCAACGCCGGGGCCATGAGCATGGGCCAGCTTGAGCTGTTCGGCGTGCCCGGCGTGAAGGAGAAGGTAACGCAAAAACAAGTCGTGAAAGAGGAGCCCGTCATGCCGCCCCCGGTGGAGACGCCCTTCATGATCACCTACTGGTGCGGACCTGAAAAGAAGGACACGGACCTCAAGCACTACCAGGAACTGGCCGACTGCGGAATGAACGTGGCGTTCGCCGCCATCGATAACCTCTGGGAAAAGTCTTCCGCGGAGCAGGACGAGCACAACAAGAAGGTGCTCGATCTGTGCCAGCAGGTCGGCATGAAGGCCTTCATCTGGGATGGCCATATCGGGGGTACTGCCAGGAACGATGCGGCCAACCCGAACGCGAGAGTCCCGCAGCCCGGGATGACCTTGGACCAGAGGGTCGCCCTGTTGGGCATCGGCGAGTGGCATGAGGCCCCCACGCCCGAGACCATCCCACAGATCGAGAAGACGCTGGACGAAATGATCGCGCGATATTCTTCCCACCCGGCTTTCCTTGGGTTCATCCTGGGCGATGAAATGGGCACCTCCGTGCATAAGAAGCTCGGCTACGTCACCCAGTACCTGATGAAGAAGGACCCCAAGCATCCCCCGTACTACAATGAGCTGCCCAACTACGCCAACAACCCCAAGCGTTACGAAAGGGAGACCGCCGCCTTCCTGAGAATTGTCAAACCCGCGTTCTACAGCTG
>CAYRKB010000057.1:0-23988 GCA_964424705.1 uncultured Victivallales bacterium
CAGCCCTACATGGTGCACCGCGCGCTGCTGGGCAGCCTGGAGCGATTTTTCGGGATTCTCGTGGAACACTACGGCGGCGCGTTCCCCCTGTGGCTGGCGCCCGAGCAGGTGCGCGTGCTGCCGATCACCGACAAGCAGGAGGAGGCCGCGGAAGGGGTTCTGCAGCGCCTTGCCGCCGCGGGGCTGCGCGCTACGGTGGACCGCAAGTCGGAGAAGATCGGCGCCAAGATCCGTCGCGCTCAGGCGGATAAAGTGCCGTATATGCTGGTGCTGGGGCAGCGCGAGGTGGAGAGCGGGGCGGTGGCCGTTCGATCGCACTCAGGCGGCGACAAGGGGGCGATTCCCCTCGAGGAGGCCATCGAGATGCTTCGGAAGGAGGGTGCCGCGCGTGCGGCGCCGTGACGGGCAGGGGGTGCGAGCGCCCCGTAACATAGGAGGTTCGCTATTCGTTCGTTCATCCGGGTAAATTACAAGATTCGTGCATTGACCGTGCGGTGCATCAACGCCGACGGGTCGATGGCGGGCGTGCTGCCCGCGCGGGATGCGATGCGCCTGGCAGAGGCGCAGGGCCTGGACCTGGTGGAGATTTCTCCCACGGCGGAGCCGCCGGTGTGCCGCATCATGGACTACGGCAAGTTCCGCTATGCCGAGGAACAGAAGAGGAAGCAGGCGCGCAAGCAGTCGATGCAGCACAGCCGCACCATCAAGGAAATGAAATTCCATTCGAACGTGGAGGAGCACGATTTCCAGACCAAGCTGGGCCACATCCGCGAATTCCTTGTCGACGGGCACAAGGTCAAGCTCTCGCTCCAGTTCCGCGGCCGTGAGAACGCGCACCGCGAGTTAGGGTTCGAAGTGGTCAAGCGCGTCATCAAGGATTGCGAGGACGTGGCCATTGTGGAGATGGAGCCGCGCCTGATGGGGCGAAGCATCATTTCGATGCTTGGCGTGAAGCCGCAGAAAGCGGGTTCAAAAAAACTGGACGCGCCGCCGGCTTTGGGCTAAGGTCCGTCGCTCGCAAAGAACGTTTCAGGAACCAAGAGGGCTTTATGCCGAAGAAGAAGACAAGTAAGTCGGTCTCCAAGCGCGTCAAAGTGACCGCCGGAGGCAAGATCAAGTTCAAACGTCCGGGCCGCGGGCATCTCTTGACAGGCAAGAGCCGGAAGCGCAAGCGTGCGCTGCGTAAGTCGGGCATACTGAGCAATCATGCGGTGAAGCATGTCTGCGAACAAATCCCGATGTAAGAGCGGAGTGAGTGAGGAGGATCGATCATGTCTAGGGCTACGAATGCGCCGGCATCCCGGCAACGCAGGAAGCGCCGCCTGGAGCTGGCCAAGGGGTTCAGCGGGGCGCGCAGCAAACAGTTTCGTCTCGCCACGGAGGCGGTTGACCGGGCCCAGCGCCTGGCGACCATCCACCGCAAGCTGAAGAAACGCGATTATCGCGCGCTGTGGATCACGCGCCTCACCGCGGCGTGCCGCGCCAGGGGCATTACCTACAGCCGGTTCATCGAGGGGCTTGCGAAGGCCCAGATCCGCTTGAACAGGAAGATGCTCTCGGAAATCGCGATCCGCGATCCTGAGGGTTTTGGCACAGTGGTCGAGCTGGCCAAAGCCGGCCTCGCGTAAAAGTCGCGAATCCGGTTTTTCTAAGGCCATCTCACGGGATGGCCTTTTTTATTGGGGAACGGCTGATGAAAGCGCAGGACATAGCCAGGTCGCGTGAGGACGCGCTGGCGGAGGCCCGCGCCGCCGAGGGGGCGGATGCCATTGAGGCGGTGCGGATCAAGTACCTTGGCCGCAAGGGACTGCTTCCCCAGATCATGGCCGGCCTGCGGGACCTCGAGCCTGCGGAGCGCGGGGAAGCCGGGCGGGAGGCCAATGAGTTCAAGCAGCAGGTCGGCGCCCTGCTCGACGCGCTCAAGGCAGGCCAGGCGGGCTCCGCGTCCGTCCAGAGCTCGGCGCAGGATGTTACGCTCCCGGGCTGCTGGCCCCGCCTTGGCTCGCTGCATCCGATCACGATGGTGATTCACGAGGTCACGCGGATCTTCAACCGGCTGGGCTTCACCGTGGCCGACGGGCCGGACGTGGAGACGGAGTATCACAACTTCGACGCCTTGAATACCCCGGCCCATCACCCCTCGCGCGACGCGCAGGACACGTTCTGGTTCACGTCGGACAAGTGCCTGCGGACCCAGACCTCGCCCGTGCAAGTCCGGGTGATGCAGAGCCAGAAGCCGCCCGTGCGCATCATCACCCCGGGCCGCTGTTATCGCCGCGACACGACCGACGCGACCCACAGCGCGAACTTTCATCAGGTGGAGGGGCTGTATGTTGACCGCGATGTCTCGCTGGCGGATCTCAAGGGCTGCCTCTCGTATTTTGCGCGGGAGATGATGGGCCCCGGCGTCCGCGTGCGATTTCGGCCGCACTTCTTCCCCTTCACGGAGCCGAGCGTGGAGGTGGATTTCTCCTGCCATGTCTGCGGCGGGGCGGGCTGCCGCGTCTGCAAGCAGAGCGGGTGGATTGAAATCGCCGGCGCCGGGATGGTGGACCCGCGCGTCTTCCAGAAGGTGGGGTACGATCCGGAGACCACCACGGGCTACGCCTTCGGGATGGGCGTGGAGCGGATTGCCATGATCAAGTTCGGGGTGTGGGACATCCGCATGTTGTACGAGAACGATCTCCGGTTTCTTAAACAGTTCGCGCTGCAGAATGCGTAGACGCCGGCGCGGGGGAATCGCACATGAGAGTGCCTGTCAGCTGGCTTCAAGAATTTGTTGACCTGAAGGCGACGCCGCAGGAGATTGCGGATCGCCTGACCTTCTCCGGGATGGAAGTGGAGGGCATCGAGACGGTCGGCGCGTCCGTGCCGGGCGTGGTGGCCGCCGAGATTCTGTCCGTGGAGCCGCACCCCAAGGCCGACCGGCTGCGCATCTGCATGGTTCATGACGGGCAGGCGACGCTGCGCGTGGTGTGCGGGGCGCCCAACGCCGCCGCCGGCATGAAGGTCTTGCTTGCCCGCATCGGCACGACGCTTCCGTCCGGCATGGTGATCAAGCAGGCGGCAATCCGCAGCGTGGTATCCGACGGGATGCTGTGCGCGGCGGACGAACTGGGCCTTTCCGACGATCATTCCGGCATCATGTCGCTTCCCGCGGCGACGGTGCCCGGCACGCCGCTGGCCGACATTGTGGGCGCGCCCGAGACCGTGCTGAAGCTGGAGATCACCTGGAACCGGCCGGACTGCCTGAGCGTGCTGGGCGTGGCGCGCGAGCTCGCGGCGCTGTACCGGCTGCCGCTGCGCATGCCGGACTTCCGTCTGCCCGAGAGCGGCCGGCCCATCGGGGACCGGGCCGCCGTGCGCCTCGAGGCGCCCGGGGACTGCCCGCGCTATACGGCGCGCTATCTGTCCGGCGTTATGCTGGCGCCGGGCCCGCAGTGGATGCAGCGGCGCCTCACGCTGTGCGGCGTGCGCCCGATCAACAACGTGGTGGACATCACGAACTACGTGATGTTGGAATGCGGCCAGCCGCTGCACGCGTTTGACTATGACCTTCTGGCCGATCACACGATCGTCGTGCGGCGAGCCGCCGCGGGCGAGACGATGGCGACGCTCGACGGCGCGCAGCGCGCGCTCACGCCCGAGATGCTTGTGATCGCGGATGCCCGCCGCCCGGTGGCCCTGGCGGGAATCATGGGCGGGGCGGGCAGCGAAATCAATGACGGCACGTCGAAGGTGCTTCTGGAAAGCGCATATTTCGCGCCGCCCGGCATTCACCGCACGTCATCCCGGGCCGGCCTGGCGACGGAGTCCTCGTACCGTTTCGAGCGGGGCATTGATGTTGGCGCCGTGGAGTGGGCGAGCCGTCGCGCCGCGGCGCTGATGGCTGAGCACGCGCAGGCGACTGCCGCGCCCGGCGTTCTGGACCTCTATCCGGGGCACAAGCCGGAGCCCAGGCTGACCTGTCGCTTTGCGCGGATGCGCAGCCTGCTAGGCATCGGGATCTCCGCCGACGAGGTCGTTTCGATTCTTACCCGCCTGCAGATTCCCGTGGTAGAACGTTCGGAGGAGGCGTGCGTCGTCGCGGCGCCGACGTTCCGGCAGGATCTGGAAATCGAGGCGGACCTGATTGAGGAAGTGGCGCGCGTGCATGGGCTGGAAAACGTGCCGTCGCCCGCGCCGCAGGCGCGGATCAATCCGGATGTCGACGACGTGCGCACCCGCGCCCTGGCGGCCTGCCGCGGCGCGCTGGTCGGCCTTGGCCTGGCCGAGGTGATGCACTACAGCTTTCTGTCGGAGGCCTCCCTGGACCGCTTCGGCACCGGGCGGCGTGCGCAGCGCGCCGTGCTGCCGAACCCCGTGAGCGCGGATTATGCCGTGATGCGCGATTCCCTGGTTCCGCAGATGATGGAGACCCTCGGGCGCAACCTGGCGCACCAGACTGCCACGGCGGCCTTGTTCGAGCTGGGCCGCGTGTTCTGCACGGACGAGGCGGGCGAAGTGGCCGAGGACGAGCGCCTCTGCATCGGCCTGATGGGCAAAGCCGGGCGGAGCGGCATGGATTCGCGGCGGCCGGTGGAGCCGCTGGAGATGTTCCTGTGGGCCAAGGGAGTGGTCGAAGGACTCGCGGATGCCCTGCACTGCGGGCCGGTGAGCGTTCGCAGGACGGAGGACCCCCGCCTGGCGGAGGGCTGGGGTGTCGCTGTCGACGTGGACGGCATTGAGGCCGGCGTGATGGGCCTGGTTCGCGATTCGATCCGCAACGCCTGGCGGATGGCCGAGCCCGTGGCCGTGGCTGAGCTGCGGCTGGAGCCCCTGCTCCAGAAAGTGTTCGCCGCTCCGGTGGCGAGAAAGCTATCTCCCTATCCATCCGTCGAGCGCGACATCGCCATGCTGGTCGCGTCGAACGTGACGCATGCGGAGATTCTCGCGACCATCGGAAAGGCCGCCCCTCCGGAGTTGACCCGGATCGAATTGTTTGATATCTTTACAGGCAAGGGAGTGGGGGATGGGAAGAAGAGCGTAGCCTACTCTCTCGTGTATAGGTCGACAGAGCGCAGCTTGACCGATGAAGAGGCCAACAAGCTTCATGGAGCGGTCAAGGAAGAGCTCAGGAAAAGAATAAACGCGGAAATTCGGGAAAGTTGACGTTTCTTCGGGGCGTGAAGTGATCGGGCGGGGCGAATGCATATCTTCCAATTGATTATCTATGCGTTTCGGGCGTGGCTGTCGGCGCTGATGCTGCAGCCGGTGCGGCGGAACGAAGCACGGGTGGATGGGTTGCCGACAGCGCCGGGTGCTGTGCGGCGGTTGTCGTTGAGCGCGTGGCGAGGCGTTGGGTGTTCGGCGACAGGTGTGCCTGCTGAAAGTTGGAAAATGTCCCTGCTGGGTTCGCTTATAGGCATAAATCTCTTACTCAGTATTGTTTGCTAGGGTGCCCGATCTCCTTCGGCCATGACATGCCCCTCACGGGGACTTCAAATCCGAAGGACGGGGCGCCCACCTCCTAAGATGGGAGTCAGAGATTACTGCACTCTACGGCCTGGCGGGGCTTCTTTCTCGACGGAGAAAGCATGGATCTGTTCGACCAGGCGGCAGCCCCGGACGCGAGGCAGCCTTTGGCGGCGCGAATGCGCCCGCGAACTCTTGACGAGATTCTCGGCCAGGAGCATATTCTGGGCGCCGGCAAGCTTCTCCGCCGCGCCGTGGAAGCCGACCGCATCAGCAGCATCATTCTCTACGGGCCGCCAGGCTGCGGAAAGACGTCCCTGGCCGAGGTCATTGCCGCCGCGACCAAGCGCCGGTTCGAGCGCACCAGCGGCGTGCTCGCGAACTTGGAGATTCTGCGGGGGCTGATCCGGGCGGCGGGGCAGCTCAAGTCGCGCGACGGCGTCGAGACCATCCTGTTCGTGGATGAGATTCACCGCTTCAACAAGACGCAGCAGGATGCGCTCCTGCCGCACGTCGAGGATGGCACCGTCACGCTGATCGGCGCCACAACCCACAACCCGATGTTCTTCGTTAACGGGCCGCTCACGTCCCGGTCGCTTGTGTTCGAGCTGCGACCTGTGCCGGAGGCCGCCGTGGCGGAGCTGCTGCGGCGCGCCGTCCGCGACGCGCGCGGCCTTGGCGGGCTGGCGGTCGACTTCGACGAGGAGGCCTTGCTGCACCTTGCCCGCTCCAGCGAGGGCGACGTGCGTCGCGCGCTGAACGCGCTCGAGGTCGCGGCCCTGACGACGGCGTCGTCCGACGGCGCGCGCGCGCGGGTTACGCGGGCCGTCGCCGAGGACTCGATCCAGAAGAAGCTCGTGCTGTACGACCACGATGAGGACGGTCACTACGATGCGATCTCGGCCTTTATCAAGAGCGTGCGCGGCTCTGATCCGCACGCCGCCATATACTGGTTGGCCAAGATGCTGTACGCGGGCGAGGATCCGCGCTTCCTCGCGCGGCGCCTGGTCATCCTCGCCTCGGAGGACATCGGCAACGCCGATCCGCGCGGGCTGACCGTGGCCGTGGCGGCGATGCACGCGTCCGAGTTTGTGGGCATGCCGGAGGCGCGCATCATCCTGGCGCAGGCCGCCACGTATCTTGCGACGGCGCCCAAGAGCAACGCTTCGTGCGTTGCGATCGACAGCGCGCTCAAGGACGTCGAGCACGGGCGCAGCGCCGAGGTGCCGCGGCACTTGCGCAATGTGCCGCTGCGCACGGCCGATGCGGCCGGCGGGAAGCCGCCCGAGTACCTCTATCCTCACGAGTTTCCCGGGCATATTGTGGCGCAGGAATACGCCCCGGGTGGCGCCCGCTACTACGAGCCGTCCGCTGAGGGCTACGAGGACGTTATCCGCAGGCGCATGAGTGGCTGGGAGGCCGTGACTCGGAAGGGCCGGCCGGCCGGCCCGGCGGAACAGCGGAGCGAGAGATGACGACGTCCGGGGGAGCAGCAGGTGCCTTGCAAGGCGAGAAGGACCGGGTGCGGCGGCTGATCCTGAAGGAGCGGCGTGGCCTGGGCCCGGCGTGGGCGGAGGCCGCGAGCCTCCGTCTGCAGGAGCGTGTGCTGGCCCTGGAGGTGTGGCGCGCGGCGCGGCGCGCGGCGGTGTATATTGCGCTGCGCGGCGAAGCGGGCACGGACCGGCTGGTGCAGGAGTGCCGCGCCTGCGGGCGTGCGGTTGCCGTGCCGGCAATGCGCGCGCAGGGGGATTACGGATTTGTGTGGTGGCAGGAGGGCGACGTCATGGAAGGCGGGCCGCTTGGCACGCGGGAGCCGGCCGCCAAGCGCTGGCTGTCGCCGGGCGAGCTTGACGTCGTGATTGTGCCTGCGCTGGCGTATGACGCAGCGGGACGCCGCCTGGGCCACGGCGGGGGATATTACGATCGCCTGCTGGCGGCCGGCGGAGCGGGCGCCGGCGCGCTCAAGGTGGGCCTCGGGTTTGGGTTCCAGGTCCTGGAGAGGATTCCGGCCGGTGAGCAGGATATTTGCGTTGATTGGGTCGTTACAGAAGAGAACGTGATCAGCTGCAGCCGCAGCGCTGCACGCGAAAGGGGAGCAACATGAATGGTACCTTAGTCGCCATTGTGGCGATCTTGGTCGGTGCGGGGGCCGGGTATGTGATCCGGCATTTCATCGGCAGACAGAAAGGCCGTTTCACGGAGGAGAAGGCGCAGGAGGCGCTGGCGGGGGCGAGCCGTGAGGCCGCGGCGATGCGCAAGGAGGCCGAACTCTATGCGAAGGCCGAAGCGCTCAAGGCGCGTGAGGAGTTCGAGCGCTCGACCGAGGCGCGGCGCAAGGAGATTGTGCTGCTGGATGAGAGGATTGTGCAGCGCGAGGCCAACCTGGACCGAAAGGTCGCCATGATCGAGCGGAAGGAAAAATCGCTCGAGGACCGTATCGTGGAGGTCGAGAAGCAGGCCGTTGAGCTCAAGGATGCTCGCGCGGGCCTGCAGCAGCTCGTCGCAGAGGAAAAGGAGAAGCTGCAGAGAATTGCGGGCATGACCCAGGAAGAGGCGCGCAAGCTCCTGCTGGGCCGCCTGGAGAAGGAGATTCACGGCGAAGTGGGCGGGCTGATCCGCCGCCTGCAGGAGCAGGCCAAAGAGACCGCAGAGCGCGAGGCGCAAAAGATTGTGGCTTCCGCAGTGCAGCGCTACGCGGCATCGCACGTGACCGAGATGATGACAAGCTCGGTGACGCTGCCGAGCGACGATATCAAGGGGCGGGTGATTGGCCGCGAGGGGCGCAATATCCGCGCGCTGGAGGCCGCCACCGGGGTGAGCGTCCTGATCGACGACACGCCGGAGGCAATCGTGATCTCGGGCTTCGATCCCGTGCGCCGCGAAATCGCGCGCCAGGCGCTGGAGCAGCTGATCGCCGACGGAAGAATCCACCCTGCGCGGATCGAAGAGGTCGTCAATCGCGTTCGGGAAAACATGGATGAGACGGTCCGGAAGGCCGGGGAAGAGGCCGTTTACCTGATCGGCATCCGTGAGGTGGATCCCGAGCTTGTGCGCAAGATGGGCCGCCTGAAGTACCGCACGAGCTTCAGCCAGAACGTGCTGCTGCACTCGATGGAAGTGGCCCAGCTCATGGGAGTCATGGCGGGCGAGCTGTCGCTCGACGTGTCGCTTGCGAAGCGCATTGGCCTGTTTCACGACATTGGCAAGGCCCTTGATCACGAGGTGGAGGGCGGGCATGCCGTGATTGGCGCCGACCTTCTTAAGCGGCACGGCGAGCTGCAGGTGGTCGTGAACGCCGTGGCGGCGCACCATGAGGAGGTCCCCGCCGAAAGCCTGTATGCCCTCCTCGCCTCGGCTGCGGACGCGATCTCCAGCTCGCGCCCCGGCGCTCGCTCGGAGCGATCGGACATCTATGTGAAGCGCCTTGAGAAGCTTGAGTTCATCGCGAGCAGCTTCGAGGGAGTGATCAAGTGCTATGCGATCCAGGCGGGCCGCGAAGTGCGGGTGATTGTCGAGCCGGCGAGGGTGGATGACAGCGCGGCCATGATTATGGCGCGTGATATCAGCAAGAAGATCGAGAGCGATCTGCAATACCCTGGCCAGATTCGCGTAACCGTGATTCGTGAGACGCGGTGCGTGGAATACGCGCGGTAGAAGGAATCATCGATTCGGGGACGGGGGACGCATGAAGATCATCATGGTGGGAGATATTGTTGGAGCGCCGGGCCGCCGCGCTTTCGCGCAGGTCATCACCCGCTTCAAGCGCGATGGAAAGGCTGACTTCGTGGTGGCAAACGCTGAGAATGCGGCGGCCGGCAAGGGGCTTACAGGCCAGCTGGCCGACGAGCTGTTCGGGGCGGGGGCGGATGTGCTGACGCTGGGCGATCACGCCTGGGACCAGCGCGAGTTCGCGAGTTGCATCGAGCGCTCGGAGCGCATTGTGCGCCCGGCCAACTTTGCGCCGGGGTGCCCGGGCCGCGGGTGCGTCACCGTCACAGGGCCGGATCAGGTGCAGGTGAGCGTGATCAACCTCGTCGGGCGGGTGTTCATGAACCCGTACGATTGCCCGTTCCGGGCCGCGGACGAGATTCTGAAGAAGACCGCGACCTTGGGGCGCGTAATCCTGGTGGATATGCATGCGGAGGCCACCTCGGAGAAGGTGGTGATGGGGCGCTACCTGGACGGGCGGGTAACTGCGGTGGTCGGGACCCACACGCACGTGCAGACGAGCGATGAAGCGCTCCTGCCGAAAGGGACCGCGTATATTACCGACCTAGGCATGACCGGCCCCAAGGATTCGGCGCTCGGGCGGGAGCTCGACGCTGTGACCGCAATGATGCTGACGGGAATGCGCAAGAAGTTCGAGGTCGCTGCCAGGAATGTATGCCTCGAAGGCGTGCTGATCGACGTGGACCCTGCCACCGGGAAGGCGCGCAGCATCAAGCGGCTGCGCGAGACGGTGGAATGACGGGCGGCCGCCCAGCTTTCGACGGTAACCCCGCGGCGGCCGCAGGGGAGCGCCGGGTTCTTTCCGTCGCGGAACTGACGCGGCAGATCAAGTCGCTCCTGGAAAGAGGGATCGGCGCGGTCTGGGTGGAGGGGGAGCTCTCCAACGTGCGCTGTCCGGCCTCAGGGCACTTCTACTTCACCATCAAGGACGAGCAGGCGCAGATCGCGGGCGTTCTTTTCCGCGGAAGCCAGCGCGGCCTCACGTGCGTGCCCAAAGACGGCCTGACGGTGCGCGTGTTCGGCGACGTGAGCGTGTACGAGAAGGGAGGAAACTACCAGATCATCGTGCGCCGCCTCGAGCCCGGCGGCAAGGGCGCGCTGCAGGCACGCTTTGAGGCCCTGAAGAAGAAGCTGCAGGAGGAAGGTCTGTTCGAGGAGGCGCGCAAGCGCAGGCTCCCCGCCCTGACACGCCACCTTGGTGTTGTGACATCCCCGACGGGCGCTGCAATACGCGACATCCTGAATATCCTCGCGCGGCGCTTCCCCAACCTGCACATCGTGGTGGCGCCGTGCCGGGTTCAAGGGGACGGCGCGGCGGAGGAGATCGCCTCGGCCATCGACCTTCTCAACGCGCGCGGCGGGCTGGACGCGCTGATCGTGGGCCGCGGCGGGGGCAGTGCCGAGGACCTGTGGTGTTTCAATGAGGAGTGCGTCGCCCGGGCCATCGCACGGTCGTGCATTCCAGTGATCTCGGCGGTAGGGCACGAGACCGATTTCACGATCAGCGATTTCGTGGCCGATCTCAGGGCCCCGACACCATCGGCGGCGGCCGAACTTGTTGTGGGACAGAAGGAGTCCTTCGAGGAAACGCTCCGCGGCATGTCGCTTCAGCTTGCGCGTGGGCTGCGCCAGACGTTGCTGGAGGCTCGCAACCGGCTTCTGACGGTTGCCCGGGGTCTTGCCGCGCGTGATCCCCAGGCGACGCTGCAGCGGGTGCGGCAGCGGATGGAAGATGCGCGCCACAGGATGACGCGCCGCACGGAGAGCGCGCTGCGCGAAAGCCTGCAGAGCGTGGACGATATGGCGCAGCGCATGCAGCATGCGGTGGCCTTGCGCCGACAGGCTGCAACCGAGCACCTGGCGCGCCTGAAGTCTCAGATGAAGGCCTTGAACCCCCTGGCGGTGCTGACGCGCGGGTACAGCATTACGAGCGATGAGCGCGGGCATGTCCTGCGCTCGGTGCGGGACGTGCGCGCCGGACAACGGCTCTTTTCACGGTTGAGCGACGGCAGGGTTGAATCGACGGCAGCGACCGCATCAGGGGAGGTGACGAATGACAGGTAAACGGAAGAATGATGCTGAGAAGCCGGGCTCCGCCGGGGAGACTGTGCTGGGCTTCGAGGAATCGATCGCGCGGCTTGAGCAGATCGTAGCCGACATGGAAGACGGGAAGCTGAGCCTTGAAGACACGATTAAGCGCTTCGAGGAGGGCCAGGGCCTCATTCGCCTCTGCACCCGGAAGCTGAACGAAGTAGAGAAGAAGGTGGAGATCCTTGTCAAGAAGGGCGACCAGGTCACCGCGGAACCCTTCGAGGCGTCGTCCGCAGGGGGCTCCGAGTCTGCGGAGGGCGACGAAGGCGGAAAGATCGACTTCTAGCCATGCGGCCGCAAGATAGCGAGGCGACAAAAGCGCTCTTATTACCCCGGCCACTAAATAGTTTCGTTGACGAAGGAACGGCTCCCTGCCGCCTTGCGCGGCAGGAGCCTGAATTTCGGCTCCTGCGCCGCAAGGGCGCAGGGAGCCCCATTCTCAGGTACCGACTACTGTTTAATTGGCCGGATTAGTATGTGAAATTGCTAGTTGAAGGCCAACCTACAGCGGACGCCTCGGAGAGGCGTCCCCCTACTGAAATGGGAGTTGCGTTGGGGGGAGGGCAGGACGTATAACCTAAACAGGTTAACGGCGGGTTGTGCTTGGAGCAGAGCCGAGTGCCAGTCCCCACGGCTCCTCGTTGTCGGGTACTTGCAGATGTGGAACATGGCGCGGCGACAGTAGAAGACGACGGCAATGAGAGTTCGCTGATCTCCAGCGCTCTGGTGAACGGGACCGGCCAGACTTACGCGGCAGCAACGAAGGACCGTTTGTCTAAGGAAAGCGATTCTGCGGCGCGATAACTGATGCCCTGGCGAGGATATGCTGTGAAGAAGGACCAAGACAAGCTGGCATCTGAGCTGCGGCGGCAGGCCGAAGAGACTTACCTGAAAAGAGCGTCTTCGCTGCCGGAGAACCCGGCGTCGTTGTCGCCCGAAGAGGTAAAGCACGCCCTGCACGAGTTGCGTGTCCACCAGATCGAGCTGGAAATGCAGAACGAGGAGTTGTGCCGCTCGCAGGCCGAACTGGACGCCCAGCGGGAGCGCTACGTCGACCTCTACGAGCATGCCCCCGTGTCCTATTGCACCCTCAGCGAACAGGGGCTCATCCTCGAGGTCAACCTCACCGCTACCACCCTCCTTGGCGTGCCTCGGGGCGCGCTGGTCACGAGACGTTTCGCCTCGTTCGTTATCAAGGAAGACCAGGAGCTCTATTATCTGCATCGCAAACGGCTGGTTGAAACGGGCAGCCCGCAGGCCTGCGAACTCAGGATGGTGAAGAAGGATGGAACGGTATTCTGGGTGCGGGTCGAGTCCGTCGTCGCCAGGGATGCCGCGGACAATCCGAGGTGGCGCATCGTCCTGATCGACATTACCGAGCGCAAGCGTGCGGATGCGGAGATTGCAAAACGGGACGCGCAGATCCAGAACCTCCGGAAGGAGAAGAGCCTGGGACGCATGGCGGGAGGCATCGCTCATCACTTCAACAACAAGCTGATGGCGGTGACGGGCTATGTGGACCTGGCCATGGATGATTCGCCGCGGAGCTCCGCATCATTCGCGGCGATGCGCGCCGCCTTGTACGCGGTTCACAGGGCGGCGGACATGAGCCGGGCGATGAATACATACCTTGGACAGACGGATGGCATGCACGCGCCGCTGGATCTTTCCAGCCTCTGCATTCGAGCGTTGCCGGTGCTGAGTGCCGACAAGCCTGAGAACGTGGAATTGAGGACCGAGCTGCCCGAACCGGGCCCCGTCATTTCAGCCGACGCAAGCCAGGTGCAGCAGATCCTATGCAATCTGCTGTCCAATGCCTTTGAGGCAACCGGGGCGAATGATGGCGTCGTACACGTAGCTGTCAGGGCTGTTGCTGCCACCGCGATTCAAGGCGAACGCCGGTATCCCGGAGACTGGATGCCAAAGGCAAATGCTTATGCCTGCCTGGAAATCTCGGACACGGGCTGTGGCATTGTGCTCAAGGATGCTGATCTGCTCTTCGACCCATTCTATTCCACCAAGTTCACGGGCCGTGGCCTCGGCCTGGCCGTGGTGGCGGGTATCGTGCGGTCGCATGGCGGGGCGATTACAGTCGACAGAAATGCGGGCAGCGGGAGCATCTTTCGGGTATTCCTCCCCGTTTCAGAAGAAGCCGTCGCGCTGGAGCATGTTGCTCCGGATCAGAAGGCTGGGGCGTTAAAGGCCGGAAATCTTACGGGCGGCGCCTGGGCCTGCACGGTGTTGCTGGTCGAGGACGAGGTGCCCTTGCAAAAAGTGGTTGCCACGATGCTGCAGCTCAAGGGGTTCACCGTGCTCGTCGCGGAGGACGGAGCAGGGGCCGTCGACATCTTCCGCCGGCATCAGTCCAAGATCGATTGCGTGGTGTGCGATTTGACCATGCCAGGCATGGATGGGTGGGAGACTCTGACGGCTCTGCGCAAGCTGAAACCCGGAATTCCGGCGATCCTGTCGAGCGGCTACGATGAGGCCCAGGTTATGACCGGCGATCATTCCGAGTGGCCCCAGGCCTTTCTGGGCAAGCCTTATCACGTGAGGGAGCTGCGCGACACCATTGAGCGACTTGCGGGGCAGGGATTCGTCAATCCGGTGGATCGAGGTCCGGGCGGATTGCCCGCCTGATCGACGGCTGCACGGGCGCTCATTCCGAACTGACCAATGGCCGATCCTGTCTCCTGCTCTAGGTGTTTTCGCATCCATTCCTCATCCTTCCCCCGATGGGCGAATTGCGTCATTTTGTGGATCGTCTCGACGTATGAGGCCCACGACATGCGTGTCCGACGAAAAGCGCGGCGATCCTTCGAGCGTAGTGGAAGTTCATGTCGATGCGCAGCGCAGCACAGGAAAGATTCTTTACGGCGGCGAAACGGGGGACTGCGGAAGGCCTTCATCGCTACTGGGTCGCCACGGGATTGACAGGTGAATGATATGAGCGACATTGGAGAGACAGCGACTGAAGCGGCAGGCCACGATAGGAATGATGATCGAAAAGAAACCGTCGTGGTTACGGGTGGTGCTGGTTTTGTGGGATCGCACCTTTGCGCCCGCCTCGTTTCTCTTGGCCACACGGTAATATCCCTCGACAACTACTTTGCAGGGATGAAAAGCTCGCACGTGCCCGGCGTGGACTATCGCGAGGGACACACAAAGGATATCGAGAAGCACGTTACCGAGTCTCCGCATTGCGTCTTTCATCTCGGCGAATACTCCCGTGTCGAAATCAGCATTGCCGAGCCGGCCCTCGTCTGGGATCTCAATGTGGCCGGGACGTTCGGCGTTGTCGAATTCTGGCGGAAGCGGCGGCCCAAGCTGATATACGCAGGCTCGTCAACGAAGTTTGCCGACGGTGGGCTGGGGCGCGACCAGAGCCCGTATGCATTCACAAAGGCTACAAACACAGAACTGGTCTCTAACTACGCGTCCTGGTATTCACTGCCGTTTGCAATCACCTATTTCTATAACGTCTACGGTCCCGGCGAGCGAGCCGGCAAGTACGGGACGGTGGTCGAGATCTTTCGGCAGAAGCATCTGCGAGGCGAGCCGCTTACGGTGAACTCTCCTGGAACACAGCGTCGTGTTTTCACGCATGTCGATGATATCGTGGCCGGTCTTATACTCGTTGGCAGGAATGGCGAGGGAGACGAGTTTGGCCTGGGTGCGGACGCGTCGTATTCAATTCTGGAGGTAGCTCAGATGTTCGGTTCGCAAGTCGAGATGCGTCCTGAGGTGCAGGGAAACCGGATGGGAGCGAAGCTGGACCTCACAAAGGCACAAGCCCTCGGCTGGCGTGCGAAGAAGCGCGTCGCGGATTATATCGAAAGCGTTCGCCGTCACCCGCCGTCGATCGCCGGATGACCCATGGTCTTCCTTCAGCGCGACTCCCTGACGCGCTTGAGATCGGTCTCGATCATTTCGTCGATCAACTGCTCAAACGTCTTGTCGTACTGCCAGCCGAGAATCTTCCTGGCCTTGGATGCGTCGCCTGACAGGATGTCGACCTCGGCCGGTCGGTAGAACGCCGGGTCCGCAACGACGTGGTCCCGGTAATTCAGGCCGGCTTTGCGGAAGGCGATTTCGCAGAACTCGCGGACGCTGTGGGTTTCGCCGGTGCTGATCACGTAGTCGTCAGGCTTCTGCTGCTGCAGCATCATCCACATCGCCTTGACGTAATCGGCTGCATGGCCCCAGTCCCGCTTGGCCTCGAGGTTGCCGAGAAGTAGTTTGTCGATCCGGCCGTAGCGGATCAAGGCCGCATGATAGGTGATCTTGCGCGTAACAAACTCGAATCCCCGGCGTGGAGACTCGTGGTTGAAAAGGATGCCGGAGGATGCGTGGATCCCGTACGCCTCGCGGTAGTTGCGGGTGAGGTCGTAGCCTGCGACCTTCGAGATGCCGTAGGCGCTGCGCGGATGGAAGGAGGTGTTCTCGGTCTGTGGAGTCTCATGGACCTTCCCGAACATTTCGCTGGAACCTGCAAAATAGAACCGGCATCCCGGCACTAAATCCTTCACCGCAGCCAGGACATAGTGGGTTCCGTTGATGTTTGTGTTTAGTGTCGAAAACTCATCTTCGAAGGAGTAGCTGACGAAGCTCATCGCCGCCAGATGATAACATTCGTCGGGCTGTACCTTCTTGACAACGCTGTAAACGCTGGGAAAGCTTTCGAGCGAAGCCGCGTGAACCTGCACATCTTTGAGAAGGTGCTGAATGCGGCAGAGGCGATGATCCGGATCTTCAATGGCAACACGCCGGACGATGCCGTGCACCTCGTAGCCCTTGGCGAGCAGCAATTCCGCCAGATAACTTCCATCCTGTCCGCTGATGCCCGTGATCAATGCCTTCATGGTCATAACTAGACTCCGTGGGGTTGTCCTTCGCGACCTATATTCCGGCTCGCGATCATTTTCCCGTCCTGACTGGAACGCCTTGAAGCGGCCGGGATTGCATTGCCTCCTCTATATTGATGAAGCATACCACTACGGAGTCTCGGTGACAAGCGGCGGGTGTGAGGTGTGTTAGGCAGCGCGCATGGCCCGCTGCATGGCAGCGCGCAGGCGGAGCCGCCGTTTCCAGTATCCCGATCCCTCCAAACATTCTTTGTTCAACGACGAACTAGGGTTTTTCGCCCCCCCTTTCCATCTTTTTCCCGATGGAACTATTTCCGCGCTTCGCGGATTGTGATCCAGATGTGAAACACAAAACAAAGGCGGAGGAATCAGCATGAAAGTGACAGGTCGGGCGTCGATCGGGAAGAAGATGGAGACAAACGGGGCAAGGCTGTTCGCATACAGCGCCAATCCCAATGCGAGACAAGTTTATCTGGTGGGAGACTTCAACGGCTGGGATCCGACAACGCTCCCGCTGAGCAAGCGGGGGGAAACCTTTGTCAAACGCGTCAACCTCACGCCAGGCGAGCATCAGTACAAGTTTCTGGTGGATGGCGAATGGCAGACCGATCCTTCCGCCGACGTGCAGGTGCCGAACGGCGTGGGCTCGTTGAACAGCGTGGTGAGAGTATAGGGGCGCGAGGATACTGCTGGTAGACGATCCCCCCGGCTTCCGCGAGGAGGTGAGGGGATGTCTCCGGCGCGCAAGCGGCTTCCGATCTTCGTCGGCGGGCGGCGAAGCAGTTTGCGGCGCAGCCCGCGTTGACCGCCTCGGTCGCACCGGGCGATGCTGAGCGCACTTTGCGCGAACTGCGCATCCACCAGATCGAACTGGAGGTTCAGAACACTGGGGCGACACTGGGGGCTTCTGCGTGGTGCTCCGCGACTGCGCTACTCTTTCCCGTGCGCCGTTCCCCGCTCGAACCGGGCCATAACGGAATAGGCGCAGGGCACGACGAGCAGCGTGAACAGTGTGGAAACGAAGACTCCGCCGATAATGGCCAGCGCCATGGGCTGGCGCGTTTCCGCGCCCGGGCCGAAGCCCAGCGCGATAGGGAATGCCGCGGCAATCGTGGCGACGGAGGTCATGATGATCGGCCGCAGCCTGATCGGGGCTGCCGTTACAATCGCTTCATGCAGCGGCAGGCCGTCCTCACGCTTACGGTTGGTGAACTCGACCAGCAGGATGGAGTTCTTCTTCACGATGCCCATCAGCAGGATGAGCCCGATGGCGCTGTAGAGGCTTAGCGACTGGTCGGCGACCCACAGAGTTGCCAGCGCGCCCGTGATGCTGAACGGCAGCGCCAGGAGGACCGTGAAGGGGTGGACGAAACTGTTGAACTGGGAGGCCAGGACCATGTAGGCCACCACGATGCCGAGCACGAAGGCAAACCACAGGCCGCTGAACGAGTCGCTGAAGGTCTTTGACCCGCCTTCCAGGTTGAAGGTGTAGCCCGGCGGTAGGACCTCGCGCGCAATCCGCTCCGATTCCTGGAGCGCCTTGGCCTGTGAGGCCCCGGCCGCGAGGTTGGCTGTGACCGAAACGGCTCGCTGGCGGTTGACGCGGCTTATGCTCTGCAGCGTCTTGACGTTCTCGAGCCGCACGACGGATCCGAGGGGGATGAGCTCTCCGTACGCGTTGCGGACGGTTAGCGCATTCACGTCGTCCCCGGTCAGCCGGGCTTCGGGCGACAGGCGTAGCCGGATGTCATACCGGCGTCCGTCGCGCGTGAACTTGCCCTGGCGGATGCCGCCCATGGCGGCGTTCACAGTCTGCCCGATCTCCTCCATGGTGACGCCGCGCGCCGCGGCGGCCTGCCGGTCCGGGATGATGCGGACCTCGGGCATGCCTGCGCGGTAGTTGGTGTCCAGGTCGACGACAAGGCCGGTCTTCTCCAGGCGGGCCATGATTTCGAGGGCGGCGCTTTCGAGCTTTCCGTAGTCCGCCCCGCGGAGGTTGAATTCCACGGGCTGGCTACGCCGCGGCGTGAGGCCGCGCGCCGACATGTCCTGGAAGGAAAGCCGCATTCCCTTAAAGCCTGCCAGATCCTTGCGGAATTCATTCATCAGCTCCGCCTGGGTGTTCGTGCGGCTGGCTGGCTCAACCAGCGTGAGTCCCATGTTTGCCTGGTTCGGCACTCCGCCTCCGCCCCCGACCATGGTAAAGTAGCGCAGCACTTCCGGGCGCTTCTTGAAGTATGCCTCCACTTCGCGCACGCGGGTGTCCGTCAGGGCCAGGGATGAACCGACGGGCGCCCGAAGGCTGACCCCGATGTAGGACTGGTCCTGTGACGGCACGAACTCCTGGCGCAGCCGCGTCCCCAGCCAGAGCGATGCCGCAAAGATGAGCAGCGCGCCAGCCAGCACGCCCCAGCGCCATTTCAGGGCCACGGGCAGGACCCGGCCATAGATGGCGGCCAGCCTTCCGAACACAGCGCCCGCCCGCCGCTCCAGCCAGCCGGGCTGTTCGCGGCGGGCCATCATTTTTGAAAGCCGCATCGGCGTAAGCGTCACGGCCTCCAGCAGCGACAGGGCGACCGCGGCCGTCATGGTCACGCCGAACTGAAAGAAGAACCGTCCGATCACGCCTTCCATGAAGGCCACGGGCAGGAAGATCGCGATGACGGCGGCCGTTGTGGCCACGGCGGCAAAGATGATCTCCCTCGCCCCGTCACGAGCCGCGTCCATGCGCGTCTTGCCCATTTCAAAGTGGCGGACAATGTTTTCCAGCACCATGATGGCGTCGTCCACGACGATGCCAATCGCCAGCGCCAGGCCCAGGAGGGTGAACGTATTCAGGGTGAAACCTGAGAAATAGAGGATCGTAAACGTCCCGACAATAGAGGTCGGTATGGCCAGGACGATGTTGACTCCTGAGCTCCAGGTGCCGAGGAAGAGGAAGCAGATCAGGGCCGTCAGGATGCCGGCGGTCAGGAGCTCGTGTTCCGTGGCCTTCACGGCTTGCTCCACGGCACGGGTGAAGTCGACGTTCATCTGCAGCTTCATGCCCTTGGGCAGCGACTTCTGGATTTCCTCCATGCGCGCCCTGACGCGTCGTCCCACCTCCACCTCATTGGCCCCGCGCTGCTTGCTGATGCCGATGATCAGCCCCGGCTCGCCGGTGAGGCGCACGAGGCGGCGCACGTCGCTGAGGCCATCTTCGATCCGGGCGACGTCCCTCAGTCGTATGGTGGCGTCGTAGATCGGCTGGCCGCCCCGGTGCGTGATGGGGATGTTGGCGACCTCCTCCGACGAGAGCCCTTCCCCCATGGTCCGCAGGTTCATCTCTTCGCGGGGATTTTCAAGATACCCGGCGGCAAGCTCGGAGTGCTCCTGTTCGATCGCCTGCTTCAGGTCGAGCATGGTCAGTTCGAAATCACGGAGTTTGCCGTTGTCCACCCAGAGGCGCAGGTTGCGATCGCCGAACCCGAAGAGCTCGACGGCGCCGACGCCGGGAATCACCTGCAGCTGGTCGAGGAGGAACGTGTCGATGTAGTCCACCAGCTCGCGCGGCGACTGGGTGCCGGACACCCCGATCCGCAGCACGGGCTCGCCCTCGGTCGAGTTCTTCTGGATCACCGGCGGGTTGACGTTCAGGGGCAGCCGCAGTTGGGCCAGCGATCACTGGACTTCCTGCAGGGCTGCGTCGATGTCGCGGCTGAGCTCGAATTCCAGCTCGACGGTCGCCTGTCCCTGGCGGATGGTTGAGCGGACCTCCTTCAGGCCTTCGACGGAGATCACAAGCTGCTCGATCCGGTCGACGAGCTCGGATTCCATGACTTCGGGGGCCGCGCCCTCCCAGGAGACCCGCACCCCCAGGACCGGGAAATCGACGTCGGGCATCTGGCTGACGCCCATCCGGTTCACGCTGATGGCGCCAAACACGATGAGCCCGAACATGAGCATCCAGGCAAAGACCGGGCGGCGGATGGAGAGGTCGGAGAGCGTCATGGCGTTGTTCTTCCCGCGGCAATGTGGAGGTGAATCATGTCGGCGCGAAGCTGGGAGCCGAGGGCCGCCTCAAGCCGGCGGAGCCCCCAGATCTGAAGCGTTGCGGCCATGACGTCGAGGTTGTTCGCGCGGCCGATCTCGTAGTCTTTCCGGATAGACTCGTGGGTGTCGGCTGCAATCCCGAGGGCCGTCTGCAGTTCGGACCACTGCCTCAGCCCATAGAATACAGACTGGTATGCCTGTCGGACATCGCGCTCTGAGGAGCGGCGCAGCTCCGTCAGGCGCAGCTCGCTGATGCGGAGCTGCTGCTTTGCTTCCGCTGCGCGCGCCGACCGGGCGCCGCCGTCGAACAGCGGCAGCTCGGCGCGCAGGACCAGGTCCCATCCGGACTGATCCGAGGGGTCGCGCAGCGGGTAGGCGTTTCCGCCCAGTGTCACCTTGGGCGCGCGATCCGCCTTGGCCGCCTTCTCGTCCGCGCGGGCCGCCTCCACGCGGGCGGCGCCGGCTTTGTGGTCCGGCCTGTCCGCGGCCGCCGCGAGATACTTGTCCACGTCGCCCGCCGCGGGAAGCGGCGACTGGTCGGCCGGCTGAAGATCGGCGGCAGGCGTCCCTGTCAGGAAGGCCAGAAGCTCCAGCGCGGCCGCGTAGGACTGGCTGGACTGTTCGATGGTCAGGCGCGCTTCCGCCATCTGGTTCGAGGTGGCCAGCAGGTCGGACCGCTTCGACCGGCCAAGCCTGACCCGGCGCTGCAGCTCCGCCGCCCGGTCCTCCAAGGCTTTGAGCTGTTCCCGGGATGCCTCGCGCTGGCCCTGGAACGACAGGCATTGATAGAAAACATCGGCCACATCCTGGTAGAGCAGAAGGCGCGCCTGTTCCACGTCAAGCGAGCCGGCGCGCGAATCGGCTTGCCGGGCCTCGGCATCCCGCGCGGTTCGAAAGCCGTCGAACACCGTCCAGCTTGCGCCGATGCCGGCGAGGCGGCTATTGCCATCCTCGTCCCACTTGGCGTCCCCCGCAGCCGCCAAGGATGGCCACTTCGGCCCCACGGCGCGGCGGTACCGCGCCTCTGCGGCGCGCCACTCCGCCACGCTGATCTGCAGCGACTCGCTTCTTTCCGCAGACAGTTCGTAGGCGACGGGCAGCGTGGTTTCCTCGGCCGGGCAGCTGGCTCCTGCGGCCAGCAAGCAAAGCAGCGAGCCCGCGAAAGAGCAATGGATCATGGCGTAGTGCATGGGTGAAAGCTGGAAACTCTAGCGATACGCTGCAACAAGTCAATGTTGCAAACAGGGAACAACCCGGCTTGACTTTCCGCCTTCATGGCGGCAGCATTCATGGCTGCCGAAAGGTGACCCATGCAAAAGCGTTCCGCCAGTCTAAGCCTGCGCAGGAGGATCGCTATTCTGATCCTTGTGGCCGTGGCTCCCGCCATGACGCTGATCCTCTACGGCGGCTGGGAGTGGCACAATCACGAGATGTCCCGGAAGAAGTCCGACCTTTCGCGGGTTGTGGCGGGGCTGGCCTTCCAGGAAGATCGCTCCCTGCTCTTCACCCGGCAATTGCTCAGTACGCTTGCCAGGGTGCCTGCAGTGCGAGAACTGCAGGCGGCTGAGGCCTCCGCGCTGTTCGTCGAAATCCTGAAGCAGAATCCCCAGTACGCCAATCTTCTGCTGGCTGACGCGACGGGCCAGATCATCGCCGTTGGAACGGGCGACTCGAGTATTTCGGTGGCCGATCGGAAGTACTTCAAGGAGATGCAGGCGTCCAAGTCTTTTGCAGCGGGCGAGTATTCGATCAGCCGCTCCACGGGCCGGCCTGTTCTGTCTTTTGCGACACCTCTGTTGAACGGTGAGAAAGAAATTGCCGGCGCCGTGGTGGCCAGTCTCGATGTGAATTGGTTTCATGAGCTTCTTGAGTCGGCTGATGTGCAGGCGGGGATACGAGTTGATTTCATGGATCACCGGGGGGCTATTCTGCATTCGTCGCTTCCGAGGATTCGCCCGGCTGGCTTCAGGGATCGGTTTATTGAACAGCAAAGCAGCGAAACGCCGAAGAAGGCTTTCTGGAGCGAATGTGAGGACGGGAAATGCCTGGTGGTCTGGTCAGGCCTGACGCTGGGCGATTCCGCCGTCCCCTACATGTTTGTTCGCGCTTCCACTCCGCAGGCGTTCGTTTACCGCGAAGTGCACGGGTTCACGGTCGTGGCGCTGGTGTTTCTGTTGCTGGCCGGCTCCGTGGCGTCCGCGTTCGTCTGGTTGATGGGCACCCGCAGGATCCT
Source organism: uncultured Victivallales bacterium (assembly GCA_964424705.1). Lineage (GTDB taxonomy): Bacteria > Verrucomicrobiota > Kiritimatiellia > UBA8416 > CAYRKB01 > CAYRKB01. The sequence goes on from CAYRKB010000057.1 coordinate 22,405, forward strand.
ACGGCCGATCAGGCTGCTGGCCGACACGGCGGACCGCGTGGCCAAGGGGGATTTTTCGGCGCGGGTTACCCCTTGCCGGGCTCCCCTGGAAGTCGAGACGATGATGGCCGGCTTCAACGTCATGGTCGATGCGATCAGCCAGCGGGAGATCGAGCAAAGGCATTTGCTTCAGGCGATTACAGAGAAGGAGCAAAACTACAGCGAGATTTTCGATGCCGCCAACGATTGCATTTTGCTCCATGATGCGACCGGGCGGATCGTGGACGTGAACGTCCGGATTGCCGACGTCTTCGGGTATGCTCCCGAGGCGGCGAAGCAGCTGAACATAGGAAACCTGTGCGAAGACGTGCCGCCCTTCACACAGGAGCAGGCGCGAAGCATGATCAAGAAGACGCTGGCCGATGGCCCCCAGCTCTTCGAATGGAGGGCCCGGCGGGCCAGCGGCGAAGCCTTTTGGGCCGAAGTCTCGATGCGGAGCTCCAACATCATCGGCCGTCAGTGTGTGCTTGCGGCCGTGCGGGATATCACCGCGCGCAAGGCCGCCGAAGACGCCCTGGCGGAGAGTGAGGAACGCTACCGGCTGACGACCCTGATGACAGGGCAGCTGATCTACGACTACGACTTCCGGACCTGCCGCATCCGGTGGGACGGGGCGATTCAGGCGATTACAGGGCATGCAGCAGAGGAATTCGGCGGGGTAGGCATCGGCCAGCTGACCGAGATGATTCACCCTGAGGACCGGCCCATTGCCCTGGCGCTGGTGGAACAGGCGACGAATACGCTGACTCCATATTTTGCGGAATACCGGTTCAAGCGCAAGGACCAGTCCTATGTGTGGGTGGAGAATAACGGATCCTTCATCGCGAATGGCGGCGGCAAGCCGGCGAGGATGTTCGGCACGATCAAGGACATAACCGAACGAAAGAAGGCGGAGGAAGATCGCCTGGGCCATGAGCGGCAGATGTTGCAGGTGCAAAAGCTTGAGAGCCTGGGGGTTATGGCGAGCGGAATCGCCCACGACTTCAACAACCTGCTGATGGGCGTGATGGGGAATACGGACCTGGCCCTCGTCAAGATGACCGAGGCGGAACCGGCGCATCAGCATCTGGCCGAGATCAAGCTGGCCGCGCTGCGGGCCGCCGACCTGTGCCAGCAGATGCTTGCCTATTCCGGCCGGGGCCGCTTCGTTGTGGTGGCGGTCAACCTGAATGACCTTGTGGAAGAAATGGTGCGGCTGCTGAAGACCACCCTGTCCAAGAAGGCGTCGCTGGCAATGCACTTGAACTTGAACCTTCCGCTGCTGCACGGGGACCCGACGCAGCTCCGGCAGGTCATCATGAACCTTGCGCTCAATGCCGCCGAGGCCGTCGGCGATCAGTCGGGCATGGTGACGCTGTCTTCGGGTGTGCGAGAGTGCTCGGAAGATGATCTCAAGGATGCGATCCAGGGCCGGGTCCTGGCCCCGGGTCCGTATGTCTGGTTTGAAGTGACGGATACCGGCTGCGGCATGGACTCGAACACCTTGAGCCGGATCTTTGAGCCGTTCTTTACGACGAAATTTACCGGCAGCGGCCTGGGGCTGGC
>CAYRKB010000058.1:0-23887 GCA_964424705.1 uncultured Victivallales bacterium
GGCCGTTCATCCCAATCCACAGCCCGCGTAAAGCGGGCTCTACCTCGAGACTTTTCACAGTAGAGCCCGCTTTACGCGGGCTATTCAGCCATAATGCGAATTGCTGACAAAGAGGACGCGCACAACATTATGAAAATGGGCATAAAGCTTCGGCTTGCCCTCCTGACTCCTGAATTCTGACTTCTGAATTCTGTGCGAAGCGCCAACTTATTGCAATCGCACCTGTTGTGCGAAACGTAGCGATTCTGTTTGGACAAAGGCGAATGGTTTCGGGTACAGTGCGCGCTCTTTTACAGGGGAGGCGGCGTTGGATCAGTACCCATACGGCAAAGTGCTGCTCGGCGAGCACGAGGTGGCGCGCACCGCGTTTGAGCGATTTCAGGCGCAGCCCGTGGATCAGGACATGACCACGGGGGAGTTCGCCGGCAGCGACAAGCGGGATCGTCAGACCACCCTTGGCGGCCACGCGTCCGTCACAGGGCCCGGAACATTTCTCGGGCGCGCAACCCGCACCCTCGTTTTTGAGCCCAATCCGGAACCGGGCTGGGCCTTCCAGCGGCGGGACCAGCGCGGCTCCCTGCCCATCGAGGTCTCGGTAAAGAATGTATGGACCACCGCGCGCAACATCGTGCTGCGCAGCGGCTCGCCACACAACTACATGCGCATGGTGGAGCACATCATCGCGCTGCGCGTCGGCATGGGCCTCGACAACGTCATGATCAGCGTCGACTCGGGCGACCCCCCGCTCTTCAACCGCAGCAGCCTCGACCTCGTCGAGGCGGTGGAGCAGGCGGGCATTGTCGAGCAGCAGGCGGCGCCGGTCTTTGTCGCCGTGAAGGAGCCGGTCACCGTCTGCCAGCCCAACGGCGGGTTCCTCGCCTTTCTCCCGCCCGAGAACGGCTCACGGGAGCTCCACGTTGACTGCGCGGTGGATTTCCGCACTGCCATCCGCCAACAGCGCGTGAAGTTCACGGTCAACCGCAAGCTCTTCAAATACGCATCCTTCGCGCGCACGAACTCAACCCTGGGCATGATGCTGTACTGCAAGATAATCGGCAAACTGTTCGCGGACGTGCGTAACATGGGCTACAACAGCCAGAACATTCTAATCGCCGGCCCGCGCCGCTACTTCAATGCGCCGCGCTACATCCTGCCCGGCGGCAAGTCCCTGGAGGCGGTCTGGCACCGCTCCACTCTGGACCTGCTGGCCGCCGTGGCCCTGATCGACCGCGGCCGCTTCGTCGGGCGGATCTTGTCCTACAAGGCAGGCCATAAGCTCGACGTCGACATGGTCGGGGAGCTCTATCAACGTGATCTGCTCGAGGAGCTCTGATTCAATGCCCGTAAATGTACCCCTTCGCGAATACCGTGCCCCCCGGCTCGCCGTGCCGCCCGTCATCGACGCGTCGTGGAACAAGGCCCCGTGGTCGGGCATAAAGCCTGCGGCCCTCGACTTCTTCATGGGCGACAAGCCGGCGCACGCGCCCCGCGTTGAGGTCCGGGTGGGCTACGACGCCCAGGCGCTCTATGTCATTTTTCGCGTTCAGGACCGATGGGTGCGCGCCGTGAGCGAAGCGCTTCACGACCCAGTCTGCAAGGACAGCTGTGTGGAGTTTTTCTTCACTCCGTGCGAGGACCTGGACCAGGGCTACTTCAACCTCGAAATGAACTGCGGCGGCGTAATCCTGCTGAATTTCCAGAGAATCGCGCGCAAGGACCATCGGCCGCTGGCCGCAGAGCTGTGCGCCCGGATCGAAACCGCCCACTCGTTGCCACGGCACGTGGAGCCGGAAATGGCGGAACCCGTGACCTGGACCGTGGAGTACCGCCTCCCCCTTGACATTCTCGAGACGTTCCTTCCCATCGCGAGGCCGGGGCCCGGCGTCGTGTGGCGCGCCAACTTCTTCAAGTGTGCCGACGACAGCTCCCACCCGCACTGGCTCACGTGGAACAAGGTGGACCAGCCCCGCCCCAATTTTCACGTTCCGGAGTATTTCGGACGGCTCGTTTTTGAGTAACCCATGCTCGCGCTCGCCTCCGTGCTTCTCAATGCCGCCGCCGGGTTCTGTATCTTCCTGTTCGCGCTGCTCGGACGCCTGCTGCTCGTGCCGGACGGCGCTCTCAAGCGCTGCGTTATCTACGGGCTCCTGGCCCTCAGCGTTCTCGGGCCGGCCTATCTCGGGGCGCTGTACCCCGGCGCGCCGGGGCTGACAATCGCCATCGTCACGCTCTTGCTGACGCTGGCGGCAGAATGCGTGAAACTCAGCCTCGGCCGCATGTGGCGCGGGTCGCCGCCCATCGGCTCGGTGGCCCACCGCGTTCCCCTTGCGAAGCCTGTCACAACCACCGACTTGCAGATCCATCGCTTCGAAATCACCATCCCGCGCTGGCAGGGACGGCGGCTCCGCATTGCACATCTCAGCGATCTACACGTGAACCCCGACCTGCCCCCGGAATACTTTCTCGACGTCTTGGATGCCGTCCGAGCCGAAGCGCCGGATCTTTGCTTCGTTACCGGCGACTTCATATCCGACGCGCGGCATCTCGATCTGCTGGCGCACTCTCTGCGGCCAACCGGTAAACTTGGAACGTTCGCCGTTCTCGGCAACCATGACTTCTGGGCCGGGGCCGACAGGGTGGCGGCCGTGGTCCGGGCCGCAGGCATCGATCTGCTGCTCAACGAGTCACGCCCGCTGAACGTCCGGGGCGTTCCGATTCGTGTTACAGGGAGCAACGAACCTTGGCTGCCGGGGTTCACGGTGAGCCCGCCGGTCGCAGGGGACGAGCTGCACCTCGTTCTCTCGCACACCCCCGACAATATCTTCCGGCTGGCGAAGCAGCGCGCGGACTGTGTGTTCGCAGGACATTGTCACGCCGGGCAGTTCCGCCTCCCGCACTTCGGGTCCGTGCTCGTCCCATCCGTGTACGGGCGGCTCTTTGACCACGGCCATTTCAAGGTGCGGGGAAGTCACCTCTTTGTTTCCAGCGGCGTCGGGGCCGCCAGCCCGGCGGTGAGAATCTACTGCCAGCCCGACATCTTCATCGTGGACATCAATCCGTGATCGGCGCAGGCCCTATTTCCGAGCGCGTCGCCACAAAGCGACCGGCAGGAGCGCGGCCCCGACAACGATCAGGGCGATTCCGCCGATGACAGAGTACGCGCCACAGAGAAGCGTCAGGACGGCCATCGCGATAGTCATCATCCTCTCCCTCCCACATCAGCTCCATGGCGCCGTCGTTGGCGCATGGCGCACTTCCCCCGCATACTCAACACAGCCGCGCGGCGGACCGGCTCAGATCACCTTCATCGAGAAGGCGGCCACAAGAGCCATGCTCATGGCGCACCATGCCCAAAGCATGGCCCTGGCTACTCGCGGCCACCGCGTGCCTTGAAGCGATACGACCAGAAGCAGCACAGCGCTGCCGTACACGCGCAGGAAATTGAGGTAGTAGGAAAGTATTTGCATCCTCGACAGCGCGAAGAACCCAAGATAGGCCGCAAGGCACGGCAGCAATGTAGCCTGCAGCCGCCGATCGACTCTCGGCGAGACGACCAGGAAACAGAAGGTTGCGCACAGCAGCGCAAATGAAGAAGTATCAAACAGCCATTTTACACTCACCGGGCCGGACAGGGCGGCCCGCAGCTTGTCGACGATGCCAGCACACGGGAGAGCGAAGTTCTCGACCACGCCCGATGTGCTTCCATCGAAAGGAAGATGCCAGAGAACGAACGCGTTCCACAGGAGCGCGGGAATACAGCCCGAAAGCACCATCGCCGCGTCGCGCCATTGCCTCCTGGCCAGAAGCGGGATGGCGAGCGATCCGACAACGACAAGCATCGTCTCGTGCGTCAGCGCGGCAAGCCCGTAGCATAGGGCCAGGGCCTTGTAGCGATTGCCCATGTATAGCGACAGTGACAGTGCAAGCAGCACCGCGGCCAGCAGATCAGACGTCGTCAGAAGAAGGGAACACCAGTAGCCTGGTATGCCCAGCACAAACACCGCACCCCATACGGGTTGCAGGCTGGATTTCAGCATCCGGCCGATCACGGCGACGAGCGCAAGCAGGCAGCATGCATTGAGCAGCACAAGGGCGAACGGCACGAGCGGACGGTGCCCGAGAGACAGAAGATAGCCAAGTGCCGGAAACAGTATCCGCCTGTAGCGATACCGGGGATTGTCGAGGGATGCAACGGTGTGAGGATTTGTCAGGAGCGGGTCCATCGCTATTGCCAGGAAGAGCTGCCCGTCATACCCCACCTCGCCCTCCGCAAGCACCCCCTTGGAAGGGGCAATGTATGGCGAATGAGGCAGCACGGTGCCGATTCTGTAATAGCCCAGAATGTCCCCTTGAAATACGTTCGCGTAGTTCCACACAAGCACAGAACTGATCAGGGCAGCGGAAAGCAGCGTAGCCGCCAGCAGAGGATACGCCCCCACGAGCGATGCTACAGTTCGTCCAGCCATTTCCATTCTCCGATGGCCGAACGTCCGGCGCGCTACCGGGCTCCGGGCCAGAGCCATTCATCGCCTTTCGAGGGATGCCCGCTTCCAGGGCCGAAGGCGGGAGCGTCGTCGCTTGCATGAATCCGCTCTTGTCTCCGGCGGCAAAGCGGACGCCTGCTACTTCGCGGAGCTGCCCTTGATGACAAAGCCGCCGGATTTCTCGTCGCGCTCCAGGTCCAGCGCCCCGCGCGCCTTGGCCTCTTCCAGAAGCTGGTTGAAGGATCGGAATCCGTAGTACGACTCGCTGAAGCCGGGCTTGCGCCGCTTGAGCGTCTGCTTGATCATCGAGCCCCAAATCCGCTCCCCTTCCCCACGCTCCGCGACAAGCGCCTCATAGGTCTCCCGAATCAGGTCCACGGCCTCCTGGCGGTTATCCTCCGGCGCGCCGGGAACAGGAGCGGCCGCCCGCGACGTCCTGCGGCCGCCCGGCGCCGCCACCGGCGTCGGCCTGCGCGGGGGCTGGCGGCGGACGAGATCGTCGTAATAAATAAACTCATCGCAGTTGGCGATCAGCAGGTCCGACGTCGAATTCTTGACCCCCACCCCGATTACGATCTTGTCATTCTCGCGCAGCTTGCTGACCAGCGGCGAGAAGTCCGAGTCGCCGCTGATAATAACGAACGTGTCGACATGCGCCTTGGTGTAGCACAGGTCAAGCGCGTCCACGACCAGACGGATATCCGCCGAGTTCTTGCCCGACTGCCGCACGTGCGGGATCTCGATCATCTCAAAGGACGCCTCATGCATTGCGGACTTGTGCTCCTGGTAGCGGCTCCAGTCACAATAGGCTTTCTTGACCACAATGTTGCCTTTAAGAAGCAGGCGCTCGAGAACCTTGCGTATGTCGAACTGCGCAATGTTCGCGTCCCGGACGCCGAGCGCGACGTTTTCAAAGTCGCAGAAGAGCGCCATGTTTCTGGTTTCAGATGGACGTATCATCGCAAGGGTCCTCCGTTCGTATTCCGCAGCCTGACTCTACGGCCTTTCCAAAGGCAAGTCGACACCGTCTTTGCGGCGGCTCAGGACCCGCCTGCGCAGGTCCTCCACGATGTCCAGCGCCGCGTGCGGCCGCCCGCACGCGCGGGCGCGCTCCTGCATCCCTGCCAGCCGGCCCGGCGTGTTCAGGATTTCCGCCACCCGGAACGGGGCGTCGGCAGAATCGTAAAGCCGCGCGCCGGCGCCGGCCTCCAGCAGGTACTCGGCATTGCGCTGCTCCTGCCCCGGGATCGGTTCCACGACAAGCAACGGCTTGCCCTTGGCCAGCAGCTCCGCCGTGGTCAGCCCGCCAGGCTTGCTGATCACAAGGTCCGCGGCGTCCATCAGCTGGTTCATGTTGTTGACAAATCCAAAGACCTTCACAGGCCGCCGCAGCGAGGCGGCCGCAGCCTCCGCGCGTCGCTTAAGCGCCGCGCTTGCGCCGGCCACGACAAGCAGCTGGCATGCGGGTGCGTCATCCTTGAAAGCGGCAATCAGTTCCGCGGTCGGCCCCACGCCATACCCGCCGCTGAGCACCAGCACGGTCGGCAGGGCCGGGTCCAGCCCCAGGCGGGCGCGCGCCGCTGGCGCGGCCTCGCTCTGCATGAACTCCGGCGCCACGGGAATACCCGTGACGTGAATGCGCGCCGACGGGCACCCGCAGCGGGTCATGTGCCGCTTGCCCTCCTCCGTGGCCACATAATAGGCGGGCACGTTCGGAAAGATCCACAGCGCGTGCACCGCGAAATCGGTCACCACGCCGGCGAACAGCGCGCGGTCGCGGTGGCGGCTGCGGCGCGTGGAGAGCAGTTCAAGCGGCAGGAAGTGCGTGCAGACAATCAGGTCCGGCTGCACCTCGTCGCAATACGCCAGGAAGTGGGCCGCATTGATCTTGTTGAACGCCGCCCGCACCTGGCGGCGCCACGGGGTCCGGGCCTTCCGGTCGCTTTTCGCGTAGAGATAGCTCCACAGCTCCGGCGCGCGGCGCACCATCCGCAGGTAGCCCTCCGCGTACGTCTTACGAAAGAGCGCGGGCGTGAAGTCCAGAATGTCGCGGGTAATCACCGTGTCCCCGGGCCCCGCGGCGTGGAAGGCAGCCGCCAGCGCCTCTGCCGCACGGCGGTGACCGGCGCCCGCCGAAGCGTGCAGCAGGAGAATATTCATACGTCCTCTTTCATCCCATGTAGGAGTAAACCAACAATCCAAGGCCGGCCCCCGTAAACTGCCAGTAGTCGACCGGAAGCCCCATCCACCAGCGCCGGTGCCACCATATGGCAGACCGGTTGAACCGGGCCAGCCCGAAGGCCGGGTTCAGCACAAACCACAGGAAGTCCTCCGCGATCCAGAAAAGCGCAAGGCACCCCGCTACGCGCGCCTCCAGGTGCAGGGAAAATGTCCACACCAGCGCCAGCGGCAGGTGAAACACGAGCGCCATGAACGTGAAAGCCCACGCGTGGTACCCTGTCAGCGGCCGGCCACCCCAGAAGATGTCCAGCAGCGGATGCCGCTCGACGCGCCACGTGGGCAGCCCCGCCGCCCATCCAGCCGCGCCCTCGATCTGCACTTCAAGCTTCGCAAAGCAAAATGCCAGAATGCCGACCGCAGTCAGCAGCCCGGCCGGCTGCACCCAGTCCAGCGCGCTCTCCATGTGCACGACCATGGTCAGTTCCCCTTTCCCGGCAACAGGTCAGGAAGAGCCGCCTTGAAGTTCGGCAGCGTGATCGTCGGCAGCTTCAGCGGCGGCTCCGCCATCAGCGCGGCCAGCCGCTGCGCCCCCTCATCGCCCTTCAGGATGCGCGCCGCGTGCGCCGTCGAGTCCGGCATCTCCTCCGCCAGCAGCACCAGGTCGAACGGCGATTGGCTTGACCGCAGGTGCTGGTTGATGATGTCGTCCGCCGCCAGAGTCTGCACGCCGGAGCGGGGCACCAGCGTAAAGGCAATCCCGCCGCGGCGGTCGAGCGACCGGTAGATGACCTCCGTGCAGCACTGGTAGCTGGAATCAACGAAATCGAAGTTGAAGTCGTACTGGCAGCCCAGCAGCAGAAACGTGTTCACAAGCGCGCCGCGCCGGTCCGCTTCCCCGAGCCGGGGCCGGAGCACAACCATGCGGTTGATGTGGTTGTGCAGAAGGCTCGCCAGGGAATTACGGATCACGCCCTCGGCCACGGCTTCAATCACGTCGGCATCGGCGCCGGAGGGCAGGCGCTCGGCGGCCAGGTCTTCCGTCAGCCGCGCGCGCTTGGCCTCAGGCACGTCGCCCTGCGCGGCGCCCAGGTCCAGGGCTGCGCGCTGCGCCGGCGCGCCGACGTAGGTGATCCCATGCTTGAATTTGCCGGGCAGGAAAACGTTGCTCATATAGCCGGCGCTGTAGGTCATCAGAAGGTCGCCGGGCTCAAGCGCCGCCTTGATCTCCGCGACCTGCTCCGGGCTGAAGACGGTGTGGTGCGTCTGCGGCCGCTTGAAATCGCTGACGGTATTGAACAGCAGCCCCTGCGCCACGTAGAGGTTGGCCCCGATCGTCTTGGCCAGCTTGCGAGACTGCTCTGCCAGCTCGTTCTGCCTCATCCAGTTTGCAGCGGCCGGCAGCACGATGGATTTCCTCTTCAGGACCATCTCCGTCATCTGGTCGGCCTGCAGCCACAGCCAGGCGGTCTGCGCCAGCTCGGCTGCAAAGGGCGGATCGGCCTGCATGATGCGGTTCAGCTCGCTCTCCGGGCGGGTTGCCTCCGCGGCAAAGAAACGCTGCGCGCCGCGCAGGTCGGCGAGGTGCTTGGGGGATGTCAGCGCATAGAAGAGCATGTCAAACGTGCCGGACGGAATGTCATACGTGTAATGCGCCTCGTTCAGCTTGCGGACGGCGACGGCGTTCTCCATTCCGTTCTGCACCAGCCAGGCCGTATGCCTCGCCAGCAGCGCGGCGGCGTGAAAGCCCGTGGCCAACGCACGGGTCTGGTCGCTCTCCGTGGTGAAGTTGCGCTCATAGTCGGCGAAGAATGTCACCATGTCCCACAGCGACTCACGGCATCCCAGAAAACGGAACAAAAGCCTTTCGAGGGCGTCTGTCTCCGCCGTGCTTACCTGGCTGTACTTCTTTTCGGCAAGCCCGGTGAAGGCGGCCTGCCACTCCCGCTCCAAGCCGCCGAGCTGCGCGCTGAACAGGGCAAGGTTCGCCGGCGCCGAGCGTAGGCGGGCAGCGGCCTCCGCCGGGGCCACTGCGTCGCCATTGCGGGGTTCCGCCCCGAAGCTTGCTCCGCCCGTAACCATAAGGCATATACATGCCCATGTTGCAAACCTGCTCATTGTGCTGGCCATCCGCTACCTCCCCATCTGCGCTAGCATGACATTGCGTTCACCATCTCAAAACAGCTGCAGCTACTCCAGCTATTTCAGATGCAACACATTTGTCCGGGTGCGATTGCAGTAGGTTGCAATCGCACAGAATTCAGAAGCCAGAATTCAGGAGTCAGAAGCTTTTCATAGTGTTGTGCGCGTCCTCTTTGTTGAGGACACGATATTGGACGGCAAGTTCTGACGTAAACTGTTGGGAATCAATTCTGAATTCTGGCTCCTGTATTCTGACTCCATGGTGCGACTGCAACTTACTGCAATCGCACCCCATCTCTCCCTCTACAAACGCGGGTGTTCGATTCGCGCCCTTGTATCTCACCCATCCTTTGAGTTACAGTTCCCGCCCCATGAGCCCGGACATTGATATCCAGCCCGCCGTCAGCAGGCGTGTGCATGTAATTGCCTGTGGCGTGCTCGCCGTGGACTTGAAAGCGCTTGTCAAGAAGCTCGGGCTTGACGTCACAATGACTTTCCTGCCCGGCGGCCTGCACAACAACCCCCACGAGCTGCGCGAGCGGCTCCAGCAGGCGATCGACGAGGTATCCGGCGGAGGCCGGGCCGACCTGATCGCCATCGGCTATGGCGTGTGCGGCCGCGGCGCAGTCGGCCTGCAGGCGCGCGGCGTGCCGCTCGCGATTCCGCGCGTCCACGACTGCATCGCGCTCTTCCTGGGGTCCGACCGCGCCTACCGCGAGCAGTTTGCGAAGTACCCCGGCACGTACTACGTCTCCGCCGGCTGGGTCGAGGAGAAGGTCCGCCCCTGGAGTTCGCAGGAGCAGGAGATGCCCGCAACCTGCAGCCCCGCTCCCGACGACTTCGACGATCTCGTCCGCCGGTACGGAAAAGAGCACGCCGAGGCCATCCGCGACTTTCTCTCGAGCTGGCATCGCAACTACCAGCGGGCCGCCTTCATCGACACCGGCGAGGCGCCCGAACGCCGGGCGCGCTACGCAGGCCTCGCAGAGGCGATGGCCGCCGAATTCGGATGGATCTACGAGGCGATTCCCGGCACGCATGATCTCCTGGCGCAGCTGCTCGCGGCTCGCGAATCTTCTGACGCCATTCTTGTCGTCCCCCCTCATTACGTGACGATCTACGACGCCGTGCGCCGCCACCTCCGCGCCGTGCCCGTCCACGCCGGAGCCGCCGCCGGCCCCAGCCCGGTAGCCGCGCCGGCCGGGCCCGCGCCCCTTCCATCCGGCGCGCGGATGGGACTGGGAATTGACGCCGGCGGCACCTACACCGACGTCGTCCTCTACGACTTCCAGTCCCGCGCCGTCGTCCAGAAGGCCAAGAGCCTGACGACGAAGTGGGACTACACGATCGGCATCGACGAGGCGCTCGACCAGCTCGACCGGGGCCGGTTTGCCGAAGTCGACCTTGTCTCGGTCTCCACAACTCTCGCCACGAACGCGACGGTCGAGGGCCGCGGCCAGAAGGTGGGCCTGCTGCTCATGCCGCCCTGCGGCTGGGCGGACCCGGAGAACTTCACGCACAACCTGATCTCGGTCATACGCGGGCAGCTCGACATTACCGGCATCGAACATGTCCCCGTCGATCCGGCCCAGGTCCGCCGGATCGTGCGCGACATGCTTGACCGCCAGGGCGTGCGGGCCTTTGCCGTCGCCGGCTACGCCAGCCACGTGAACCCGGCGCATGAGCTTCAGGTCAAGGCGGCGATCCGCGCGGAAACGGAAGCCGTGGTGACTTGCGGGCACGACGTCTCGGAGGGGCTCAACTACCGCATCCGCGCCGAGACGGCGGTGCTCAACGCGCGGATCATCCCCGCCCTTGACGCGTTCCTGGGCGACGTCCAATCCTCCGTGCGGCGGCGCGGAATCAAGGGTCCCCTCATGGTCGTGAAGAGCGACGGGTCCCTGATGAGCCTCGCGGCGGCGCGTGAGCGCCCGATCGAAACCGTCCTGTCCGGCCCGGCGGCGAGCGTGGCCGGGGCCAGCTACCTGACCGGGGCGCCGGACGCGATCATCGTCGACATCGGCGGCACAACCACCGACCTGGCCACCATGCGCCACGGCACGGTGCAGACATGCAAGGACGGGGCCACGGTCGGAGCGTGGAAGACGCACGTCGAGGCGCTGGACATGCGCACGCTCGGGCTTGGCGGCGACAGCCGCATCGGGCGCAGGGAGGGTCGCCTCGAGATCGGCCCCCAGCGCATCGCCCCCGCAGCCTGGCTGATGAGCCGGCATCCGCGCGCCGCCGAGGCCCTGGCGTGGCTCGAGTCGCACCTGGACCGCTTTGACACTTCGACCCGCGGCACGGAGCTGCTGGCCCTTACGCCGTACGCGCACCGCCGCATCCTGGATGAGCAGGAGCAGCGCATCGTCGCGCGCCTCGCGGATCGACCATGGTCCGTGGAGGAGCTGGTCGAGTCCGAGCAATGCCATGCGGAACAGTTCCTGCAGCTCGCGCGGCTTGAGGAAGACCACATCGTTCAGCGCTGCGGGCTGACGCCGACGGATGTTCTCCATGCCGGCGGCCAGCTGGGCCTTTGGGACGGCGAAGCGTCGCGCCGGATGTGCGACCTGTATGCGCGGCTCATGCACAGCGACCGCGCCCGCTTCATCGAACAGGTCAAGGATCAGTTCGTTCGGAAGCTCGCGATCGAGATTCTTAAGAAGCAGCTCGCGGATGAGACCGATCCGGACCAGCTCGAACAGTCCCCGGCCGCCATGGCCCTCATCGACCGCGCGCTCGGGAAAAACACCGACGGCTACAGCGTGCGGATCGAGCTGAAGACCCCGTTGATCGGGATCGGCGCCCCCGCCCACTTGTTCCTGCCGGCCGCCGCCCGGCTCCTGCAAACGCAGGCCATCCTCCCCGTCCACGCCGATGTGGCCAACGCGCTGGGGGCGATTACCAGCCCCGTTCGCATCCACCGCCGCGTAACGATCGCCGTCAACGAGCACGGGCTCTACCGGATCGAAGGACTGCCTGGCACGCCCACCTTTCACAGCGTGGAGGAGGCGCAGGCCTGCGCTGTGGAACAGCTGCAGACCATCGTGCGTGAGTTGGGACGCCGGGCAGGCACAGGCCAGTCCAACGTCGAGATCTCGATCGACGACCGCCTCGCCGAATTAAAGGATGGCCAGCAGCTCTTTATCGACCGCACGGTGAAGGCCTGCCTCACCGGCCAGCCCGACCTCGCGCAGTTCATCGCCGCGACGTGATAGTACACGCGGCGGGCGCCGCGTCTCCAGCGATGAGTCCGACTTCGCCTTCCTCCTCGCCGCGACGCCCTCGTCGCGGGAAGCAAAGACCGCGAGAACAGCAGCCGACCCACGCGCTGCGCCACAACGCTTTTGATGCCGGAGTCCCGTATGCCGGCGTTTCCTTCATCTGTTCTTCCAGAACAGCACCGCAAGGCAAATGACGATCGACACGATCGCGGCCCAGAGGAGGAAACCCACCGTGCCACGCGGGTCAAACAGGAAGATTCTGCGATAGTGCTTGTCACACCACGCTCCGCTGAACGGCACGGCTCCCGGGAAATGCCTGAAAGAACGTTTGTCAACACCCGGTGGCGCCCAGGCGGTTGCGATTGCGATAGGTTGCAATCGCACAGAATTCAGAAGCCGGAATTCAGGAGTCAGCAGCTTTTCATAGTGTTGTGCGCGTCCTCTTTGTTGAGGACACGATATTGGACGGCAAGTTCTGACGTAAACTGTTGGGAATCAATTCTGAATTCTGGCTCCTGTATTCTGACTCCTTGGCACGATTGCAACTTACAGCAATCGCACCCCGCCAGGCGGGGCCGCCCGATCGTACTTGCGGCCTCCGCCTCCTTTAGCCTACTCTTCCGCCCCATGACACATCGCATCGGCATCGACCTTGGCGGGACAAAGATTGAGGGTATCGTGCTCGACGGGAACGGCGTGGAAACGTTCCGCAAGCGGGTCCCGACGGAGCAGGAACATGGCTACGACCATATTCTCCGGAACATTCAGTCGCTCTACAACGATCTGAAGGCTTCCGTCGGGGCGGCGCCGCACACGTTCGGGATCGGCACCCCCGGCGCCATCTCGCACCGCACTGGCCTCCTCAAGAATTCGAACACGCTCTGCATGAACGGTAAACCCCTGAAGGCGGATCTCGAACGCATTCTGGCGCATCCCGTCGCGATTCAAAACGACGCCAACTGCTTCGCAATGGCCGAAGCCCTGCTTGGAGCCGGAAAGGGGAAAGCCCTCGTCTTCGGCGTGATCATGGGAACAGGCTGCGGCGGAGGCATCGTACACAGGGGCGAGGTAATCACGGGCCCGCAGAGCATCGCGGGCGAATGGGGCCACATGAGCATCGACCCGACCGGGCCCCTCTGCTACTGCGGCCAGCGCGGATGCATCGAAACCTTTATCAGCGGCGGCGGCCTCGAGAAGCGCTGGCACGAACAGTTCGGGGATCACCGCAGCCTGCGCAACATCGTGTCAGCCTACCGGCGCGGGGACGAGGCGGAGACGCGCTTTATGCAGACTTTCTTCAGCAATTTCGGACGGGCTGTGGCAAACCTGATTAACCTTCTGGACCCCGACGCCATTGTGCTCGGCGGCGGAGTTTCGAACTTGGACGAGCTGTATACCGACGGCGTTCGCGAAGTGCGGCGGCACATATTCAGCGACAGCCTGGAGACCCCCATCGTCCGCCACCTGCTCGGAGATTCCGCCGGCGTCATCGGCGCCGCACTCATCGGGGTGTAAGGGCCACGGCCCTGCCCGCTACTCTTCGCCACCCCTCCACAATCCGCCCCGCAGCGGGAAGGGCTCGATGGAGCCGGACGGGAAGAGCGCGGCATGAACCACGCGGTCCCGCCAGACCAGTGCGCTCCCGGCCACAGAGCCGCTGATCCTCAGCGCTTCGCCGGCCCCCGGAGTGTACCCATGCGAAACGTCGGCCGATAGAGCGCGGTCCAGGAACCGGCGGACCCCGCCCTCGCCCGGCGGATCGGGCCAGACGCGCTTGCCTTCGTGAGCATCGCCCCGCAGCACACATTCCAACGCTTGCGCGCGGCAGATTTTGTCCCAAAGCCTGGCGAACAGTTCGGGATCGCCGAACAAATCGCAGCTGACAATCCGTCCATTCGAAACGATCACCGCGCCAACCGTCCTGCGCCCCGGCACCTGGCGGAAGTGGCCGACGCGGTCATCAATCCGGGCGCCGACCTCCTTGTCGCGATAGATCTCCTGATAGTTGCGCGTGGGGGCATTGACGTCGGCGCGCCGGATCTGGTCGTCGATCCGCGACCAGATCGCGCTCTGCGAAGCCGACTCGGACGCCATGCTGCGCAGCCCCTGGTCCGCCATGTACTTGGAGCTCTTGAACGACTCGCGCTCGCCGGTCCAGCGCTCCTTCTCGCCGCAGTAGACCGGAACACGCACAAAATCCGAGCGCGGCACAAGAAGCACGTCGTGGCGGATAATCCGGTCCTGCCGGCCGCCGGCAATAATCTCGCCTGACATCAGGAACACATAGCGGCGGGATTCGTTGCGCACCAGCAGTTCCGAGACCTGCGCGTTATCGAGCTCTCGCACAGTAATCCAGTCATGGGATAGGGCCTCATCCAAGGTCCGGATTTCCTCCCCACCCCCGGCGCCGCGCATGATCAGCGGAAACACCACGAGCCCGCCGTGACTGTAGGAACTGCCCACGTCCACAGCCCGAACCAGACGCAGCACTGGGTTCTCGGCAGGTACCGGTCGCGGAACGGGCCGTATATCTGCCGGTCGCTCCGGAGGACGCAGCTCGCCCGTCCTCTCAGAACCGGATTCAAGATAAGCCGCCGCAACAGGTTGCAGATAGCCAATCCACGCCATAATCAGGGCGGCTGAAATTGCGGCAAAACTTGAGTTCGTTTTCATTTTGATGCCTCCCTTGCCTTTGCACTCTTAGACGCAGAGGGGCGAGGAGAAGTTCCCGGAAAGATCGTGCAATGTACTGAACCGCTTTGCGGGATTTGCCTGCTGGAAAACATGTGACCGCCCGATTCTTTCATCACTCGCATATTGCCCCGAGCGAGGGGTATCTATACTATCTTCGCTTCATCTGGCGGCTCTGGCGACTGCAGGTGAACAGGCCCCGGGGAAGTCAGCGAACACGAATTAGGAAATGGAAATATGAAACCAATTGATTTGCGTTGCGAACATCTCCCCTGCCCCCTTGGACTGGATGAGGCAAGCCCTCGCCTCTCATGGCGCCTTGACGATCCCCGCCAGGGCGCGCGGCAGACTGCGTACCGGATTGTTGCCGCGTCCACCCCCGCAAAATTGGAGGCTAAGCCCGACCTGTGGGACACGGGAGTCGTCGCCGGCGACGCCACGCTGGATATCCCGTACGGCGGACGCAAGCTCACCTCGCGTCGGACCGTCTACTGGCGGGTGCAGGCCTACGACGCGGCCCGCAAACCGTCCGGGTGGAGCGAGCCGGCATGCTTTGAAATGGGCCTCCTGAAGCCCTCGGACTGGGCCGCCTCGTGGATCGGCCGTCCGCTCGAGAGCAAGGAGACGTTCCCGCCAAGCCCGTTCCTGCGGCGCGGATTCGAACTGCAGGGCACCCCTGTCCGCGCGCGCCTTTACGTCACGGCTCGCGGCATCTTCGAGGCCTACATCAATGGTCAGCGCGTGAGTCAGGATTACTTCGCGCCCGGCTGGACCGACTATCGCATACGCATCCAGTACCAGGTCTACGACGTCACGAGCCTGCTGCAAGCCGGCTCGAACGCGCTCGGGGCAATCCTCGGCGACGGCTGGTACGCCGGCTTCATTGGCTGGGGCCACCAGCGCAACCTCGACGGGGACCAGCTCTCGCTGCTCGCACAGCTTGAAATCGAGATGGCGGACGGAACCCGCGAGACGATCGTCAGCGACCCCTCCTGGAAGACCAGCTTCGGCCCGCTGCTGCGCGGCGATTTCTACAACGGCGAGACCTACGACGCACGCCGCGAAATGCCCGGCTGGAATACGCCGGGGTTCGACGACTCCGCGTGGCAGCCTGCGGCCTGCTTCGATGCGCCGAGGGCAAAGCTCGTGGGCTGCCGGTCCCTGCCCGTGCGCCGCCAGGAGGAGTTGGCGACCGTGGAGCTCACAGAGCCGAAATTCGGCGTGCACGTCTTCGACCTCGGCCAGAACATCGTCGGCTGGGCCCGCATCCGCGTGAGCTGCCAGCCGGGCGACACGGTCACGGTCCGGTACGCCGAGATGCTCAACGCCGACGGCACGCTGTACACGGAGAACCTGCGCGCGGCCAAGTGCACGGACTTCTTCACCTGCCGGGGCGGCGGCGAGGAAGTCTACGAGCCGCGCTTCACGTTCCACGGGTTCCGCTATGTCGAAATCACCGGCCTGCGCGCCAAGCCCGCGGCGGACCAGCTGACCGGCGTGGTGCTGCACTCAGACATTGCTCCGACCGGATCGTTCGAGTGCTCCGATCCTTTGCTCAACCGCCTTCAGCAGAACATCGTGTGGGGCCAGCGCGGAAACTTCCTCGAGGCGCCGACCGACTGCCCGCAGCGCGACGAGCGCCTGGGCTGGACCGGGGACGCGCAGGTCTTCGCACCCACGGCGTGCTTCAACCGCGATGTGGCGGCCTTCTTCACCAAGTGGTGCATTGATGTCGAGGACTCCCAGTTCCCCGACGGCGCCTACCCGCACGTGGCGCCCGACGCCCTGCGCGACGGCGGCCGCGGCCAGGCCGCCTGGGCCGATGCAGGAGTGATCGTGCCGTGGACCGTGTACCTCTGCTACGGCGACACGCGCATCCTCGAGCGCCAGTACAGCTCTATGGTGCGCTGGATTGGATGGCGCCTCGCAAACAGCACGGACTTGATCTGCAGCGCGGCGATGTTTGGCGACTGGCTCGCGCCCGACCCCAACACGCCCCGCGAACTGATCGCCACGGCATACTTTGCGTACAGCACCGACCTTCTGTCGCGCGCCGCCGCCATTCTCGGCCGCCGCGCGGACGCCGCAAAGTACCGTACGCTCGCCGCAAAGGTGCGGGCCGCATTCAATCGCGAGCTGGTGACCCCGACGGGCCGCGTCATCGGTGACTCCCAGACCGTCTACCTGCTGGCCCTCGCCTTTGACCTTTTGCCCGCCGCCAGCCGGGCCCACGCGCTGGAGCGGCTCGTGAAGGAGGTCGAGCGGCGCGGCGACCACCTCTCGACGGGCTTTGTCGGCACCCCTCTGCTGTGTCCCGTGCTCACGCGCTTCGGGCGCACGGATGTCGCGTACAAGCTGCTCCTGCAGAAGACCTACCCCGCCTGGCTCTACACGGTGCTGCAGGGCGCCACGACCATGTGGGAGCGCTGGAACAGCTTCGACAAGGAGAAGGGCTTTGGCGACGCGAGCATGAACTCGTTCAACCACTATGCCTACGGCGCGATCGGCGACTGGATGTACTCCACGGTCGCCGGCATAGCGCTCGATCCGGCCAAGCCCGGCTACAAGCACATCATCATCCGGCCCCAGCCCGGCGGAGGCCTGACCTGCGCGCGGGGCGAACTGCTGACGCGCCACGGGCGCGCCGCCTGCGCCTGGGTCCTCGACGGCCGGCAGCTGAAAGTGAACGTAACAATCCCTCCCAACACCGCCGCCACGGTGATGCTGCCCGGCCGCGCGCCCAAGCGCGTCGCTGCCGGCACGTACGCCTTTGCGGCGCGCATTCCAAACGAGAAGAAAGAATGACGCCCACATCTGCATTCGTCCTGAAGCCCAACGACCGCATCGTGTTCCTCGGGGACTCGATCACAGAGCAGCACCTCTACACCAACTACGTGGAGAGCTACCTCTCCACGCGCTACCCCGAGCTGAAGCTCTCGTTCTTCAATGCGGGCTGGGGCGGCGACACCGCGCCCGGCGGCGCGAAGCGGCTGCAGCGCGACGTCCTCAATCTCAAGCCGACCGTGGTCACCATCTGCTACGGCATGAACGACGCCGGCTATACCCCGCCCACGGAGAGAATCCGGGCCACCTTTGTCGCCGGAATGCGAGAGCTGGTGGCGCGCCTGAAAGGCGCCGGCGTGCGCGTCGTCCTGCTCACGCCCGGCATGGCGGATGGCGTGGCCAACCCCGGCCTGGGAGCAATCCAGTACAGCCAGAACGGACTGCGGGCGCTCGCGGACGAGGTGGTGAAGCTGGCGCGCGAAGAGGGCCTTCCCTGCGGCGACCTGCACCGGCTGATGAGCGAAGTGGACGCGCGCGGCAAAGCGGCCGACCCGAAGTTCTGCATGATGGCGGACGGCTTTCACCCCGAGCCCCACGGTCACCTCGTCATGGCCTTTGGCGTCCTTCAGGCGCTGGGGGTTCCTCCGCGGCGCCAGTCGGTGACCCTCGATTGCACGACCGGCGAAGCGTCGGCCTCCGACGGCATTGTGGTCCGCAAGCCGGTCCGCCACGATGCGGGGCTCAGCCTCAGCATACTCCTCGACCGCCTGCCGTTCTTTGTCGAGCCCGCCGCACGGAAGGTGCTCCCGTTCCTACCGTTCCAGGAGACGTTCAACGACCTCACGCTGCGGGTGCGGGGAATGACGTCGCCGCTTGGCAGCTTCCGCGACAACGGGGTCCGACTTACCCCGCTCTCCCCGGAACAACTCGCTGCCGGCGTGAATTTGTTCGACCAGTGGACGCTGACGCCGGTGCTGCGCGCCGAGGCAGTTCACCGCTACACGGCGGAGAAGGACCAGGTCTACTTCCGCCTGTGGCGCGTCCTCGGGCTCAACGGCGAGAATTCGACGTTCTATAACGCGCGGCTGCACACCGGAGCCGTCCGCATGGGGCCTGCCATGGAGCGCGGCCGCGAGCACCTCCTGGCGAAATCCGCGCGCACCTTTTCGCTTAATATCGTGACGGCCGACCGGCCGAATGATGTGCTGCTGGATCTCGGCAGTGGGGCCTCCTCGGTCCCTTCCCGAAGCCGTTCACGCAGGATCACCTCGGCGGCGAGGCCGAGTTCACAGCGACCGTCCCGACCCTCGGGGCAAAGTGGGTGAACGCAGACCCGGATCTGACGGCCTACCAGATCCTCCCGAAAGCCCTGGGGCTCAGGGACGACTGCTTTGCGTACGCGGTCTGCGTTCTCGTTTCGCCCGTGGCGCAGAAGTCCGAGTTGCGGCTGGGCAGCGACGACGGCGTATCCGCCTGGCTCAACGGCGAGCAGGTGCTTGACAACCTGCAGGCGCTCCGGGGAATGGCGCCGGACCAGGATAGGGTTGAGGTGCGACTGAAGGCGGGAGCCAACGTCCTTTTGCTCAAGATCACCCAGGCGAGCGGCGACTGGGGATTCTGCGCGCGCTTTGCCGGCCTGCGCCGCCCGATGCACGAGCGGGAGATCGCATCGCGCGGAGCGCGCAACGTTTCGACAGGGCCCTTCTGAAAAGCCCCCTGACACACTGAGCATGGCGCAGTCACAGCCAACGTCGGAATCGCCAGGATGGCGCGGATTCCGTATTCCGCGCGCAGCCTGGCTGGCTGCCATCATGTGCCTGACCGTGGCGGTCTACCTCCCGGCTCTTCATAACGGGTTCACCAACGCGGACGACCCCGCCTACGTCACGGACAACCCGCTCATCCGGGACCTTTCCCCGCACGGCGTGCGCCGGATTCTTACAACCTTCTACGAGGGGTACCATCCGCTCACGCTCCTCACGTTCGCCGTGGAGTACCAGTGGGCCGGCTTGAATCCGGTCTCGTACCACGCGACCAATATCGTGCTGCACATGATCAACGTCCTCCTCGTCATGGCCCTGGTCAGGCGACTCACCCCGTCCCCCGCCCTGCCGTACTTCGTGGCTGCGCTGTTCGCGGTCCATCCGCTCCATGTCGAATCCGTCGCGTGGATCGCAGAGCGCAAGAACGTGCTCTACGCCGCGTTCTACCTCGCAGGACTTATCGCGTACCACGATTACGCCCGCGCCGGCGGCGCGCGCACCTACCTCCGGGCCTTTGCGCTTGCGCTGCTTGCGGCGCTTTCCAACGGAAAAGCAATCGCCTTTGTGCTGAGCATCGCGGCGCTTGATCTCCTGCTGGAGCGGCGCCTGCGCGACTGGCGCCTCTGGCTCGAAAAGGTCCCGTTCGCCGCCCTCGCGCTGGCGTTCGGCATCACAAACATCTTTTCGCAGCGGGCCGCCGGATACCTTTACAGCATTGTGGACTTCACCCGCTTCGAGCACTTCCTCACCGGCTGCCGCAACCTGCTGATGTATGCGGTCAAACTGCTCGCGCCCGTCGGCCTGGTCCACCAGTACCCGTACCCCGAGCACATCGGGGCGTGGCTTCCCCTTACGTTCTACGCGGCCCCCGTCGCGCTGCTTGCGGCCCTTGCCTTCTTCATCGCCCGCGGGCGCCGCAGCCCGCTGCCGCTCTTCTGCGCGCTCTTCTACCTCGCCAATCTCCTGCTCGTCGCCAAGTTCCTGCCCTTCGCAGGAGTCATGATGGAGGATCATTTCGCCTACATGCCGTCGATCGGCCTCTTCCTCCTCGTCGGCTGCGCGATACGCGCCTTCGCCCTGCGCACCGGGGCCCGTGCGCTGCGCCCCCTGATCGCACCCCTGCTCGCCCTGTGGATCCTTGTGCTTGCCGGCGTGGCGCATCAGCGCACCAAGGTGTGGAAGGACGGCGTGACGCTGTGGTCCGACGTGCTGTCGAAGTACCCGCGCTCGCCGCGGGGATTTCTCAACCGGGGCGCGGCGCGCGGCGCCGCAGGCGATCTTGCAGGAGCCGTCGCCGACTACCGGCAGGCCATGGCCGTCATGCCCGACAACGCGCCGATTCACTTCAACCTCGGCAACATCCTTCTGCAGGGCGGCCAGATCTCGACCGCCGTGTCGGAGTACGATGCCGCCCTTCGCCTTGACCCCGCTTTCGCGCCGGCGCACTTCTACCGTGGCGTCGCGCACGACCAGGCGGGCCGCATCGACGAGGCGATCGCTGACTACAGCAAGGCGATCGCGATGGGGTATTTCTCCCACCTGACGCACCCGCGCTTCCGCCGCGCCGTGCTCCTGGCCCGGAAGGATCGTCTGGGCGAAGCGCTCCTGGATCTTAATGACACGTTGAAATCCCTGCAAAGCGCGGACGCGCTTTACTATCGCAGCCATGTGCTGGACCGGATGGGGCGGCACGCCGAGGCGAAGGCCGACTACATGCAGGCAACGCGCCTGTCCGCCGACTGCCCTCCCGAGCTCGTTCCGTACTTTGCAACCCATGCGGCATTCGGCTCTGCCGCATCCCCGTAACCGACCTGCTACGGCGCCTTCGCAAGTGCGCCGCGCCGCCATTCCGCGCAGATCACGGAGGCGGCGGCGGCCACGTTGAGAGACTCGGCGCGGCCCGTGCGCGGGATCGTGATCCGGCGGCGGATATGCGGCATGAGTTCGTCCGGTATGCCGCGCCCCTCGCTCCCCAGCACGATGACGGCAGGCTCGCGCGGCACGATCCTGAAGAGATTCTCCCCGTCGAGGCAGGCGCCAGCGACTTCGACGCCCGCCTCCGCACCCGCCAGGTAATCGGCCAGGTCGAGCCTGTGTACGGGCACGCGAAAGAGCGAGCCCATGCTCGCCTGTACCACTTTTGGGTTGAATCGCTCGGCGCAGTCCGGCGAGCATACGACGCGCGACACGCCGAACCAGTCGGCCAGGCGCAGAATCGTGCCCATGTTGCCCGGGTCCTGGATCCCGGCCAGCGCGAGGACCAGCCCCGCGGGCGGCGGCGCGGGCAGTTCCCGCGGCATGCGCGCAACCGCGAGCACCTGGTTCGGTGCCTCCATGGCTGAAACGCGCGCAAGCTCGGACTCAGAAACCAGTGTCACGGGCGCCGCGGGCGCCCGGCCCTGCGCCCATGCCTCGACCGCCACGATGCGCACAACGCCCCATCCCGACGCGAGCAGTTCGTCCACCAGTTTCACGCCTTCCACAAGGAAGAGCCCGTGCTCTTGGCGGTCCTTCTTGCGGTGCAGCGCCATCAGTTCTCTGCGATCCGAAATCGAAAGCATGCGGCACCCTACCACAGACCACGCTCCCATGCCATAACTTGCAACGCGTCATAATAGCAGGTCAGTGAAGGGACTGGCTCCCTGCCGCAGGCGACAGGATCCAGTCCTTCCTAACAGAGCCAATTCATTATAATGAGTATCCATAACAATATTGGTTGCAAACTGACGAATGTGTGATGCAATATTCATTTTCATGAACATGAAAGAAGAATGTCAGTCGTTGCGGAAGCGTCGCATGTCGCTCCACCTTGATCAGAAAACCCTGAGCGATATCTCGGGAATCGCTGTTCATACGCTGAGCAACATCGAGGCCGGAAAAGGCAACCCGACGGTTGCCACATTGGATCGCGTGCTGAATGCGCTTGGGATGGAGCTTCGCATCCAGGTCAAGGAGTAGATAACCCGTGAGCAGGAAGGGAAACGTCTATTGTCGCGGCAGCCTCGCCGGTTGCGTGGAGGAGACCGCGGACGGCTACCGATTCACGTACGACACCGCGTACCTGACGGCGCCGGAGTCGCGACCGATCAGCCTGACCCTTCCCAAACGCCAGGGGCCGCACGAATCCAAAGTCCTGTTTCCATTCTTCTTCGGACTCCTGGCAGAGGGCATCCTGAAGGAAACGCAGTGCAGGAAACTGAAGCTGGACGAGAATGACCATTTCGGGCGCCTCCTCAAGACCGCGCACAGTGACACGGTTGGCGCCATTACAGTTGCAGAAGAACTGGAGCCGTAGATGTTTCGCTGCATGTCAACGCTGGCTGATATCCCCGCTGAAGGCTACAGCCGCGTGGCCGAACGCCTTCTGGCCGGCGGCAATCGCAAGTTTCCGCATCAGCTGACCTTCAACCGCACGGACGTTGTCGAATTCCGCGTGAAGGCTGCGCAACACATGTCCATCTCGGGCGTTCATGACAAGATTTCCTTGAAGCTGGTCCGAGGGACACTCGTTCCCACGGAGAAGGACGGGGAGTATATCTTGAAGCCGGTTCCATCTGCGGACATCCCGCGCTACAAGCCCGACGTGCCGGCCAATGAGCACCTCACAATGCAGATTGCTTCACAGGTCTTCGGCATCACCACGGCCGTCAACGCGTGCATCCAGTTTGCGGACGGGGAGCCGGCCTACATCACTCGGCGTTTTGATCGGCGGGACGGAAAGAAGATCGGCCAGGAGGACTTCTGCCAGCTCTCCAACCGGACCGAGGAAACGGCAGGGAAGAACTACAAGTACGATGGGAGCTACGAGGAAGTTGGCCGCATCCTCAGGATGTATTGCGGGGCCTATCCCGTGGAAGTCGAGAAGCTCTTTGCGCGGATCGTCTTCAACTATATCTTCTCCAACGGCGACGCCCACCTGAAGAACTTCTCGCTATTCGAGAGCGAGTTCGGCGACTACATCCTGACACCGGCCTATGACCTGATTTGCGCGTCTCTGCACTTTCCGGACGAAGGCCGCACCGCGCTGGATCTGTTCGACACCTTCGAGACCGAAAGCTTCCGAATCAACGCATTCTACAAGCGCCCGGACTTTCTGAGACTCGCCGGGTTCTTCAACATGAATCTGGAACGCGCCAATCGTTTTCTCGACCAGTTCGGTAAGAACCACGACCGGGTGGTCGAGATGATCGGGAGGTCCTTCCTCTCGGAGAGCGCCAAGTCGGACTACACGAACCGTTTTAAAAACCGTTCGCGAGCTATCTCTCAGTGACGTGGCATGGCCCGCGAAGCTCCTGACGCAGCCCTGTGGAAGGTCAGAACATCCCGCCGACGGCAAAGGAGAATTGCCAGTTGGAGTCGTCGAAGCTGTAGGTAGCCCCGCCGCCGAACGGAAGTGGAAAACGCCAGAAACGGTAGACGAGATTGAACCCGGCGCCCTCCTTCTGCCAATTCCGGTCGCCGTCCCAGCACACGGCGTAATCGCCAAATGCTTCGGCGTTGAGCATCCCGAGAATGTTCCTGAAGAACGGATGCGAATAGCTGGCCGAGCTGGCCGCCAGGCCGGCCCCGCGGTATTCGCGCGCGGAGACGCCCGTCCACCGGCCGCGCTGGCTCCTGGACA
>CAYRKB010000059.1:0-15345 GCA_964424705.1 uncultured Victivallales bacterium
GTAGTACAGGTCTTCGCGGAACTCGCCGCGCCGGACAAGCTCGCCCAGGTTGCGGTTGGTCGTCGCGATGACGCGGCAGTCGGTCTGGACCGGGCGCGTCCCCCCGACGCGCTCGAACTCGCGCTCCTGCAGCACCCGCAGGAGCTTGGCCTGCAGCTCCAGCTTGATCTCGCCGATCTCGTCCAGCAGCAGCGTCCCGCCGTCCGCCAGCTCGAACCGGGCCACCGCGCTTGTGAACGACCCCTTTTCATGTCCGAAGAGCTCGCTGTCCATAAGCGTGTCGGGAACCGCGGCGCAGCTCATGCGAACGAAGGGGCCGTCCCTGCGCTCGCTCAGCGAGTGAATCGCCAGCGCCACAAGCTCCTTGCCCGTCCCGCTTTCGCCGGTCGCAAGCACCGTGGCCGACGATTGCGCCACCCGCTCGATCTGCGCCAGCAGGGCCTGCATGCTGGCCGAGCGCCCGATCATCTGCCTGCCGCGCGGCAGCTGCAGGCCGAGCTCCTCCTGCAGGTACGCATTCTGGCTGCGCATCTTGATCCAGTCGTTCGCGCGATCAAGCACCAGCTCCACCTGCTCCGGCGAAAAGGGCTTCATCAGGAAGTCGTAGGCCCCGACCTTCATGGCCTCCACCGCGCGCTCCACCGTTCCGAACGCCGTGACAATGACCGGCAGGGTGGCGATGCCGCCCTCCTTCATGATCCGCAGGAGCTGCATCCCGTCGATCCCGGGCATTTTCAAGTCGATGAACGCGATGTCGAACTCCTTCTCCTCCATCAGCCGCTTGGCCTCGCGGCCGTTCTCCGCCTGCGTAATGGCCAGGCCGCGCCGGGAGAGAGTCTCGACAACAAAGTCCCGCATCAGCGCGTCGTCATCGACGACCAGGGCTGTTTCCACGCTCGTGATCATGCTGCCTCCTTGCAGTTTCCCGGGATGAGGACTTCGAAGCGAGCACCCCGGCCCGGCTCCGACTCCACGCTAATTTCGCCGCCGTGCGCCTCGACAATCTTGTGGCAGAGCGACAGCCCCAGGCCCGTGCCCCCCTGCTTGCGCGTAAAGAAAGAGTCGAACACTTTGCCCCGGTCGCCGGGCTCGATGCCGCACCCGTTGTCCGTCACCGCAAAGCAGTGGTTCCGGCCGCAGCAGAAGGCCCGGATCTCAACCCGCCCGCCCTCGCCGCAGGCCTCGATGGCGTTCGCCCCGAGGTTGACCAGCACCTGCCGCAGCTGCCGCACGTCGCCGCGGGCGGGGGCGTCGCCGTCAAACTCCCTGATATCGAGAACGACATGCGCGCGCTCCGCGCGCGCCTCGAGCGACTCGCGCACCTCGTCCAGCAGGCGGGTGATGGCGAACGGCTCAAACATCAGCACCATGGGGCGGGCGTAGGTGAGCAGATTGGTGATAACGTAGTTCAGGTTCTGCGCCCCTTCCACGATCTTCGAAGCCAGGCGGTACGGGTGCGGCTGCTGTTCGACGTCCCTCTTCAGCAGGCGGGCAAAGCCCTCGATTGTTCCCAGCGGGTTGCGGATCTCGTGCGCAACGCTCGCCGCCATCTCGCCCAGCGCCGCCATGCGCTCGCGGCTGTTCACGCTGGCCTCAAGGCGGCGCAGGACCGTCACGTCCTGCAGGACCTCAACGGCGCCGGGAACGGATCCGTCCGGGGCCCGGATCGGCGCCACGCCGGCCAGCACCACCACGAGCTCGCCGTCCGCGCCGGTTCGGGAGCGCTGCTGGCCCACGCAGGAGCGGCTCTTTTCAATCGCCGCCCTCACGCTCGCCACGTTGCCCAGCCCGTTGGTCACCTCCGTGTAGAGGCGGCCCTCCACGTCCTGGCGCTTCCCGCCCATCAGCGCGGCGGCCGCCGCGTTGCAGCGCCCCACGCGCAGGTCGCGGTCGATGACGAGCACCCCGTCCGTCAGGCTGTCGAGGATGCACTCCAGGCGGCTGGACATCTCGCCCAGCTCGGCCACCTTGGCGGAGAGCTGCTTGTTCTGCACGCTCAGGCGGCGGTTCGCCGTGGCGAGGTCCCGCTTCAGGCTCTCGTACGACTGGCGCAGGATGGCGCTCTGAACCTCGAAGACGCCGAACGCGTTCCGGATGCTCGCAACGGCATCGACCACCTCGCCGCTTGTCGTCGGCTCATCCATGAGTGCCGTCCTCCTTCTCCCGGGCCCACTGCGGCGCCGAGGCGCGCATCTCCCGCTCAAGCATGATCGCCTTCTCCAGCAGCCCGCGGATGTCGCCGAGAACCTGGGACGTGTGGCGCTTCGCCTCCTCGTCCGTCATCCCCGCGCACGGGTTCTGCGGCAGGCGGCTCAGGTGCGAAAGCATCTGGGTGGCGGCGGTCTCCGCCGTTCTCAGCAGGTTCAGGTTGGCGGAGCCCGCGCTCGGCGCCGCCTGCGGCTGGCCGCGCGCCTGCTCGTACGTTTGAACGAGCCGCCGGCAGCACTCGCGCCCCTTGATCATTGAACTCATGATGTCGCTGCTGTTCATGGTTACAGGCACCTCCGCATCGTGTCTCCGCTGCTGCGCACGCCGTCGATCATTGCGGAGAGATCCTCGCCATCCTCCTTCAGCCACTCGGCCGCCGCGGGCAGGTCGCCCCGGGAAAGAAAGGTGCGTGCGGCCTGCAGCCGGAATGCGTCCAGGGGCACGGGCACGGCGCCGGCGCGGGCGGCCTCAATGACCAGGCGCAGGTTGGTCGCGTCGCCTTCCGCGGCCAGCCGCGCGAGGCAGCGCTGGTAGACCTCGCTCATCAGCGGGACGTCGCGGGCGACGACCGGGCCGCCCACCTCGGCCAGCCGTGCGTTCACGAGGAGGTTGGTGCCCACGGCGGCGCCGATGTCTACCATCAGACGGTTCCTCCGGATGCGCCAGGCCACCGCGGCATCGGCCGCGGCATCGTCGGCCAGCGCCAGCCGGCGCTCGCACTCCCGCCACTGGCCGCCCTCCATCGCGATTTCGGCCCAAAGGCACGCGGCCTCGGAGCGCAGCGGGCTCGGGGCCGGATCCGAGCACAGCCCGCGCAGCAGCTGGTCGGCCTCCACGCGCCGCCCGAGGGCGAGCAGGCACCGCGTCTGCGACAGCTGGGCCTGCGCCAGGTCGTCCCGCTTCGGCGTCGTTCCAGGCGTCTCCGCGCGGCGCAGCAGCGCGATCCTGCGGTAGTAGGGCTGGGCAAGCTCCGGAAGGTCCAGGGCCTCGAGAACGCCGCCAGCCAGCGCGAGCAGGGCGGCGGCCTGCCCGCCGTCGACCGTGCGCCCCGCCATGGCAATCGCCGCCGCGGCCACCTCGATGCTATCTCCGCCCGCGCCAGCGCGCAGCGACTTCAGCAGAGCGATCGCCGCCTCCGTGTTCTTCCGGTCGAAGGGGTGCGCGTTGAGGTATTGGAACAGCTCCGCGCGCCCCCCCGCCGGGTCGCCGCGCTCGACGCATATGCTGCCGCGCGCAAGCAGGGAAGCCGCGTGGTACTCGCCGGCTCCGGGCAGGGCCAGCAGCCGCGAGTAGCAGCTTTCAGCCGTGTCATACTCCCGCAGTTCGAGGGCCAGGTCGCCCATGCGGGCCAGCAGCCGCGGCGCCAGCTCAGGGGAGACCTTCCCATCCATGTGCTTCTCGATGAACGCCAGCGCCGCCGCGCCCTGCCCCGCGTTCTGCAGCACGTCCGTCATATGCAGAAAGTCCCCCTCGATCGCCGCGTCCCAGCCATAGTCCGCCACGTAGCGGGACACGTGGCTCTGGAGCGCTTCACTGCCCTCGCGCCCGCGCTCGATCTCGATCAGCGCCAGGAGCGCCTCGCGATGGAAGGCCTGCGATTCGCCGCGCAGGATGCCCTCCAGGCGCCGGCTGGCCTCGGCGTGCTGCCCGCCAAGAATCAGCACCATGGCCGCGTGAAAGCGCGCCGCCTCCGCCGTCGCGCCGCTTCCTTTCTCTGCGGCCGCTCCGAACTGCCTAAGCGCGTAGCTGACAAGGCTGCCGCGCAGCTTGGCTTCATCGTCCGCCTTGCCGGCCGGCCGGGCGGCGGCGATGCTCGCGCGAAATGCGTCGAACAGGTCGCGACGTTTCAGCATCTGCTCGCCGAACAGCCCCTTGCGAAACGTGAACTCAGGCCCGTACTCGGGATGCGCCTTGTACGCGAGGCCTTCCTTCATCAGGGCGGAAAGCTGCCGCAGGCCAAACAATTCCATCCCGGCGTCCAGCTGCTGGAGGATCAGGCCCGGCTTCTCCGACTCCGGCGGCTGCGCCTGGGCAAGGTCGGCGCACGCCGCAAGGATGTCGGCCGGTGCCTTCTGCAGCACCGCAACGGCCAGCAGCGCCCGCAGCGCCCGCAGCCGGAACGCGGGCCGGGCCTCGAGCGCCAGGGCTGCCCGCAGGTACTGCCGCGCCGGCAGCGCCTGCTGCGCCGCGTCGTGGCGCGCGCGCTCCGCAAGCAGCTCACCGATGGCCAGCCCCGCCTCCGCGCGCTCCGGTGTCGTGCGCGCCGCATCCAGCGCCTGGCGCAGCGCGGCAAACGCGGGTCCGAATTCGCCCGCGCCGGCCAGCTGCCGGCCCGACGCCAGAGCCTCGGACGACTCGGTCTGACTTCCCATGGCGATCGCCTGGGGGGTCTTCGGCAGATAGCTTCTCGCCGCGACGGCCAGCGCCGCCAGCACGACCACCCCCAGCAGGATCAGGTCGTTGCGCTTCCGATCTCCGTTCCAGCTATGTTTCAAGGGCTGCTACTCCTCATCCGCGGCGCTGGCCATGAGCGCCGCGCGTTCACAGAGCGATATGGGGTTGCGGCTCAGGGCTTCAAGCCCGCCCAGGGCCGGCACAATGTCCACATCGCGGCGCATGCCCTCGTTGGACAGTTCCACCCCGATGCTGCCGTTCACGGCGGCCAGGCACAATCGCCCGCCGCTTCTCTGCATCTGCACCGAAAGGGCCCGCAGCGCATCCAGCGCGCCCTCGCCGACGCGCAAGGTCCGCGCCATGTCAAGCGCCAGCCAGAGCGCCGCGCCATCCTCGCCTCGCAGGCTGTCCACGTCCGCGCGGGTGAGCACCTCGGGGCAGGCGATCACATCAAACCGCCCGATCCGCCGCCGTTCCGCCCCGCCGCCCGCCGGCGGAGCCGCGGGCACCCCGGAGCCGGCCGCCGCGTGCGCGCGTACCGCCGCCTGGAACCGTGCGAAGTCGAGCGGCTTGCCAACAACGTCCAGAATGCCCAGCGCCGCCCTTTGCGCGCCCGAGATCTCCTCCGATTCGGCCGTCAGGCAGATCACCCGGTCCATGCGCCCCGCCGCCCGCATCCGCGCGATCAGATCCACCCCCACCCCGTCGGGCAGCCGATGGTCCACGACCACGAGGTCAAACGCGTTGGCCATCCAGGCCTCTTCCGCGGCGCGGCACGAGTCGGCGTCGCTCACGCGGCAGCCCATGCGCTCGAGGATCCGGCGGCCGGTCCACGCCGCCAGGCGATCGTCCTCCACAAGCAGCACGCGAAAGCCGGGGTCAGAACTCATTGCGGGCGCTCCCTTCCGGGCGCGGGATGAGCAGCACTTCACCCGGCTTCAGTTTGTCGAGGTCGGCGACCATGCCGCGGTTCATCTGCCGGATCAGGATGTGCTTGGACCTGTCGCCGTAGATCATCGGCTGCGCGGCAATCGTCTCGCACGTGTCGTTCGGCTGGATCGTGTAATACTCGTGGGGGCCCAGGCGCAGGATGCGCAGCAGCTCCTTCAGCGTGTCCACTTCGCCGCGCAGGGAGGCTGCCGTGCGGCTCAGCTCGTTCGTCTGACTGCGCAGGGCAGCGAGGTTGTCGTTCTGCAGGGCGAGGGCGGCCTGCTGCTCGACGCTCTTCTCGGTCAGCGCCTGGTTTTCCTTCTTCCGGTCCTGCAGCTCGAACGTGAGCGCGTCGTACTGCGTGGCTTTGCGCTCCAGGTCCAACAGCCGGCCCTTGTCGTGCGAGCCCGCCATCGGGCCGGCATCCGCGCTGGAATCCGCCAGCAGGCTGGTCAGTTCCGCCACCCGCTGCTCCATAACCTGCATCCGCTCCGTCATGGCGTCGGGCTCTGAGGCGGGCGCGGGGCGCGCTGTCGCAACCGTGCTTTCAACGGCTGCGGGCGGCCGCGAAAGAAGGTTCATGCCCGCGCAGCCTCCGCCTGCCAGGGCCGCGA
This sequence comes from uncultured Victivallales bacterium, assembly GCA_964424705.1. Classification (GTDB taxonomy): domain Bacteria; phylum Verrucomicrobiota; class Kiritimatiellia; order UBA8416; family CAYRKB01; genus CAYRKB01. The sequence goes on from CAYRKB010000059.1 coordinate 6,147, forward strand.
GCGAGGCGGCCATGCACACGAATGCCTTGCGGCCACAGAGTGAAACCAGTAAACGCATGGGAAAGCTGGATAGCAGGTGGCATGCCGCGCATGGCGGCGAGGCGGCAAGTTGTGCAGCGGCAGGCCTTTACCGGCCGGCACGCCCGCGGCAGGGCCTGTTGCGAATGACAGCATGTTGCGGGAAACGCAACAGCGTCGGCGCCGCTACTCCAGCGAGTATTCGGCGATCTTCTTGTAGAGCGTGGTGCGGTGAATGCCCAGGAATTCGGCGGCCCGGTTCCTGTTCCCGCCGGCGGCCCGCAGAGTGTTCTCGATCAGGCGCTTCTCGCTCTCGGCCAGAGGCATCGGCCGGAACGCGTCCTCCGCAGGCGCGCTCCGGGGCGCGTCGGCGGCGGGAACGGGGACGCACATGCCGGACAGACCGAGAGTCTCAATGCCAATCTCTTCGCCGGTCGTCAAGATGGCGGCGCGCTCCACGGCGTTGCGCAGCTCCCGGACGTTGCCCGGCCACGCATAGGCCTGCAGGGCCCGCAAGGCTTCCGGCGTGAACCCGCTGATCTTCCGGCCCAGCTCGCGGCCCGCCACGACGAGGTAGTGGCTGGCGAGGGGGACGATTGTATTCTTGTGTTCGCGAAGCGGCGGCATGGTCACCGGGAACACGCTAAGGCGGTAGTACAGGTCGCTCCGGAATTTCCCTTCCTTCACCAGCGTCTGCAGGTCCTGGCATGTGGCGGCGATGATCCGCACGTCCACGCGCGTGGCCCGCACGCCGCCAACCCGCCTGAACTCCTTCTCCTCGACCACCTTCAGCAGCTTGCTCTGCAGGCCCAGCGGCATGTCGCCGATTTCATCCAGGAACACCGTGCCGCCGTTGGCCACCTCCATCAGGCCCAGCCGCGCGTTCTTCGCATCGGTAAAGGCGCCTTTTTCGTGCCCGAACAGCTCGGTTTCCAGCAGCTGGCCCGGAATGGCCGAGCAGTTAATGTCCACGAACGGCTTGTCGCGCCTGCGGCTCATGCGGTGGATGGCCTTGGCAAGCATGCCTTTCCCGGTGCCCGTCTCGCCAAGGATCAGGACGGTTGTGCTCTCGGTTTCCGCCACTCGCTGCGATGTTTCGAACACATCCCGCAGCGCCTCCGTGCCCAGCATGTCGTCCAGCTTCCACACATCTTCGTTTGCGGACGAGGTGAGCTGGCTCAGCGAACACACGCGGCGGGACAGCTCGACTTTGCTGGAGATATTGCGGACGATCTTCGCCAGATACTCCTCCTCGTAGGGCTTCGTAAGGTAATCGTAGCCTCCCAGCTTGATCGATCGCACCGCGCTGTCGACATCGGAATACGCCGTGATGACCACCACCTCGGCATCGCGGTTCGCATCGCCCTTCTTCAGCTCTTCCAGGAAGGACAGGCCGTCGCCGTCCGGAAGGCGCAGGTCGAGCAGAATCAGGTCAAAGGGCCGCTCGACGACCTTCTGGCGGGCCTCCGTCAGGCAATCGTAAACCGAAACATCGTGGCCCCACTTGCGCAGCAAATCGTGCAGGGCCTTGCGCTGAAGCTTGTCATCCTCTACGATCATGATGCTCAGTTCTGTCATCTGTGCTCCCCGTTCTGCGCCGGAATCCGGAGGGTGACCGCCATGCCTCCGCCCGGATTGGTTTCGGCCGACATTCCGCCGCCGCGTTCGGCCAGCACTTCCGAAGCAATAGACAGCCCGATGCCGGCGTGCTTGCTGCGCGTCGTGTGGAAGGGCGCGAAAATCCTGGCGGCTGGCTCCGCCCCCAGGCCCGGGCCGCTATCCTCCACGCGTACACACAGGTCCCCGTCCTGCCGGCCGCATCGAATCACGACCCGCGCGGCGCGGGACGCCTCCACTGCATTGCGGACGACCTCACGAAGGGCGAGGGCCAGCGCGCCGCCGCCCGCGACCGCCTCGGCCAGCGCGCCGCCGGGCTCGACGTGGATGTCCGCGGTCGGAAATTCCGCACGCGTCTGCTTCAGCACGCCCTCCAGGATCGACTCAACGGTCCGGGGCGGGCCGCTCTCCCGCGCCGCCACGCGCTCGGGGCAGTCCGCGTCGAACAGCAGCCCCAAGCGCTCCGTCAGCAGGAACAGCTGCAGGCACTCGTCCTTGATGAGCGGGAAATACTCTTCGCTCTCCGCCTGCAGGCGCCCCGCGAGCTCGTACTCGAGAAGCGTCACCGCATTCTTCACGCCCGACGCGAAATTCCTCAGCTGGTGCCGCAGCACCCTGTTCATGCGCTGCAAGTCCTCTGCGTCCATCTTCATGCTGGTTTTCCCTGACCCGCGGGCGCAGGCTGCGGGGCCTCCCCCTTCGCGGGGTCCGCCGCGCGCGACGCCGCCCTTGGCGAATAGGCCGCCATGAGCTCCTTGGACATGCTGGAGATCTCGGTCATAAGGTTTCGTTTTTCGGCCCGGAGCGCTTTTAGCTCGTCGCCGCAGCGCGCCAGCTCCTCTTCCAACTCACTGATGCGCGCGCTCGAGTCGCTGCTCTCCGCCTCGCCCTCCGCCGCCTTCGCATCGACGGAGACCGGCTCGGGGGCCGGCTCGGGAACCGGCGCAAGCGCCGCCTTGGCGCACTCCTCTTCCAGCTCGGACACGCGCTCCTGAGCCCGGTCGCGCTCCTCGCCCAGCACCTGCAGCCGGGCCTCCATGTCGGCCAGGCGCGCCGCCATGCCGGGATCGGACGCCCGCTGCGCTTGGTCGGCTAAGAGCGCCCGCGCCAGCACCATCCACCCGTACCGCCAGGCCACACCTGCCACGGCCCCAGCCGTCGCCGTGCCGGCGCTGACCAGCAGGCTGCGAAGGCTGAACTCCGCGGGCAGCAGCCAGCCGTTAAAGAAGCCGATGAATCCGGAAATGGCGCAGGCGCCGCCCGCCACGGGCCCTCCCAGGGCGGCCGCCAGGAACACGTAGCCGCCGAGCAGGTGATAGGGCGGCGCCGCCGCCGCCTCAAGAGCCGCCGCCGCCATCATCACGAGGTTCACATCCATCACGGCAAAAAGGGTGTTCCGCAGCATCAGCGACCGCTCGGAGGCGGGCCGCAGCAGGCCGATCCACAGCGTCGGCACGAACCAGAGCGGCACCACAATGATGTGAACCAGAAGGCCCGCCGACCTGTCACCTTGCAGCAGCCGCGCGACAACCACCCCGAGAAGGCATAGAAAGGCTACAAGCCTGAATGCCCAGAAGAACTTCTCTTTTCTCCAGTCGTACATTGCATGATCCGTGTCGCCTCATGGCCTGCAACCTGCTAAAAGTCTATTTCTATCTATGTGCGGGATACTCGGTTTCTTTGATGTTGAAGTCAAGAGTTTTGTGCCTGAAACGGCCATGCGTGCGGGCCTGGCGCACCTGCGCGCACGAGGCCCGGACGCCGAAGCGCTCCACCTCGCGCCCGGCCTGGCCTTGGGGCATACGCGCCTGGTCGTAATTGATCCCGAAGGGGGCGATCAGCCCTTCCTGGACCCCGCCACCGGGGCCCTCCTGGTTTTCAACGGCGAGATCTTCAACTTCCGCGAACTGCGCCGGGACCTGGCCGGCCGCGGCCACGTGTTCCGCGGGCGGTCGGACACCGAAGTGCTCCTGCGCGCCTATCTGGAGTGGGACTTCCAGTGCCTGAAGCGCCTCCACGGGATGTTCGCCTTTGCCATCTACGATCCGCAGCGCGAGCGCCTCCTGCTGGCGCGGGACCGCCTGGGCGTGAAACCCCTGTTCTACGCCCGGCACGGCACAGCCCTCATGTTCGCCTCATCCTGCTCCGCGCTGCGATGCCTTCCCGGCGTCGGCGCGGCGATGGATCCCGGCGCTGTGTCGCATTATCTGACATCCATCCGCACAACGCTCGGACGCCGCACGCTGCTGCGCGACGTGCAGACGCTGCTGCCCGGCGAGTACCTGACCATGTCACGCCAGGGCAGGGAGCCGGTCGTGCGCCCGTATTGGAGCATCCCGGCCATCCCCGCTGCCGACAAAGACGAGCCGGAGTTCGAGAAAGCCGCCGCGCACGTGCGGGACCTGATGGAAGAGGCCGTTAAAGCCCAGCTCATCAGCGACGTTCCGCTGGGCGGCTTTCTCAGCGGCGGCCTGGATTCATGCGTCATCGCCTCCGTTGCGTGCCGCGAGACCGGCGGAAACTTCCACGCCTACAACGTGGGCTACGACCGCCCGGGGTACAACGAGTGGCCCTATGTTGAGGCCGCGGCCGGGCGCTACGGCATGCGCTGCCGCACGATCCGGCTGGACGAATCCGCCTTCCCCGGAACCTGGGCGCGCCTTATCCGTTCCAAGGGAATGCCGGTCTCCACCCCGAACGAGATCGGCATCTACCACCTGGCGCAGGCCCTGAAGCAGGATTACACCGTCGCGCTCAGCGGAGAGGGCGCGGATGAGATTCTCGGCGGCTACACGATCCCCCAGTTCGGGGCTTTCGATTTCGACCGCGCCCGGCGCGCGCCGCGCCCGCCCGGAGAGCCGCCGGACGCGCTCGATGGCGCCCTCCAGCGCCTCTACGGGCGCGACCATTTCTCCTCCATCCTCGAGCACTACCTTCTGCTCAACTCCTGGGTTCCGTTCTCCGACAAGATTCAGCTGCTGACCGGGGAAGCGTGGTGCGACGTGGCACAGGACGCCGCGCTGCTGGACTTCTACGGCGGGTGGTTCGAGCGGCTCAAGGACTGCTCAACGTTCGACGCCTACATGCATGTCCACGCCCGCGTCAACATGGAGGGGCTCCTGTCCCGCGTCGACTCCAGCACCATGGCCGCCTCGGTCGAAGCGCGCGTGCCGTTCACCGATCACCGCCTCGTCGAGTATCTCTTCGGTCTGCCAGACCGCTACAAGATCGACTGGCGCGACGGAGCCTCTCGAGCGGTGGCCGCGGACAGGAACATCGCCGAAATCGACCAGGCCGGGCTGCTGGCATCGAAGAGGCTGCTGCGCCGCGCGTTTTGCAACGACGTGCCGGCCGAGATCCTCGAGCGTCCCAAGGCCAGCTTCCCCGTGCCGTTCACCGAATCGATAGCCGCCTGGATGGACGACCTGCCCGACGGGCTGCTGCGCGATTCTCCGCTCGCGGGAACGCTGTTCCGGCCGGACTCCCTCGAGCGCCTGCTCCGGTCCGCCGGCGAGCCGCGCTCCGCCATGACGCTGTGGCCCGTCGTCAACCTCTGCCTGTGGCAGCGCGAATGCGGGGCGCAGTGGGCCCCGTAGGGAATGGTGCGATTGCAACCTATGGCAATCGCATCCAGCTCTTGGCATCGCGCCTGCTTGTATGGTAGTCTTTCGCGCTCAGGAGGATAGATTTTGCCAGATACTGCCAAGAATGATAGCCCGGCTTCCCCTGAGCCGGCGGAAACCGCCGGCGTACCGGCCGATTTCGACCGGCAAAGTATGCACGCCCTTGCAGGAGGCGTCGCGCACGCTTTCAACAACCTCCTCGCCTCCTCTATCGGGCACATGGAGCTTGCCATCGCAGCCCTGCCCGCGGGGTCCCCCGTCCGCGACGACCTGGAATACGCGCTGGCGGACGGGCGCAAGATGACGGAGCTGTGTCATCGCACCATATCGCGCTGCGGCACGGGCATGTTCAACATGTCGCGCCTGGACCTGCGAAAGGTGGCGAAATCGGCGGCCGCCCAGCTGGCCGCCGAAGTCCCGAAGAAGGCCAGGCTGCGGGTCAACCCCGGAAGCTGGCCCGTATGGGTGTCCGGCGATTACAAACTCCTGGAGGCGCTGACGGTCAACCTGATCCGGAACGCGCTCGAGGCGATGCGGCCGGATGGCGGCCTCGTCACCGTCTCGCCCCTGATCCTGATGGTCGACGACACATTTCTGGCGGCCCATTCCATGCGAAACAGCCTGAAGCTGGGCGAGCACGCCTGCATCGAGGTCAGCGACAACGGCTACGGCATGGACGCGGTGATCTCCAGCCGGGCAGCCATGCCGCTGTTCTCCACCAAGGGCGCGGGCCGCGGGCTCGGGCTGACAGAGGTGCACGGCATCGTCCTTATCCACGGCGGCGTGCTTGCAATCGAGAGCGAGGTGGGGAAAGGGTCCACCTTCACCGTGCTCCTGCCGCCCTACGCCGACCGCAGCATCGTGCATCCTGCGCCCGAGCCACCCGTGGCAACACAGCGCGGAAAGGTGCTCATCATCGACGACGAGCCGGGCGTCCGGCGCTACGCCTCGCGGATTCTGCAGCGCATGGGCCTGGAAACCTTCACGGCGGCGGACGGGTTCGAAGGGCTCGACCGGTTTCGCGAACACGCCGACGAGATCGACCTCGTCCTGCTCGACGTCATCATGCCCCGGATGGACGGCGATGTGGTTCTGAAGGAGCTGCGCCAGATCAGGCCGGGGGTCAAGATACTGCTTGTCAGCGGGTATCAGGATGCCGCACTCTCCGATCGGTTCGGCAAGCAGGAGATAGCGAACATGCTTTTCAAACCGTTTTCGACGGCCGACTTCATATCCAGGGTGGAGCGCGCCATGCAAGGCACTAAAAAATGAGGGAAAGGAAGGATTCATGACGGATACGTCCATAAGCATACTGGTGGCGGACGACTCCTCCACCATGCGCCGGATCCTGCGCCAGACGCTGAACCGCATCGGGTACACGGACATCACCGAGGCGGCCAACGGCGTAGAAGCGCTCGCCAAAGCCAACGAGCGCACGTTCACGTGCGTGCTGACAGACTGGAACATGCCCGAGATGGACGGCCTGGAGCTCGCGGTGCAGCTCAGGCTGCTGCCCGCGTACAAGACGGTGCCCATCATGATGGTCACCACGGAAGGCGGCAAGCAGGACGTGCTGGAGGCCCTGACCAAGGGCATCACGGCGTATATCGTCAAGCCCTTCACTCCCGACATACTGAAGCAGAAGATGGACGAACTTATGAGCCGGTGCTCGCCAGGCCAGGCGCCCGCCAAGGAGCTGACATGAACCAGGATATCAAGAGCATCGTGTTCCGTGACAAGTTGCTGCCCGCCATGATAGAGAGCACCCGCCAGGCGTTCGAGACCATGGCGTTCATGCCCACCCAGTTCGGCGAGCTGCAGCTGAATCAGACCGCCACGCCCCACGGGGATATCTCGGGCACCATCGGCGTGTCGGGCAGCATCGCGCTGACGGGCGACATCCTGTGCGGAAACCTCTCGCTGATCTTCCCCGACCCCATTGCGAATGCCGTGTTCCGCTCCATGATGATGATGGGCGAGGAGGATCCGGTCAGCCAGCAGGAAGTCGTGGACGCCGTGGGCGAGCTGGCCAACATGTGCGCCGGCGGGGCCAAGGCCGCCATGCAGGACATCGGGATCCACTTTCTGATCAGCTTGCCGTCGGTAGTCATAGGGACGAACCACTGCCTGTCCCGGCCAGCCAACTCCGTCTCCGGCTTGATTCCCGTACATGTGGCCAAGGGAACCTTCTATCTTGAAGTGAACTTCTCGTGGAGGTAGGCGGGCGGCGCTACTTCGCGCCTGCCGGATCTTCGTCCATGTCGGCCATGGCCGCCTCGGCGCATTCCGGGCAGTAGCCGTGCGAGAACGCGGCTTCGGTGTGCGTTGCGACGTAGCGCTCCACCTCCTGCCAGTAGCCCTTGTCGTCGCGGATCTTCTTGCAGCAGGAGCAGATGGGGAGGAGCCCGCGCAGCGTCTTCAGGCGGGCCATGGCGTCGCGCAGCGCGCCCAGCAACTTGCCCCGCTCGACGGCGTAGCGAAGCGCCCGCACGAGCACGTGATTATTCATCTCGCTCTTGACCAGGAAGTCCTGGGCGCCCGCGCGCACGGCCTCCAGGGCCGTCCTCGCATCGTCGTTGCCGGTCACGATCACGATGGGAACGTCTCCCGCAATCTCGAAGGCCCGGGTAAAGGTGTCCAGCCCGCAGCTGTCGGGAAGCGTCAGGTCCAGGAGGACGACGTCCGCCTTCCGCCCGGCCAGGACGTCCAGCCCTTCGGCCAGGGTCTGCACGTGCGTCAGCTCGAAGCAGTCGCTGCGCAGCGCCAGCATTCCCTCGACGCAGCGCGCATCAAGCGGGTTGTCCTCCACCAGCAGAACGCGTTGGGCGGCTTCGTTCATAGCCTCGACACGGCCAGCAGCCTCTCCGCCACGCGCGGCAGCGGCGCCACCTCGCAGGCGGCGCCGATCTCAAACGCTTCCTTGGGCATCCCGTAGACTACGCATGTCTGCTCGGCCTCCGCCACGGTATAGGCCCCCGCCTGCCGCAGCGCCAGCAGCCCGGCGGCGCCGTCCTTGCCCATCCCCGTAAGAATGGCCGCGCGCGCGTTGCTTCCGGCGTATTGCGCCACCGAATGGAACAGGACGTCCACGCTGGGCCGCTGGCGGCACACCAGCGGGCCGGTCTTGACCTGGACGTAATAGCGCGCCCCGCTTCGCCGGAACACCATGTGCTGGTTGCCGGGCGCGAGCAGGGCCAGGCCGGGAATCACAGAGTCCCCGTCCTTCGCCTCCCGCACCTCCATCTCGCAAAGCTCATTCAGGCGTTCGGCGAAGGAGGCCGTGAAATGCTCCGGCATGTGCTGCACGATCACGGTCCCCGGCGCGTTGCGAGGAAAGCGCGTGAGCACCTCGCGGATCGCCTCGGTGCCGCCCGTCGACGCGCCGATGGCGATCACCTGGTTGGTCGTCCTGGTCAGGGACATCTGCAGCGGAGGCGAGGCCTGGGCCCTGGGCTCCGGCCGCTTGTAACGCACCTGCGCGGCCGCGCGGATCTTGTCCGCCAGCGCCACCGACATATCCGACACCGTGTAGGCCGCCCCCGGCTTGCACATCACGTCCACCGCGCCGGCGTCCATCGCCTCGAGGGCAAGCTTCCCGCCCTTGGCCGTCAGCGATGAGACGATGATGACCGGAAGCGGGAAGTGGCGCATCAGCTTCCTGAGGAACGTGAGCCCGTCCATCCGCGGCATTTCGATGTCGAGCACCACCACGTCCGGCTTGAGCTGCACGATCTTGTCCCGCGCCACATAGGGGTCCGGCGCGGTTCCGACAACCTCAATATCCGGCTCGCGGCCCAGTTCAGCCGAGAAAACCTGACGCACGATCGCCGAGTCATCGACCAGCATAACGCGAATGGCCATGGGCGCTCCCGGTCTAATCCGTTGCCAGCGAAAATGCGGCGGCGCCGCGATAGCCTTCGGCGCAGACGCGCACCACGGTG
>CAYRKB010000059.1:15355-23696 GCA_964424705.1 uncultured Victivallales bacterium
ACATGACCTTGCCCTCGCCGATTCGGTTCTGGCGCCCGGAGGCATCGTTGCCGCGCCCGCCTGCATGCGCAGGGCCGGAACGCTCAGGTCGAAAACCGCCTTCAGGCCGAACAGCAGCGGAAGCAGCTCTCCGCAGATAATGTTGCACAGCTCCTTCACCGCGTCCTCGCCGACCTCGGGGCCGACGTCCCCGGGGTCCGCCCCGAGAATGTTTGCACCCAGGGCGACCGCCAGCGCGCGCGGCAACGACAGGCTCACCGTCCCGCGCACCGGGCCGCGAAAAGCCAGGTCCGCGCACAGGCACTCGCCGTCTTCCTCCACAACGCCGTCCTCTTCCTCCGCGAACGAGAACGCGAAGCGCTCCAGAACGTCCGCGATAACCCGGCTCAAGGCTTCCTTGATCTGGACATCCGTCATGATCCGTCCTCCGTCTACATTCGCTTCCCGGCGCAATCCCGATCCGGGCCCCCGCAGCTCACCCGAACACGGCCAGCATCTCGGAACCCTTCGCCTCAGCCTTGACCTGGGCCCCTATTTCGGACACATCTCCGGGCGAAAGCCCGAGGCTGTTCCAGACCGAAGGCAGGTACACGGGGGCCGCGTCGCCGCCCCAGCCGATCTGCTGCTGGTTGCAGATATAGTTGCCGACATGGCACAGCATCGCGAGTTCCACGTACCGCTCCCCTGCCGACGCCGGATCGTGGTGCCAGCGGATGGTCTGCTGGATCTCCTCCGACACGCGCCATTTCTGGGCCAGCCAGGCGCCCACCTCGGCGTGGTCCACGCCGATCACCTTCAGCTCAGCCTCCTGCAGCGGCATCAGCTCCTTCTCGCACAGGGCGAGGCTCGCCACGAACTCCGCGTGAAAATACTGGTCGAACACGATCCGTCCGATGTCGTGCACCAGGCCGGCCAGGTGCAGAATGTCATCCGTGTAGAAGCGCGTGAGGCGCGCCCGCGCCCTGCGGTGCAGCACCGTGGCCGCCACGCCGCTGTGGATGCAGTGGCGCCAGAACTCCTGGCGGTCGAACGTGCCCTGGCCCTTGGCGCCCAGCGCCGAAAAAACGGCCGCGGACATCGCCACGTTGCGGATGCCGAGCATCCCCAGTCGCACCACGGCCGTCCGCACGGAGCCGATCGTCTCGCTGCCGGTGGCATAGAGCGCGGAGTTGACGACGCGCATGATGCGGGCAGACATCGCCGGATCGTCGCGCAGCAGCAGGGCCATGTGCTCGGCGTCCATGTTCGGATCGGCCACGGCCGCGTTGATCTTTTCGATCACCGCCGGCAGGGTCGGCAGGTCGCGGATGGCATCCAGCTTCGCCTGGATCGTGGCGCTGATCATGCGGGCCGCCCGCCCGCGCTCGCCGCGGGCCCGTTCCCGAGAATCCGCCCGACGACATCCCGCAGGCACTCAGGCGTGAAGGGCTTGTTCAGGTAGTCGCTCACGCCCTTGGCCCTGAGCTCCGCCATGCGCGTTTCGCTGCGCTCCGTGGAAATGATCACCACCGGCGAAGTCTTCAGCATGTCCCGCTCGACCATCCGGTCGACCATTTCGATTCCGCTCATTACGGGCATGTTGATATCGGCAAATACGATATCGACCCAGTGCGCGTCCAGCTCCGCCAGGGCGTCCCTGCCGTTGCCGGCCTCGTAGATCTCGCCAAGGTCTATGCCGGAGATGAGCAGAGTCTTCCGGACGACGCTCCGCACGATCGCGGAGTCATCAACAATCAATACGTTGTACGCCATGCAAATTGCTCCTTCCTTCCCGCCGCCGTCAGCTCAGGAGTCGCTCCATTTCGTGCATCGTGTCGAACGTGTGCCCTGCCACCCTCTCCAGCACGCTCGTTCTCAGTCCCAGGGCCTGCACCGCTTCCGTGGAAACGGTGTGCCGCATCCCGGCGATTCCCGACCCGACCCCGCTCATGCCCGCGAGGGTGTTGGCCACATGCACCAGGTTCGCGGCAATGCGATGCTCCGCCGCAACCCGCTCCGGATTGTGGTGGTGCGCCACCGCCGCAACCAGCGCGGCAGGAAACTTCCACTGCTCAAGGATGGCCGCCCCGACTTCGGCATGGTCCATGCCGAACACGGCCTGCTCCGCCTGCTCGAAGCTGCGCAGGGGGGGTGCTCCGGACATCGCCGCCTCCAGCTTCGCCCTGTGGGCGTGCACAAAGGGGTCAAGCACGATCTTGCCCACATCGTGAACGAGCCCGGCCGTAAAGAGCATGTCCGGCGTAGCAAGTCCGAGCTCGGAGGCAAGCTCGCCCGCCAGCGCAGCCGTCCAGGCCGAGTGCTGAAGCAGCTCGTGCCGGCGCAGCTCGTACCCGGAGAGCGCGTCGCTCAGCAGCGGCCCGACTCCGGCGCCGATCACCACCTCGAACAGGCGCCGCAATCCGATGCGCACGAACGCTTCCTTCACGGAGCCGATCTCCCGGGGCGCCCCGAAATAGGCGGAGTTCGCCAGCTTCAGCACGTTCGCAGTCATGCCGGGGTCGAACTTTACATCCTCCGCCAGCGTGCCGAAATCCAGCGTCGGATCGGTCAGCTTTGCCAGAAGCCCCTGGCAAAGGGAGGGCAGCCTCGGCAGGGCCCGGATCCGCCCTTCAATCTCTGCTCGCAGCGGCTGAGTGTCTGTATTTTTGGTTTGCGTCATATCACAGCTCGCGGGTCTCTCCGCTCGACCTCACCGTCACCAGCCCGGTTCCGATTTCCAGCCGCAGCGTCCTGGACAGCGCGCCGCCCACGTCTTCGCTTCTGAGCATCATTCCGTTCTTCCAGAGCACCTTGCGCAGCACCGTGTAGTTGCGCTGGCCGATGCGGAAGATGTCGTTCGTGTCCAGCACCTGCGACCCGCCCGCCACCTTCACAATGCACCGGTCCTTGCGCGCGCCCAGGCCGAACACCCGCTCCAGAAGCAGCGTCATCCCGTAATCCACATACATGAACGGCCTCGCCTTGGCTTTCTCAAGGTCCGACGTGGAAAGAGGCAACATGAAATGCGCCATGCCCCCGACGCGAACCTGCGGGTCGTACACCGTCACGCCCAGGCACGAGCCCAGAGAGTACGTCACGATCGTCGCCGCAGGATCAGAGGACGACTGCATGTCAGCGATATCGACGGTAATCTGACTCATAGTGAACTCTCGAACATTATCTTATGTAGCAGAATCGGCGCCACGTCAAGGCCGATGCCATGGCTGCGCAGCCCGCATAAAGCGGGCTCTACGGTCACAAGGATCGAGGCAGAGCCCGCTTTACGCGGGCCCGGTACCGGGAAAGGCGCCATAATGCGAATTGCTCCCATGGGGCTACGCTTTCATATATACGCTCGGCTCGAGGCGGCTGAGGCCGGTGCTCATTCCGGAGAGGCTCTCGGCATGCCCGACGATCAGGTAGCCGCCGGGTCGCAGCAGCCTTTCGCACTCGGCCAGCAGCTTCGAGCGCACGGCGTTGTCGAAGTAGATCATGACGTTGCGGCACATGATGACGTCCATCGGACCCCGCATGGGGTACGGGGGCGTGGCAAGGTTGAGGTGCCCGAAGGTCAGAAGCTTGCGCAGAGCATCGTTCGCGCGGAAGTGGGTTTCATCGGCCGCCACCGACTGCACCTTCGTAAAGTATTTGGCCAGCAGACCGGCGGGAATCTTCTCCACCTGGTGGCGCGTATAGACGCCCTGCCGGGCGATCCGGAGAACCTTGCCCGACAGGTCGGTAGCGAGAATCTTCACGTCGCGCGTGTCGCCCAGGGCTTCGCTCACGGTCATGGCGATAGTGTAGGGCTCCTCTCCGGTGGAGGACGCCGCGCACCAGATTCGAAACCGGCTCTGCCCTTCGGACGCCCAACCCATGAGCAGGCTCTTGAGGCGGGCGAAATGCACCTCCTCGCGAAAGAAGTGCGTCGTGTTGGTGGATATCGCGTCCAGCAGCTCCACAAGCTCGTCGCCCGCCGTGTCGCCGTCGACAAAGGCAAGGTAGTCGGGAAACGACCTGATCCCGAGCTTCCGCATCCGCTTGCCCAGGCGCGCGCTGACGAGAGACTGCTTTCCCGGGCCCAGCTTGATGCCGGCCTTCTCATATATCAGTTCGCAGAACCGCAGATAGGTCTTCTGGTCCAGCTCGACGTAGGGCGAGGCCGCTGTGGATGGTACGTCCATGATATTAACTGTTTACAATCCTCCCGCGATCCAATTAACATTCTGCCCGTGGGGAACGCCCCCACAACCTATGCGTGCTTTGCGCGAAACGCCGCTGATCGTCATGAACTACACCGAGGTTCTCTCGGAAGTGTCCATCGACGAGTACCAGTTCAAAGCCACCTGGAGCCCGATCCGCAAAGAGTCCTGCATCCTCTGGTTCAGGGACACCCGCGTCAGCGACGCGTTTGAAGCCCTCGGCCAGTTCAGCCAGTTCGACAAGCGGGACATCCTGTTCTTCATCTCCCGCTACGTCACCAGCAGCGCCCTGCGCGAAGAAATCGACGGCCTCCGCTTCGAGCGCCGCATCAAGGGCCTCTCCCCCACTTTCTTCCGCGAGATCGAGCACATGAGCGACCGGGCCAAGGAGAAGGCCTACCGCCACCTGTTCAACCTCGACAGCCAGATGAACTCCCTCTCCCTCTCCGACCGCCGCCGCATCATGGCCCGCAATTTTCATCCCGACGTCGGCGGCGACAACGCCACCATGACACTCATCAACCAGGCCCACGACTTTCTCGCCGAGGCCGCCGCGCGGTAGCGCGCGCGCCGCCGCCTTACAGGCCCGGCCTAGCCCTTCACGATCGACGTCAGCTCCGCCACCATCTCGTTCAGAGACTGCGCTTCGCCCGCCAGCTCTTCGGCCGCGGCGGCGCTCTCCTCGGCGTTGGCCGCGTTATGCTGCACCACCTTGTCCATCGCCGCCACGGCCGTGTTGACCTGGCCGAGGCCCTGGCTCTGCTCCTGCGAGGATTTCGCGATCTCCGCGATCAGCGCGGCCACCTTGCCCGCGTTTTCCCGGAGCAGGCCCAGGTTCTTCGCCACCTCGCCCGACACGCCGACGCCCGCGTCGGCGTTCTTCTGCGCGCCCTCGATCAGGTCCGCCGTCGTGCGCGCCGCCTCGGCGCTGCGCCGCGCAAGGTTGCGGACCTCCTCCGCCACGACTGCGAAGCCCTTGCCGGACTCCCCGGCCCGCGCCGCCTCCACGGCCGCATTGAGCGCCAGCAGGTTGGTCTGGAACGCGATCTCGTCGATCGTCTTGACGATTTTCGCCGTCTCCACGGTGGAGGCCTTGATCTTGTCAATCGCCTCGGTCATCCGCTTCATCGACTCCACGCCCGTGCCGGCCAGCGACGCCGCCTCCTTCGCCACGGCGTCGGCCCGGGCGGAGTGGTCCGCGTTCTGGCCCGTCATCGATGCGACCTGCTCGAGGGTCGCGCTCGTCTCCTCCAGGCTTGACGCCTGCTCGTTCGCCCCCTGCGCCAGCTCCTGGCTGGCGCTCGCCACCTGCCCCGAGGCCGATGTGAGCTGCCCCGAAGCGTCCGTCATCCTGGCGGCCATGCGGCCGATGGGGTCGACCACGCTCCGGCTGATGAGCTGGAAGAAACAGCCGCCCGAAACAAGCGCAACGATAACAAAAAACGCCGCCAGCAGGCCGTACGCGCGCCGCAGCTCCGCGTCGACCGCCGCGGTGGAGATCGCGACGCTCGACACCCCCAGCACGTCGTCCTTCTTCACGGCGTGGCACTCGAGGCAGTGCGGCGCCGCAACAATCGGCATCACAAAGCGGACCTCGTGGCGCGCGGCATCCTCGAGGGTCTCTTCCTTCCCGCTTTCAAGAACCTGCTGCTCGATGGCATCCGGCGGCAGGGCGCCCTTGCGCTCCTTGTGCTCCCGGGTCACCTTCGGGCCGCGGACCGCGTGGATCGCCACGATATCGGTCCGGCCGCTGTAGGTATTCAGGAACATCTGCAGGCCGTCCATGTCGCCGGTCTCGCCGAACGTCCGCGTCGCGGCGGCGATGCTCAGCGCGTTCGCGCGGATCCCCGCCTCCGTCTGCTTAAGCAGCAGAGCCTGCAGCCACCATACGGTGCCGGCGCAGACTATTCCGAAAACCACGACCAGCGCAGCGGCGCCCATTAGCACTTTTCCACGTATGCTCATGCAAACGCTCCCGATGACAAACCCATGGTCAGAGCTCGAGTTCTCCGCGGATACCTGGACGATGCTACAGGCTCCACGAAATCTTGACGCCGCCCCAAAGGCTCCGGTCATCCTTGTAGAGCGCTGCCGCGCCCTGCTTGATGTCGCTGTCGAGCAGGATCGTGTACTGAATGCTCGCCGTGACCGTCGTGGCTTCCATCGCCTTCCAAACCAGGGCTGCGCTCACGTTGCCGTCGTTCCAGCCCGCCCGGTCCACGGAGAAATAGAACGCGTTGTAGTCCGCATCTGCGTATCCCACCGAGCCGCCCACCGAGAGATCGACCGTCTTCCCCAGCGCGCGCGTCGACGCCAGGCCGGCCGTCACATAGGTGGAATCGGCTTCATCAATATCCCTGTAGACCGACACGCTCGGAACCACCTCCCAGTCCGGCACCGTGGCCGTCACGAAGACTTCCCGGGTTCCGGGATACGCCGTGCTGCTGCCCTCCGAGCCGTCCTCCGGCTCTATAACCAAGGTCGAATGGGGGAACAGGTACTCCACGATGCCTACGGTGAGGCTAAGCAGGCCCGCCCGATGACCGTAGGACAGCATCAGATCCACCTCGGAAAACTCCATCGAGTTATTCGTCACACAGTCCGTCAGATTCATGCTGCTCCACACGCCGATAGAAAGCCCCCCCTTCGCGAGGGTCACCGCGGGCTGGAACACAGTCTCGTCATTCAGCACCTGCCCCCTCCACACATACGCCGAAAGTACGGGCGCGTCCACGGCCGATGCCAGAACCGCCCCGTCCTGCGCGGCTTCTACGGCCGCAGCCTGGGCCGGCGATTCCGGAACCTTCTCGACGGCCTCTGCCGCAGCCGCCTTCTCCACGGGCTTCTCCGCAGGCTTCACTTCGGCCGCCGCCGGGGCTGCCGCAGGAACCGGAGCCGCCGCGGCGGGGGCTTCGGCCGCAGGCGCCTTCTCAGCAGGCTTCTGCACAGGCTTCACTTCGGCCGCCGCCGTGGCTGCCGCGGGAACCGGAGCCGCCGGCCGCAGCGCAGGCTTCTCCGCAGCGGCGCGGGCCGGCTCGGCATCCTTCCGAAGAGCCTCAAGCCTGTCCCTCAATTCGTCGCCGGCCGCAAGGCCTGCCGACAAGACCAACAACAACGCCGCCACGCTGGTTCGCTTCATCGTCCCACTCCCGTTCGGCGGCCAGGGCCGCCCTTCTCGTTGTCCACACGCGCCTCGCCCAGATCCGCCAACACGCTTGCTTTAAGGCGCCCCTCAAAGCCGGGGATGAGCATCAGAAGCTCGCTCCGAGGTCGATTCCGACCACATTGACGCTGGTCCAGTCGCCAACCTTCTTGTTCTGCTCGTTCATGTAATACAGTGCGCCTTTGAACTGCTTTCCGAACTTCATGCCGGCCCCGGCAAAGAGACGATGGCGATTCCAGCGGTCCGAAGACGCCTTCCCCGTGTCGTCCTCAAAGTTGGTTTCCCACGCAGCATAGGGATTGATTGCGAGCGGAGACATCTTCCATGGGGTGTTGACCTTCACGCGATTGCGATAGCGCATATAGCTGTGAGCTCCGTCCTTGTCGCGGTATTCGCAACGCACGCGGTCTTCCAGCCCCCAGTCCATCGCCTTCTTGCTAAAGTAGAGATCCACCCGCGGGTCGTTTTCCTCTTTCCACGAGTGATCCGACTTTTCACTGTAAAGATCACCAGCCTTGCTGTAGATGGGCTTGTTATCGCGCTCTCCGATCGACGCGAAGCCCACCACAGGCTTAAACCAATCGGTTACTCTGTACCCCAGGGACAGGTAAGTTTCCGTGTAGTAGAACTCGGACATGTCATCGCCATACCGCAGCTCCTGCTCGATCTTGGGCTCCAAACCGCCCTCGGTCTTGCCGCCCGCCTCAAACTTGCTCCACAGCTGCCAATCACCATTGTCATAAGCGAAAGCCACTACGCCGCTTGCCAACACCGCCGCCGCCGCCAAACACATCTTCCTTTGCATGCAACACGCCCCCCTTTTGGATCAATCTGCCCACCATCCCAATTATGACCGCCTACCTGTCCCTGAGCAAAGTGCACAGCACCGCGTCGAAGCCGGCC
Organism: uncultured Victivallales bacterium; assembly: GCA_964424705.1. Classification (GTDB taxonomy): domain Bacteria; phylum Verrucomicrobiota; class Kiritimatiellia; order UBA8416; family CAYRKB01; genus CAYRKB01. Next base: position 23,600 of record CAYRKB010000059.1, read on the forward strand.
TAGGCGGCGTGTTCCGCCGCCTCAACCAGCCTCGCCACATCTCCGCTGGAGAGCACCTTGTCCACATCCAGAAGCATAATGACCTTCTTGGCGATCT
>CAYRKB010000060.1:0-8301 GCA_964424705.1 uncultured Victivallales bacterium
GAGTTCCGCGAAGACCTGTACTACCGGCTGAGCGTCGTGCCGATCCGCGTTCCGCCGCTGCGCGAGCGGGCCGCCGACATCCCCTTGCTGGCCATGGCTTTCCTGGCGCGCCGCGACGGCAAGCGGATGCTGCGCGGCGACGGCTTTACCGCCGCGGCCATGGAGCGCATGTGCGCCTACGCGTGGCCGGGCAACATCCGGGAGCTGCAGAACGTTGTCGAGCGCATGAACGTCCTGGCGGCCGACGGCGCGCTGGGGGTCGAGGCCCTGCCGCCGGAGATACGGGGCGCGTCGGATCCCGCGCTTTCCGCCGCCGCGCCGCAGTCCCCGCGTTTCCCGTCCGGGCCGCCGGCCCCGGTGCGCGCGGCAGGGCCGGTGACGCTGCGGCTGGCCGACATCGAGCGCGAGACCATTCTCCGTGCGCTGCAGTCGGCCGGGGGCAGCCGCCAGCGGACGGCGGACCTGCTGGACATTAGCGTGCGAACGCTGCGGAACAAGCTCAACGAATACCGCGCAGGGGGATTGCTCGACGAATTCGCTGCCCAGGCCGATGGCACGCGCGCTGCTTAATCCAAAGGGAACCGCATGAGTGACACGACCACAATCCTGCTTAAGAAGTTGATGGACGGTTGCACGTCGCGGCAGGTGGTCCTGGCCAACAACCTGGCGAACGCGAACACGCCGGGGTTTGCGCGGTCGGATCTGAGCTTTCGGGAAACGCTGGCGGAAGCCGTCAGTACCCACGACCACGGGGCGCTGGCGAACGCGCAGCCGAAGAGGATAGTGGACCGGAGTTCACGCGCCCGGGCGGATGGAAACAATGTGTCATCGCAGAAGGAGCTGGGCATGATGGCCCAGAACAGTCTGCTCTACGACGTTTCGGCACGGGCACTTTCTTCCAAATACGCACGGGAAATTGCGGCGATTAAGGGTCAGTAAGGGAGTCCGGCATGTCTGAACCATCCGCGCTTGTGCCTTCGATACGGATCAGCGCTTCGGGCTTGGAGGCCGAAAGCCTTCGCATGGAGGTGGCGGCCAACAATGCGGCAAATGCGCACACGACCCGCGGGGCAGACGGCAAAATGTTCCGGCGCCGGGAGGTCGTATTTACCACGGAGCTCGACAACGCCCTCGCCGCGCGCGGGGGGGACCGCGGGCTGCACGGCGTGCGGGTCGCCCGCATCGCGGAGGATACGCGCCCTCCGACGCTTGTCTACAAGCCGGGGCACCCGGACGCCGACGCCGACGGATACGTGGCCATGCCCAACGTGAGCGCTGTCGAGGAAATGATCAACATGATGAGCGCTTCGCGGGCCTATGAGGCCAACTTGGCGGCAATTAAGTCTGCAACGGATATGGCCAAGCGGGCCCTGGAGATCGGCAAATGAACCTTCCCGGCGATAACTTTGCAATCAGCGGGCCGGACCGCGCGACGCTGCCGAAGCTGGACGTTCCGGGGGCGAGCGGGGCGCAGGGCGCGGATTTCCAGAAGCTGCTGCGCAACCTCGTTGATCAGGTCGACACGCTCCAGAAGGACGCGAACACGTCCATCCAGGGGCTGGCGACCGGGGAGACCACCAACGTGCACGACGTGACGATCAAGATGACCGAAGCGGGCATTGCGTTCGACCTGATGATGCAGATCCGCAACAAGCTGCTCGACGCCTACCAGCAGATTCTGAAGATGCAGTCCTAACGAAGTGAGGGCCTATGGGCAACCTTTCGATACTCGGGCGACAACTCAAGGAGCTGTGGAGCCACTTTGGCGCGTCGCAGAAGGTCAGCGTGATCCTGGCCTTCGTCGTGACGGCGGTCGCCATCATCGGGCTGATGACCTGGAGCGCGCGTCCGAGCTATCGCCTTCTCTACTCCGGCCTGTCGTACGAGGATGCGGCCAAGGCGCGGGAGAAGCTGGAGGAGGACCGGATTCTGGTGGAGCTTCGGGACTCCGGCCACTCCCTGTATGTTCCCGCCGGGGACGTGTATCGCGGGCGGCTGCTCCTCGCTTCCGCGGGCCTTCCCAAGAACACGTCGGTCGGGCTCGAGATGTTCGAGCAGCCCCGCTTCGGGCTGACCGATTTTGCCCAGGGCATCAACTACCAGCGCGCGCTGCAGGGAGAGCTCCAGAGCACCATCGCGAGCATGGACGGCATTGACTCCGCCCGCGTGCTGCTGGTGCTGCCCAAGGACAAGCTGTTTTCCTCCGACGAGAGTCGCAAAGCCAGCGCCTCGGTCATGGTCTCCGTGCCCGCGTCCCTGACGGCCGAGCAGGTGCGCAGCATGAAGTACCTCGTGGCGGCGGGCGTGCCGGGGCTGAACGCGGCGGACGTGACCATTTCCGACCAGAACGGCCACCTGATTTCCCGCGGCGGCGCCGGCGAGTCCGAGGAAGGCGCCGAGGCGGGCGGCCAGATGGAGATTCGCGAGAAGACCGAGGCGCGGCTGACGAGCAAGGCCCAGCGGATGCTCGACGCGGCGTTGGGCCCGGGGCGCTCCACCGCGCAGGTAAGCGTTGAGCTGGATTTCAGCAAGATCGAGAGGCAGCTGGAAACGTATGACGCGGAGGGCCGCGTGCTGCGGAGCGAGACGACCTCCTCGGAGAGCACGAGCGCGCCGGGCGCGATGGACGCCGGCGCTGCGGCCGGCGTTGCGGCCAACGTTCCCGTGGGAAATCCCGCGGCCGGCACGCTTCAGCAGGGCACGGCCAAGACGAAGAGGGAGGACATCGACTCGAAGTACGAGGTGCCGAAAACCGTGGAGCGCGTCTCGGACTCCGGCGTGCGGATCAAGAGCCTCTCCATTTCCGTGTGCGTGGCCGCCGGCGCGGCCCCGCGCCCCGCCGTCGAGGTGGAGCGGCTGAAGAGCATGGTGGGCGCGGCGGTGGGCGCCGTCAAGTCCGGCGCGCGCACCGATTCCGTCGAGCTGATCGAGGTGGCCTTTGCCCCGCCGCCCGAGGCCGCTAAGCCCGGGTGGACCGAGACCGTGCCCGCGCTCTTCCGGCACGCGCAGCCCGCGCTGCTTGCCCTGGGGGTCATCGTTGCCCTGCTGGTCTTCCGAAAGCGGATGATGGCCGGCCTGGCCATCGAGAAGCGCGATGTTGGCATGCCGCTCGCGAGCATGATCGCGAGCTCCTCGGGCCCGCACGGCGTGGGGGCGCATAGCGAGCAGCACCGCGACGACTCGAGCGACCTCGAGCTGATATCAAGCATCGGGGAGCAGGAGCCCCGGGCGCTGGCGACGTGGATCACAAGCGTAAGCGGCGAGAAGAAGTAAGCGAAGCAAGGCAATGACTCCGATCATGGAACTCACGAATGCGCAGAAGGTCGCGATCCTGCTCGCCAGCATCAACGAGGAGATCGCGGCCTCCGTCCTGCGGCAGCTGGAGCCGGACGTTGCCGTGCGCGTCGTCGAGACTATCCGGGACCTGGGCGTTGTGCCCGGCTCCGTCCGGGAGCAGGTGCTGCGCGACTGCGTGGTCGGGATCGATGAGATGCGCCGGGCCGTGCAGGGCGGGGAGCAGCGGGCCACGTCGCTCCTGACGAAGGCCATCGGCGAGAAGCGCGCCACGGTGCTCCTGGGCGACGGCCGGCCGTCGGAGCGGGGCCCCTTTGTCACGCTCGCCGATGTGTCCGCGGAGCAGATTGCCACCGCCCTGGGGCGGGAGCATCCCGGCGTCATCGGCACGGTGCTGCGCTTCCTTCCCGCGCAGAAGTCGGCGGAGATCCTGGCCATGCTGCCCAGCGAGGTCCGCAAGCAGACGGCGGTTTTCATGTGCCGGTCCAGCCGGCCGCCCGACGATGTCATCCAGCACATTGAGGCCTTTCTGGCTTCGCGGATCGACAGCAGCAGCCGGAAGTCGCGCAGGCCCGACGGCGACAACGACAAGATCAAGACGATGGCCGGCATCCTGCAGCACGTGGACCGCGCGGTGGAAGAGGAGCTGATGGAGGCCATCGACGGGTTCTCGGGCGAAGTCGGCAGCGAGATCAAGGACCTGCTGTTCACGTTCGAGGATGTGGTGCGCCTGGGCGACCCGGACGTGCGCCGGGTGCTCCAGGAGGTCGACATGACGTCGCTCGCCGTGGCCCTGCGCAGCAGCTCGATCGACGCGCGCGAGAAGTTCTTTAAAAACATGTCCAAGCGGGCCGCGGCCGGCCTGAAGGAAGAAATGGAAGTCACCCCCAAGATGAAGCTCTCGGACGTGGCGGCCAGGCAGAAGAGCATCGTCAACGTCATCCGGCAGCTTGCCGCCGACGGCCACATCAACATGGGGCAGGGAAAGGGCGACGAGTATGTCTGACGCGGTCCTCTTCATGCCTGTTGCCTTTCAGATTGTGTCGAAGAACCCGGCGCAGGTGACGGTTTCGCACACCGAGCGCCCGCCGAGCGAGCTCGCGCAGCTGCGGGCGCGGTGCGCGGCGCTGACCGAATCCGAGCGCGTGCAGAAGGCAAACGTGGCGCGGGCTGCTACGCAGCTCAAGGCGCTGGGGGTGTCGTTCCAGCGCTCGTTCGAGGAGTTCGCCGCCGCGACGGAGCGGGCGGCCGTGCGGGAGCTGACCGCGCTGAGCCTGCGGCTGGCCGAGGTGATCCTGCGGCACCAGCTGCCGGACCGGGAGATGATTCAGGACGTGATCCGGCGGACTCTGGCGCCGCTCTACGATATGCAGGGCGTCCGGGTCCGGCTGAGCCCGGCGGACGCCCGGGCGCTCGCGAGCGAACAGGCGGAGGGCCGTGCGACGGACCTTGCGGGCGGCATCGAGATTGTGGCCGACGCCGCGCTGGCCCCCGGCGACGTGACCGTGGAGACTCCGGGCGGCCATTTTAACGCGCGGATTTCCGAGCGGCTGAAGCTGCTGGACGAGCAGCTTGGCGAACGCGCCCGAGGCGCGCGGCAGGAAACGCACAGCGGGCCCGGCAGCGGCGGCCGCGCCGCGGGCGCCCCCTGAGGAGCACTATGCGCAAGGCAGGCGAATGGGAACTGGCGGGGCTGGCCCACGGGCTGGAGGATCACTGCCTGTCCACGGCGGAGGGGCGCGTCTCGCAGGTGGTCGGTCTCACCGTCGAGTCCGTGGGGCCTTGCACTTCGGTGGGCAACACCGTCATGATCGAGCTGGGGGCGGGGCGCATGGTGCCCGCCGAGGTGGTCGGCTTCAAGGACCGCCTGGTGCTGCTGATGCCGGTGGAGCACATGGACGGCATCCGGCCCGGCGCCCGCGTGATCCCCGCGAAAGGGTGCCAGGTGCGCGCCGGCTACGGGCTGCTCGGCCGGGTGCTGGACGGCCTCGGCCGCCCGCTCGACGGCAAGCCGTTCCCGGCCGATACGCAGCCGGTGCCGTCGGAGGCGCCGGCGCCGGACGCGCTGACCCGGACGCGGCTGAGCGACGTCTTCACCACCGGCGTCCGGGCCATGGACGGGCTGCTCACCTGCGCGCGCGGCCAGCGGCTCGGGATTATGGCCGGCAGCGGCGTCGGCAAGAGCGTGCTGCTGGGAAGCATCGCGCGCTCCTCCTGTGCCACGGTCAACGTGATCGCGCTGATCGGCGAGCGCGGCCGCGAGGTGCGCGAGTTCATCGAAGACAGCCTCGGGGACGGGCTGAGCCGCTCCGTGGTGGTCGCGGCCACGTCCGACCAGCCTGCCCTTATGCGCAAGAAGGGCGCCTTCACCGCCACCGCGCTGGCGGAGTATTTCCGGGCGCAGGGCGAGAATGTGCTGCTGCTCATGGATTCGGTGACCCGCTTTGCCATGGCGCAGCGCGAGATCGGGCTGGCGGCCGGCGAGCCGCCGACGACCAAGGGCTACCCTCCCAGCGTATTCGGCCTCCTGCCTCGCCTCATGGAGCGCTCCGGCGCATCGGATCGCGGAAGCATCACGGCTTTCTACACGGTGCTGGTGGAGGGCGACGATATGAACGACCCCATCGCCGACACCAGCCGCGCCATTCTGGACGGCCACATTGTTCTCTCGCGGGACCTTGCCGCGGGGAACCACTACCCAGCCATCGACGTGCTGGGCAGCCTCAGCCGCGTTATGGGAAAGGTGGTGTCCGAGCGGCACCGCGGCCACGCGGGGCGGCTGCGCGCGCTGCTGGCAACCTATCGCGAGGCCGAGGACCTGCTCAACGTGGGGGCCTATGTGCGGGGCTCCAACCGGGGCATTGACGAAGCCGTCGAGAAGATCGCAGGCATCAAGGCGTTCCTCCGCCAGGCGCCGGACGACGCGGCGGAGTGGGGGTCGACGCTGGCAGCCCTTGAGAAAGCCGTCGCATGAAAGCATTTTGCTTTTCGCTGCAGCGTTTGCTCGAGACGAAGGAATCCATGGAGAAGGAGCGGCAGAGGGTCGTTGCCCATGCCATCCGCGCGCTGGAGCGGGAGCAGAGCATGCTGGCGTTTCAGCGGGCGGAGGTCGCGCGGGCGGAGGCCTGGCGGGCGCCCGGCGAAGGGGATGTCCGCGTGCCGGAGCTGGTCCTGCACTCGCAATATCTGGGGCACCTCCGGGCGGAGGCGGTGAAGGGCGAGCGGCGCGTCGCGGCGTGCCAGTGCACGCTGGCCAGGCGGCAGGCGGAGCTGCAGCAGGCCGCGCGTGAGCGCGGCAGCCTCGAGCGGCTGCGGGACCATGAGCACCGCGACTGGCTTCAGGAGTTCAAGCGGATGGAACAGCGGCAGATGGACGAATCTGCGTCGCATCAGGACTTGCATGAGCGTCGCGTCGCCGCCCTGCAGGGGCGGTCCCGCGCGGCGTAGAGGGCTGAAGGCATGGAGACGAACGGTGGGATGGCGGGATCAGCGCAGCGGAACGCCGCCGCGGCTAAGCGGGAGGGCTCGACGTGAAGGCCGGCTTTCTATTTGCATGTGTGCTGTGTGCCGTTTCGTTCAGCGTCCTGAGCGGCATCCTGGCCACCGGGCGCATTCCGTTCCGGGCGCAGCCCGCGGCGGCGGTGGAGGCCGCGGCGGCGCAGCCCGTGGTGGTGGAGGACGGGAACCGTAAAGAGCTGAACAAGCTGGTGGATGCGCTCCACGAGGAGCGCCTCGCGTACCAGAAGAAAGCAGCCGATCTGGACGGGCGCGAAAAGGCGATCCAGCAGCAGCAGGAGATTCTCAGCCTGCTCAAGAAGGAAGTGCAGGAGCTCCACCGGAGCCTGGACGAGAAAGTCGTCCGCATGGAGTCCGCGGAGCAGGTCAACTGCAAGCGGCTCGCCGACATGTGCGGCAAGATGGACGCGGCCAGCGCCGCCTCGCTCCTCAAGGAAATGGAGCCGCCGCGGGCGGCGGCGATCGTGGGGCTTCTCGGCGAGCGCCAGGCCGCCGGCGTGCTCGAGGCGGCGGTGGCGTCGGGGGAAGTGGGCGCAAAGATGGCTGCGGAGTGGGCGGACATCATACGGCTTTCGGCCACCGAAAAGGGAAATAAGAAATGATCAACACGCTATCGTTCGCGGCGCCGGAAGCGCCTTCGGCAAAGGCCGACAAGCCGCGCGAGGGCGCTGGAAAGCGGACCGCCGGCTTTGATGAGGTTATGAAGCACGTTGTTGTTTCCCTGAACGAGTGCGCCGCCATGCCGCAGGTGCCGGATGCGCCGCTACCGGAGGTGCCGGCAGATCCGCCGGGGCACAGGGAGAAGGAGCAGGGAGAAGCAGGCGGGGGCGCGAGCCGCCCGGATTCGCGGCCGGCATCGCACGGGACAGCGTCGGATGCACGCGGCCCGCGGCACGATGAAAGCGGCGGGTTGCCCCGCCCTGCGTCGCCGGCCTGGACGGGCGGGAACCATGTTCACGGTGCGGCACAAGCGCTTCAGAAAGGGGCGGCTCCTGTGTCGGGAAGCAGCGGGTCGCTGTCGTCGTCGTCAATGAGCCACGCCGGTTTGTCCTCGGTGTCATCGACGGTAGCGCAGCAGGCGGCCGCGCTCCCCGCCGCGGCGGGTCCGGCTGCATCGCTGGCAGGGCCGGCCGTGTTTTCGGGAGCGGCGGCGCAAGGCGGAGCAGCGGAAGTGCGCGTTGAGCCGCGGCATGAGGCCGAGACAGCAGCCGCGCCGAGGCATAAGGCGGCGCAACGCAGGATGTCCGCGCCGCCTGCATCGGCCGTGTCTTCGGGAGCGGCAGCGGCGCAAGCCAGGGCGGCGGCAGCGGAAGTGCGCGTCGAGTCGCGGGATGAGGCAGCGCAAAGCAGGATGTCCGCGTCGCCTGCACCGACCGTGTCTTCGGGAGCGGCGGTGGCGCAAGCCAGGGCGGCGGCAGCGGAAGTGCGCGTCGAGCCGCGGCATGAGGCCGAGCCAGCAGCCGCGCCGCGGCATGAGGCAGCGCAAAGCAG
>CAYRKB010000060.1:8401-16493 GCA_964424705.1 uncultured Victivallales bacterium
CAGCAGCCGAGCCGCGGCATGAGGCAGCGCAAAGCAGGATGTCCGCGCTGCCTGCCCCGGCCGTGTCTTCGGGAGCGGCGGCGGCGCAAGCCAGGGCGGCGGTAGCGGAAGTGCGCGTCGAGCCGCGGCCTGAGGCCGAGCCAGCAGCCGAGCCGCGGCATGAGGCGGCGCAAAGCAGGATGTCCGCGCCGCCTGCACCGGCCGTGTCTTCGGGAGCGGCGGTGGCGCAAGTCAGGATGGCTGCGGCGGAAGTGCGCGTCGAGCAGCGGCCTGAGGCCGAGGCAGCAATACCCCGCAGTGGAGCGGCCTTCGCAGCGGCGCCAACTCCCACGGCGTCAGCTATGGCGCGGTCTGTGGCGCAGCCGTCTGACCTGCGCGCGGGTGTGACGCCTGAGGAATCCGCGCAAGTCGCCATGCCGGCGCTTGATGCACGAGCCATGCTGCGAACAGCGGGGAAGCCGGACGAGAAGCGTGGTGCTTCCGTGAACGTGAGAGCTCCAGCCGTGGCAGTGTCCCGGACTTCGTCGAGCCCACAGACTTCCCGGCGCCCCGTGCTTTCTCCGGGCGACAACAGCGACAAGGAGGATGCGGCGCCCGCCGCGGGGCGGCCGCCTGTCGCGCAAAGCATGCCGAACGATGTCAAGCGGGAGAGGGATGTGCGGCGTGAGGGCTCCGTGCGAACGGACCGGGCTGCTGATGAACCGGCGCCAGCGTTTCGAATGCAGGCTGGCGAGGCGCGGGTAGCGCCCCGTGCGGCACCCCTCACCGAGCCCCGGGGCGAGACCGCCGCCCACCGGGTCGAGCGACTCCACCAGATGGTCGAGCGGTTCGAGGAGCATCTGGCAAAGCTGGCGAGCGATCGAGGCGGAACGATGACCCTTGAACTGACGCCGCGCAGCCTGGGCCGGATTACAATGAACTGCCAGATGTCGGGCAAGGAGATGTCACTGGAGCTGGTGACGGAGACGGCCTCCTCGCGGGCCGTGCTGTCGGAGCACTTTCAAGCGCTGCGGGACGTCGTGCAGAATAGCGGCTACTCGCTTTCCCAGCTCGACGTGAGGTCCCGGCAGGAGGGGGCCGATCCCAGGCGGCCGCAGCGCCCGCCCGACCGCGGGCGGGGGCGCGGGATCCGGAGCGCCGGGCGCGATGAGCTGGCGGGCGTGAGCGGCGTTGCGAACGGTGCGCCGGCATGGCGCGGCGGGCGTGAAAACGGAGTCTGGCTGGTCGCCTGACGGCAGGCAGAAAGGAGATGAGAAGATGACCATTGCAGCAGTGGGGAGCAGTCAGGGCTTGCCAGGGGCGACGACAGCGGCCCCGGGGGGCGAGTTGGGAAAGGACGAATTTCTGAAGCTGCTGGTGACGCAGCTTCAGAACCAGGACCCGCTTCAGCCGATGGATGCGCAGGCCATGGTTGCCCAGCTGGCGCAGTTCAGCGCGCTTGAGCAGATGCAAGGGATGAACAAAGAGATCGCGGCAATGCGCGGGGAGAATGCATTGCTTCAGTCGCAGGGGCTGAACGGGCAGAACGTACTCCTTGACCTGAAGGACGGCACCACGGTCGCGGGGATTGTTGAGCGGGTCGCCTGGGAGAATGGTGCCTTGACGTTGAGCCTGGGTGGCGAAGACGTCGCGATGAGCGACATTGTCGCCATCACCCCGATCAAGGAGTAGAGAAAAACAAGCACGGAGAAAAGAAGAGGAGCCATATGAACGGATCATCACTATCAAGCGGTATCTCGGGATTGAGCGCCCATCAGCAGCGCATGGATGTCATTGCCAATGACATTGCCAACGTGAACACCGTCGGGTACAAGGAAAGCGAAGTGACATTCAGGGAGTCTCTGGTGGAGACGATTACTGCTCCGGCCGCCAACCGGGCCGGACAACAGCTGGGGTCCGGCGTCACCATGGGTTTGATCACCCGGGATTTTGGCGGCGGGGCCCTCGCGCAGACGGGCCTGCTGTCAAATCTGGCCCTGCAAAACGACGGGTTCTTCGTGGTACAGCAGACGGACGCCGCGGGCGTTGGCACGGGCAACCAGTTCTACACGCGGGCCGGGGACTTCGTCCTGGACGCCAAAGACCCCACGACGGTTCAGCTGATCACGTCCTCGGGCTACACGGTGCTGGGCACCGACGGGCAGCCTCTCAACCTGAAGGCGGGCATGGCGGCAGGCGTCGACCTGGTCTCTTACACCGTGGCGGCGGACGGAACCGTCAGCTCCATCGGCTCCGACGGGGCGTATTATCCGGTCGGCGCGGTGGCGGTTGTCTCATTCCAGAACAATAACGGGCTGCTTGCGACGGGCGGCAACATGTACCAGTGGACGGCGGCCGCCAGCGCGACGCAGCCGGCGCTGACGGGCGCAGCGAACGCGTCGACGGTGAGCATCATGCAGGGATACCTGGAGAACTCCAATGTAGACCTGGCGCGGGAGTTCACGGACATGATCATCACCCAGCGCGGCTACCAGGCCAATTCCAAGACCATCACGACGGCGGACGAAATGATGCAGGTCCTGCTTGGCTTGAAGCGGTAAGAGGGCGATGCTAGCACCCGGAGCGTGATAAGTGTCGCGCTCCGGGTGTTGCGTTTTCCGTCCGATCGCGCTCTGGCGTGGCGGCATCGGGGCTGCTCTTACTGGATAGCGGGCGCAGGCAGGGCCTGGGCGGCGCCATCGCGTGAAGCGACGGGAAGAAGGAGTCGTGAAGTCATGGCCGACAAGAATGGCAAAGGCAGCGACGTAACGGTTGTGGATGTAGCCGAGGACCGCGATGAATCCAAGGCTGCGAACGCGCGGCCGGGAGAGGGGCATTCCGGGACGATGGTTGTGACGATCATCGGGCTGCTGGTGATGCTGCTGACCCCGCTGGCGAGCTACTTTGTCGTGAAGCTGTCCCAGCCTGCTACGAGCGAAAAGGCGGCTGCGGCGCCGGAGGAGGCGTCTCCGGCGACGGCGGAGATGGTCATGGAAATGCTGATGGTCAACATCGCCGAGACGAAGGGGACGCGCGTGCTCCGGATTACTCCGCACCTGGTGCTCAGCGAGGAGGGGGCCGCGGCCAAGCTGACGCCGATGAAGGCCATGCTGATCGACAAGATCGCCGGCGTGGCCAGCGCCCGGACCATCGACGAGCTGGACGGGGCGAAGGGCCGCGAGCTTCTGAAGGACGACATCAAGAAGGGGCTCAACGCCCTGATCGAGCACAAGATGGCGGGGTCGGTTGTGGACGTCTATTTCAGCGAATACCTGATTCAGTGAGGCAGCACCATGGGCGACACTCTTTCACAGGCGGAAATCGATGCGCTGCGCGCCGCGGTGAAGAGCGGGGCGGCCATCGAAGAGGCCGAAGCGCCGGCCCCGGCGGGCCCTTCGCAGGTGAAGGTGGTGGCGTACGATTTCCGCAAGCCGCACATTGTCGCCAGCGACCAGCACCATGCGCTGCAGATGATGCATGAGGCCGCAGGCAAGGCGTTCCAGGCCGGACTGTTGGCCGTGCTGAAAGCAGGCGTTGAGATCAAGCTGGTGGCGGTGGACCAGATCAGCTACGGCGAGTTTACAATCTCGCTGAGCAACCCGACCTACCTTGCCGCCCTGGCCACAAAGCCCAATATCGGCACAATCGCGCTGCAGATTGAGCTGCCGATCGTGATGACCGTGAACGATATTCTGCTGGGCGGCAACGGGCATGGCGCCATCGAGCCGCGGGACCTCACCGCCCTTGAAACTAATATTTTCAGCAGCGTCATCCGGACGCTGCTGAAGAACCTGTCGGAAGCATGGGCGACCATGACGGAAGTCTCCTTCGACATTACCGCGATCGAGTCCAACCCCGAATACGTGCAGGTGACGACGCCGGAAACCGCCTGCATGAGCATGCTGTACGACGTGCGGATCGGCGAGGTGACGGGATCCATGACCCTGTGCTACCCGTTCGACGTCATCCAGGCGGCGCTGTCCGCGGCGGAGAAGCGCGCCGGGTCGCGCCGTGTGGGAGGGGGGGACGGCGGAGACGCGATGCTGCGGGCGCTGGACGTGGTGCCGCTCAACCTGCGCGTGGTGGTGGGCGTGGGGCAGATGTCGGCGGGCGCGCTGACGCACCTGGCGCCCGGCGACGTGATCTGCCTGGACCGCCGCTGCGACCGGCCGCTGGAGGTCCGCGTGGGGGACCATCCGGGCTTCCTCGGCGTGCCGGGCCGGCACAAGGGAAGAGTTGCGGTGATGTTGCAATAGGCGGCCCGGGAGAGGGGCTTGCGCCCGGGCGAAGGCGGGGGTGGGTGCGGCGGCGGGCCGCCCGGAAAGGAAGCGATTACCATGGCCGAAAATGAGAAGACCCGGAGCGGCGAGGCGGAGTCGGTGGAGCTGCCGGAGATTGACGCGGGCAAGGCGGACGCGAAGAAGAATCCCGCCAGCCGCGACCAGAACCTGAAGATGATCCTGGACATCGCGGTCGACGTGCGAGTTGAGCTTGGGCGCACAGTGCTCTCGATTGGCGAAATCCTCCGGCTTGGGCAGGGGGCCATTGTCTCGCTCGACCGTCTTACGGGAAGCCCGGCGGATCTTGTCGTCAACGGCAAGCTCGTCGGCCATGGCGACGTCGTGGTCGTGGACGAGAACTTCGGGATTCGCATCACCAAGCTGCTCACGCCCGAGGACCGGATTGTCGCGCTGTAGAAACCGGCCGGGAAGACTGACACAGCGAATCCATTCTTTCAGGAGCGTGGCGTGGCGCACATGACGAAGGCGGGGGCCGGGGCCTCGGGATGCGCGCTGCTCTCGACCTGACTCTCGAAGGGGGCGCAGCGCTACCGGTCCAGCGTCTCCCTGACCTTGCGGGCGAGATCGTCGCGCGAAAAAGGTTTGGCAAGAAAGTCCACATCCTGCTCCAGCGCCCCCCGCTGCCCGATGGTGTCGGCGGCGTGCCCGGACATGAACAGGAGTTTCGTCCCCGGGTGCCGCGCCGCCAGCTGCGCCGCCAGGGCCCAGCCGCTCTGGTCCGGCAGGACCACGTCGGTTAGGATAAGGTGGATCGCGCCGGCATGCTCCGCGGCCTGGCGGCAGGCCTCTTCAGCGCTATCCGCGATGAGGACGGTGTAGCCCAGCTTCCGGAGGACCCTCTGCGCGGTGACGCGAATAGACGCCTCGTCCTCCACCAGCAGGATGGTCTCGGCGCCGCCCGGCCGCTCCCCCGTGGACGCGTCCGCCGCGATGGCGGCGGGAGTCGCCTGAGGCAGGTAGATCCAGAAGTCTGTCCCCACGCCCAGATCGCTGGACGCTTCGATGAAGCCCCCGTTCTGCTTTACGATGCCATACACCGAGGCCAGCCCAAGCCCCGTGCCCTTGCCAATGTCCCGGGTGCTGAAGAACGGCTCGAACAGCAGCTTCAGGGACTCTTGGTCCATGCCGCAGCCATTGTCAGAAACCCGCAGCAGCGCGTAGGGGCCGGGCGCGGAGCCTTCATGCTCGGAGCAAAAGTCCGCATCGAGCGTGACGGCCTGGGTTTCGATGCTGAGCTTGCCCCCATCGGTAATCGCGTTCTGCGCGTTGGCCGCGAGGCTGACGAGGATCTCGGCAACCTGCTGGGGGTCCATCATCACCGTCAGCGAGTTGCGGTGCGGCGTCCAGGCCAGCGCGACGTTCTCGCTGAGGATTTGTCGCAGCATCTTGAGCGTGTCGGTGACGATGTCGTTCAGGGGTATCAGCCTTGGCGCGATCGCCTGCTTGCAGGCGAAGGCGAGCAGCTGGCGCACGAGGTCGGCCGAGCGGCGGGCGTTGTTGTTCATCTCTTCGATGTAGCCGAGCGCGGGATGTGCGGGTGCAAGCTCGTCCCGGCACAGTGCGAGGTAGTTCATCGTACTCTGCAGCATGTTGCCGAAATCGTGCGCCACTCCGCCCGCCAGCCGCCCGATGGATTCCATCTTCTGGGCGTGGTGAAGCTGGGCAATGAGCTTGGCGTTCTCTGCCTCAGCCTGCGCGCGCTCGGTGGTGTCCTGGTGGATCAGGGCGACCTGCAGCACGGCGCCCGATTTGTCCTTGATCGGGTAGGCAACGCCCTGCACGACGCGCGCGCGCCCCGCAAAGGGCCCGGCTATCGGCCTGTAATCCATGGCCGGAATGTCAGCCGTTTCCCCGGCAAAAGCCCGCTGCAGGCCTGCCCTGACGATGGCGTCCTTGAACCGGTCGTCGTCGAGAAGGGGGAGGTCCTGAATCTGCGCGAAGGGCAACCCCCACAGGTCCTCGAAGGCGCGGTTGACGAGCAGGCACTTGCCGGCGGAATCCAGCAGCTGGATGCTCATGGGCGACTGGGCGATCAGCTGGCTGAAGCGCGCCTCGCTCTCCTGCAGCTCGCGCGTGCGCAGGTCGAGCAGGTCCTGCAACCGCAGCAGGGCCCGCTCCCGGCGTGCCCGGGCACACAGCTCAATCAGGTAGGGGGGCTCGAAGGGCTTCTGCAGGCAGGCGGCCGCGCCTCGCTTCATCCAATCAATGGCCTGGCCCGGCTTCGGGCTGGCTGTCATCATCACGCAGACGCAATCCGGCCGCAGCGCCCGAAAGGATTCGAGCAGGGCGGTGCCCGTGCCGTCGGGCAGGAGATTGTCCAGCACGGCGATGTCATAGGCATTCTTCCCGAAAGCCTCCGCGGCCGCGCCGGCCGAGATGGCCACGTCGGCCTGGTAGCCGTTGGCCGTGAAAGCCCGCTGGAGGTCGGCGGCCTGCAGCGGGCCGTCTTCGACGATCAGCACGCGCACGGTGGGGCGCGGCCGCTCGCCGCTCAGGATCGCCCGCACCTTTGCGACGAAGTGTCTGCCGTCCGTGGGGGCGGCCAGGAAGGCATCGGCCCCCAGGTCGGTGGAGATGCGGTCGGGCTCGTCGCCGGCGAAAGTGGCCGAGACCACCAGAATGGGGATATGATTCAACGCTGCGTACTCGGGCGAGCGCAGCAGCCGGCAGAAGCGCCATCCGTCGATCCCGGGCATGTGGATGTCAGTCACCACGAGCGCGGGAAGGCTGCCGCCCCGGGCGGACTCGACCATCGCCGCCAGGGCGTCTTCGGCGCCGGTGAACGGGAGTGGCTCTAAGCCCGCTTTGCGGGTGAACGCCGAAAGCACTGCAAGTTGGATGCGGTCATCGTTGACCACCACAGCGAAGGGGGATGTAGCATTCATAGCTGGCAAGTATAGCAGAAACGGTTGTCAGATGGAAATCGGTTTCGGCTCCCTTCTCATGGGATCAGTTTGAGCTCGCGCAACTCCTTGAGGAGCTTGGCCTTCTGGATCGGCTTGGTCAGGTACGCATCGCACAGGCCGTGGTAGGCCGCGGCCGCATTCTTCACGTCTCCCAGCGCCGTGGTCATCACGATCTTTGCGCCGTCGGTATAGACGATGCCGCGCTCTTTCTCCAGGGCGCGGATCTCCTTGAGCGCCTGCTGCCCATCCATCTCGGGCATCATGATATCCATGCAGATCAGGTCGTAGGGCTCGCCGGCCGCGTGCGAGCCGCGCACGGCCGCGACCGCTTCCTTGCCGTTGACGGCAATGTGGGACGGGCCGTAGCCTCTCAGCAGTTCTTGCAGAAGCAGTCGGCTGGTGAAATCATCTTCGACAATCAGCGTCTTCATGGCGTTCTCCTTGTTTTATTATCTCCGTCCTCAGCGCGTCAAATTCAGCCACAAGTACCGCGAGGCGCGCCGTGGCGGCTTGCAGGTCGCCGGACCGGCCGGCTTGTTCCATTTCGTCGGCTGTGGCGCGCAGGCGCTCGCCGCCCACGGCGGACGAGGCGCCCTTGATGGTGTGGGCCTGGCGCGTGGCGCTCGTGATGTCACCGGCTTCCAGGTCGTGCCGCAGAGCCGCGATCAGCAGTGGCATGTCGCCCAGGAACCCGTCCAAGACGAAACGCGTCAATTCCTGGTCGCCCATCATGCGCGCCAGCATTCCCGTGCGGTCAAAAACAGGCAACGATGAACTGGAGCTGCCACCTGTCTCCTGTCTCCCGACTTCCGGCCCCTGATCTGTCGTGACTTCTGTCTCCTGAGTCCTGGCTTCTGTCTCCTGAGTCCTGGCTTCTGTCTCCTGAGTCCTGGCTTCTGTCTCCTG
>CAYRKB010000060.1:16593-17940 GCA_964424705.1 uncultured Victivallales bacterium
AGTCCTGGCTTCTGTCTCCTTCGGCAGCCATTTCTCCAGCACCTCGGCCAGTACCTGCGGCGAGATCGGCTTGGATACGTAGTCGTCCATGCCCGCGGCCAGACATCGCTCCTGGTCGCTCTTCATGGTGTGGGCCGTCATGGCGATGATGGGAAGGTGGGCGGGAGGAGGAGAAGAAGGTGGGAGGTGGAAGGTGGGAGGTCGGAGGTCGGCGGTCAGCGATCGGAAATCATCTTGCTGACCTCTGCCTTCCGACTGCCGACCTCGCTCTTCTGACTTCCGACCTCCGACCTCTGACCTCTGCCTTCCTTCTTCCGCCTTCCTGATCCTCCCTGTCGCCTCCAGGCCGTCCATCAAGGGCATCTGCACATCCATCAGGACGAGGTCGTAGGGGCGGAGGTCGAGGGCCTTTAGGGCTTCGGCGCCGTCTGCCACGGTGTCGGCGCGCAAGCCAAGCTTCTTCAGAATGCCCTGTGCGACTTCCCGGTTGACGGAGTTGTCCTCGGCCAGCAGGATGCGGGCGTTGCGGTCGGCGAACAGGTTCAGCAGGTCGCGAGCCACAGGGGGCTCGGCTCTGACCTGCTGCGTTGAATTCCGGGTGGGCGGAACGGCTTCCGCCTGCGCTCCTTCGGCCAGGCGGCCGAATCGCGCGGTAAACCAGACCTCCGAGCCCTGTCCCGCCGTGCTGCTCACGCCGATCGCTCCGCCCATCAGCTCCGCCAGCTGTTTCGAGATGGCCAGCCCAAGGCCGGTGCCGCCGTGCAACCGCGTGGTCGAGGTGTCCACCTGGCTGAACTTCTCGAAGAGCAGGCCGATCTTGCTAGCGGGGATGCCGATGCCCGTGTCGCGCACCGTGAAGCGGAGGAGGACGGAAGGAGAGCGATCACTGGCTGCGACCTCGACGTGCACGGCCACTTCGCCGGCGGAGGTGAACTTGATGGCGTTGCTGACGAGATTGGTGAGGATCTGGCGCAGGCGGCCGGGGTCGCCGCGCAGCAGCGCGGGCACGGCGGGATCGACGGTGCAGCGCAGCTCGAGGCCCTTGTTGTGCGCCGACGCGGCAAGAACAGCGGAGAGGTCATCCATCAGGCCGGTCAGATCGAAGTCCAGAGTCTCCAGGTCGAGTTTCCTTGCCTCCATCTTCGAGAAGTCGAGGATATCGTTGAGCAATCCCAGCAGGCCTTCGCCGCTGACGCGTACGATGTTGGCGTAGCGGCGCTGCTCTTCGTTCAGCTCCGTGTCCAGAAGGAGGCCTGTCATGCCGATTACGCCGTTCATGGGCGTGCGGATCTCGTGGCTCATGTTAGCCAGAAACTCGCCTTTGGCGGAGCTGGCCAGTTCGGCCTC
>CAYRKB010000060.1:17950-23624 GCA_964424705.1 uncultured Victivallales bacterium
CAGCAGCGCGGGCACGGCGGGATCGACGGCGCAGCGCAGCTCGAGGCCCTTGTTGTCCGCTGCCAAGGCAAGAGTGGCGGCGAGGTTATCCATCAGGCCGGTCAGATCGAAGTCCAGAGTCTCCAGGTCGAGCCTCTTCGCCTCCATCTTCGAGAAGTCGAGAATATCGTTGATCAGGCCCAGCAGGTTTTCTCCGCTGGTGCGCACGATGTTGGCGTAGCGGCGCTGCTCCTCCGTGAGCTGCGTGTCCAGCAGAAGCCCGGTCATGCCGATCACGCCGTTCATGGGCGTGCGGATCTCGTGGCTCATGTTGGCCAGGAACTCGCTCTTGGCGGCGCTGGCCATCTCGGCCTCGGCGGCCATCGCGTTGGCCCGGGCGGTGGCCCGCTCGAGCTGCCGGTTGGTTTCCAGGAGGTCCGCCTCGATCAGTTTTCGCGCGGTGATGTCATCGACGGCGACGACGACGTGCCTGCGGCCTCCCAGCACCACAGGTTCGGCGCTGACGCTCAGCCAGGGGTGATGTTCCTTGCCGTCAATCAAAAGGGAGTAATGGATCTCCGCCCCGCGCACGGAGCTCCCCGTCTGCAGAACCTGCCGGATGCTCTTGACCAGGAGACAATTCGGACATGACGGGGAGTACCCGCACCCGCTCTCGTTCTCGAAGCTGTGCGCGCATCCCAGCCCGCTCCCGCCGTGGTGCCGGTTGATCTGGCCGGGAGACCTGGACACCAGCCGCGCGAGCACAGCGTTGGAATTCACGATCATCTGTTCTTCGTCGAGCAGGAGCATCCCTACTGGCGCCGCCGCAAAAATGGCGTTCAGGTTCTCCCGCTCATTGCGCAGCGTTTCTTCAGCCTGTTTACGCATCATCGCCGCGCCGATGTGCATGGCGATCGTCTCCATTAATTCAACTGTTTCGAGGGAGAAGCGGCCTTTGCGCCGGTCGTTGAGCTGGATTAGCCCCACAATCCCGCCGCCGACTCGAATGGGCACCAGAGCAAAGGATGCATAGCCGTCGTGAATGCACCGGTTGCGCGGATTCAGTCGGGGGTCCTGATCGGCCGGAAGCTTCAGAAGCTCAAGGGAGTCGTTTGTCCAGAAGCTCCCGCCCCGCGTGAAGAACGGGAGGGAGGGGTCTGTCCTGCCCGACAGCACCAGGCCGCACGTGCACTCCAGCTTGACATTGCCGTCTTTATCCCGGCACACCCCGCCGTCCGCGCTGCGCTCGATGAGCGTTTCTTCCGTCAGCACGAAGTCCGTGGAAAAGCCAGCCTGGGCGGCGTAGGGGTAGTCGCCTTCGCTTTGCAGGCGGATGCCCACGGCATCGAATCCCGTCCGCGCCTTCACTTCGGCGAGGATGCGCTGGACGGCCTCCTTCCAGGTGCCCGGCTCGTTCAGGATTTGGAGGATGCTCTGCCGCAAGGCGTCATAGAGCTCCTTCCGCCTGCTCAGGGTGATATCGCGCACAGTGGCCTGAAGGAATGGATCGTCCGCTATCATGACGCGGGTCAGCACTACAATGGCGGGAAACTCCGCTCCGTTCAGCTGCCGGTGCGTCCACTCGAAGGAATGAGAACCTTCCCTCAGGGCCGTCTCGATCATCTCCATGGCCTTCTCCGATGAGAGGCGTCCGTCGGGCTGCCGTTCGGGAGACAGCTCCCACGGCCCTGCCGCCGTGAACTCCCCGGCATCTCTGCAGCCGAACATCTTCACAGTCGCCGGATTGCACGAGGTGAAACGCCAGGAAGGCGGGCCCAGGGTCATGATGGCGTCGTGCTGCTGTTCGAACAGCAGGCGGTATCGCATTTCGTTCTCGCTCAGCCGGACCTGCTGGGCGCGGATGCCTTCATCCGTGCGGCGGAGCAGGATGTAGAGGCCGCCTGTCAGCAGCGCAAGCAGCAGTATTCCGCCAGTTCCACCGAGGACCATCAGGCGCGCGAACGCCGCCGCCTGGGCGGTGAAGTCGCTCATGATCAGAAGATCGCCAACCTCCCTGCCGGAGATATCGTGCAGGTGCATTGCGGATGCGTGCCAGGTCCTCCCGCCGGAGGCTATGCTCCGCGCCGTTCTGTCCGGGTTGAGCCCGCCGACAACCTGATCTGCCCAAAGCGCAAAGGCATCAGGCAGGCGGCCAAGCGAGCAGTAGATCACGGCGCTGCGGGGCAGGCGGTCCCAGTCCGGCTCTCTGCGGTGACAGGACCGGCACGCTTCGTCCGCAAGCATGCGGGCGTCTGGAATCTGTGCGCTCAGCGCCTCCTTGCGGACGACCACGGCCAGCTGGACGTCGGCGGCGACGTGCAGCGATTGCATCACGTTCTTGATGTCCCGGCTCGCTTCCACAAAGCCGGCAAGGTTACCGTCGGCGAAGATCGGGTGCACCACCCGCAGGGTGAGCGAGCCCATGGGTTCCCGCTCCATTCCGGAGATCGCTTTTCCGCTGCTCTCGGCTTTCAGGGCTGTGGGGTTCCTGTTCAGATCGGCGCATTGGATGTCCGGCATGTGGGCCCGCAGCATGCTGACGCGGTTGGCGTCGAAGAACTGGAAATGCGTGAGGCGCTGCTCCCGGCGCAGCGTCTCGAAGACAGGTTGCCAGGCTGCCAGAAGCCCGCTGTGATCGCCCTTGCGAATCGCTATCTGCACGCTGGCGTCGGCTGCGATCAGTTCCGTGGCTGTGGACAGGCCCAAGATCTGACCATCCAGAGCTGCGCGGAGCTCCACGGAGATTTCGGCGACGCGGTCTGTGACGAGCGCGTCCAGGTGCCGCCGGTGTTGGCGCTGCAGGAGGATTCCCGCGCCCAGCAGCACGAATGCCAGCGTGGTCGCCAGGGGGGGCAACAGGTGCCGCAGGATCGGCCGGGGCGCCGCGGCGACCTGGCGGGTGGAAAGGCATGCAGAGGCCAGCGCGATAAGCAGCACGAGGATCAGCCCCTCGGGGATCGCCGACCGGGCGAGCACATCCCATTTCCATTCGCGGGCGTCGATGTCCATGCCCAGCACGGCGAGCGCGGCACCGGAGCTCCGGCCGGCAATCGGGACCAGGGCGGTAATCCACAAGCCCCAGCGATCCGGCACGGGGCCGACCACCGCTTCCACGCCATCGAAGGCTCTGTGATAGCCCGGGGATACCTCTTCGTACGCGTCTCCCGGAATCGTTGCATCCTCGACGTCCTCGGCTTCGCTGTCCGCAAAGAAGAATACAGAGCCGTCGGCCTTGCGGCCCATCAGGTAGAACCATTTGCATTTCGGGTTCGCCCTGCCGATCGAGACGAGCTGCTGCTTGAGCTGCTGGTAGTCCGGCAGGTCCAGATCGGCTTTTGTGCCGGCGAGCGCCGCGATGCGCTCGACGTTCAGCGCCTGTACCACCAGGCGGGCCTGCTGAAGGAGGTCGGCGCGCAGCTCGCGGTCCGCCTGCACGACAATCTGCCAGGAACACAGGGCTGCGGCGGCAAGAATGGCCGCCATCAGGATCGCCGCCCGGCGCGACCGCCCTTTGCGAAGACTCTTCGGCGACAGGTTCACGTGCTTCGCCCGGCCATGGCGAGCCCCGCCCGACTATTACGCAGCAGGTCGCCATGGCGGCTCAGTTCCCCCGCCCGTTCGCAGGAGGAACAGTCCTCACAGATCTTGGTGCAATACAGCTCCCTCATCAGCCACCCGTAGTCATGAATAAACGAAGCCAACGCATCGCTCTTGTTGTCCATATGCCGCAGATAGCGGTGCTCGTCGAGATGCTTCTGAATGACGCCCCTCTCTGTGGCCAGAAAATCGGATAGATGCCGGCATGAGTTCATTATCCTTTGCAAGAAGCAGAGCCGGTGCCGCCCGCGCGGAGGGACTAACTGCCGCGCCCACACGGGAATTGCCGGAGGCCAAAGCGCGGCATGCGGGCTCCACCGCTTTCATGACGGGCTTTCTACCTCGCCGCTGCGGCGTGGTGATGAGCGGCCTCCCGCGAGGGCCGCGCGCAGAACAGGATTGAAGGCGGCCTGATGTCGCCACGAACAGCGCCGTAGTCTTCCTCGTAGGCTGCGTCGTAGACGTTGCGGGCTTCTCCGAGGGCCTTGCGGGCGGCGGCGACGGCAGCGGGGCAGGCCCCGGCGTCGGCGAGCAGTTCAGCGCACGCATTGTGGGCGGCGTGGAGGGCGGAGCTGGCTTCTTTTATACCGATTTTCATTTTCTTCCATCCATGGCGGCCGGCCAAATACGTGCGCCGGCATTTCGAGGGCGACTCGCCTGCAGAACTAGTGGGACTATACGTTTTACCCGGCGCAGGGTAAATGGGACAAAGGGGCTAGGCAAAGTTGTAGAAAGAGGCTAGAGCTTGCGGTCGCCGTTGCCCTTGCTCATGTACCGCTTTCTCGTCGATATGGAGTGCAGCGCGGGAATGAGATCCTCAAAGGCCATGCTCTTTCGCACGTAGCCCATCCCCCCGCCGTCAAGGATGGCCTGCACCAGGCTCTCCCCGAAATGATTGGAGAGCGCCAGCACCTTGATGTCGGGCTGTTCGTCAAGAATCCTGCGCGTGGTCTCGATGCCGTTTATGCCGGGCAACAGGATATCCATGACCACGACATCGGGGTGTTCTTCGCGGGCCATCGCCAAGCCTTCTTCGCCGGTTTCCGCCTCGGCGACGACGGTCATATCCGGCTCGCGCTCGATCATTGCACGCAATTCATCGCGCGTCGGCTTGTGGTCTTCTATCAGCAGGATTCTCATCACACATTTACCGACGTAATGCCTTCCCGGATTGCGTACTTGGTAAGCTCCGCCACGCTGTGCAGGTTTAGTTTGTCCATGATGTTGTGGCGGTGGGTCTCGACCGTTTTCACGCTGACGCTCAAGGCGACGGCCACATCTTTCGTGCTCTTGCCCTCGGCGATAAGCTGCAGGGCTTCGCGTTCACGGTCCGTCAGCACAACGAACACCGGCTGGGCGCTCACGGACGACGACATCTCGACGTACTCGTCCACCACGCCCTGTGCGATGTCCGGGCTGAGGTACTTCTTTCCCTTGACGACCTCCCGGATCGCACGCACAAGCTCTTCATAGGCCCGAGACTTCAGCACGTATGCCGAAGCGCCGGCCTTCAGCATCTCGCGGACAAACTCCCGGTTGGCGTGCCCGGACAGCGCCACGACCTTGACGTTCGGACTCGCCTTCAAGAGTTTCCGCGTCGCTTCAATGCCGTTCATGTCAGGCATGGCCACGTCCATGACCACGATGTGCGGGCCGACCTTCCGGGCGAGTTCAAGGGTGGCCTTGCCGTTGTCTGCCTCACCGACAACCTCCAGGCCAGATTCTTTCGCGATGAGGGCCTTGAGCCCCTCCCGCATCATCGCATGGTCATCCGCAAGCACCAGTCGTACGGTCATCTCCGCCGCCTTTCTGTCGTCGTCCGGCGATCCCGCCTGACTTGTTCCTACGCCCCGATCGACAAGCTTTCGGCCGGAGCATACTGGACTGAGCCGGGCAATGCAATTGTGTGATTGTGCTTGAGACGACACTAGGGTGGACGGCCTTCGTCGGCAACAGGGAAAAACCCTAGACGCCGCCGCGAAATCCCGTAGAGAGCGCATGTGAGTTCCGGGGATCGCCGCCCGGGGGAGATGCGGCGAAGCTCGGAGCGAACGCGGCGGGGTCGCCGCATCTCCAGTCGGAGTTGCCCGTTGTCGCT